>JBFMGU010000016.1:0-69519 GCA_040752415.1 Myxococcota bacterium
TGGCGGCCTTCTCCTCCTCCTTCTTCTTCTTGGCCTCCTCGGCAGCGGCCTGCTTGGTGGCCTTGTCGTCGTCCTTCTTCTTGTCGTCGGAGGCGTCCGCGGCGGCGTCCAGCACCTTGACTTCCTTCTTGAGCACCCAGCCGGCGCGACCGCCCTTGGTCTTCACCCACATCCAGTCATCACGGCTGTAGATGACGGTGACCTTCTCGCCCTTCTTGATCTTGAGGGGCTTGCCCTTCTCGTCGTCCGTGGCGGCGTTGCCCACCATGACGCCGGGCTTGTTGATGGTCTTGAGCTCCTGCGCCATCAGCAGTGCGGGAGCGACGAATGCCGCAAACAGGACAAGGATCCAGGCACGGGTGACACGCATGGGGCCTCCAGCCTCCTCAGGGGGTTGCGGCCACCCGGCTCAAGACGGCAACACGACGTCCCGCGCAGGGCCCGCACCAGGATCCGGTACGCTAGGTTTGGCCCGCGCAGGCCGTCAACAAAAGCCTTCATTTTCGGCCCGCAAGTGACCGCGCGGGGCGCGTTGGCGCTGCGCGCGCGGTTCTCCTACATTGCGCGCCCCCTTCCCCCGCCTCGTTCGCGGCTGGTGTGGACCGGGGCTTTCCTGGAGGCGTGCTCATGGGCCGGCTGTGGTGCTGCAGACTTTCCTCACTCTTGCTCCTGACGGGCGTCGTGGGAGGCGCCACCCCCGCCCTGGCGTTGACCGCCGACGAGGCCACCACACCCGCCACGCGCGGCTTCGAGCAGCTCCCGACGCTGAAGGCCATCCGCGGCGCCAAGACTCCCCGGAAGTACGTGCAGGTCACCGCCGACGCGGCGGAGGCCTGGACCGCCAGCGCAGAAGGTGCGTTCGTGACGGTGAGCCCCACCACGGAGCAGACCGGTCCCCTCAAGGTGCAGGTCACGGTGGCCACGGAGTCGCTGACCGGGAACGGGCCCTTTGATGGCGCGGTGGTGATCACGCCGACCGCAGGTGGGGAGGCGGTGCGCATCCCGGTGCACGTGGAGGTGTGGCCGCCCGACGTGGCTGACCTGACCGCCGACGAGCTCAAGAACCGCGCGGTGTGGCCCTCCGACGACGGATTCGGCGGCAGCTGGGAGCTGTTCGGCTTCCTTCCCGACGAGACCAGCCACCCCGGCAACAACGCGGGGGTGAACATGCGCGCCGAGGAGAAGACGGCGTGCACCGGCGGCAACACCACCAACTGCACGCGTCCGGGTCAGGCCGGCCTGGCCTCCGGACAGAGCGCGGACCGTGCGTGGCTGCTCTCCCGTGGCGACCCGCGCTCCATGGTGGCGGTGCTGGACAGCGGCATCCACTGGGACGACCGCAACCTCTCCGAGAAGGCGTACCTCAACGCGCGGGAGCTGGCCGCGTGCCCGCCGCCCGGCGCCAGCGTGGCGGACCCGGCGAGCTACGACGTCAACGGCGACGGCGTCTTCAACATCCGCGACTACGACTGGGCCGACCCGCCGTACGCGGACTGGAACGGCCGCAACGGGCTGGACCCGCAGGACCTCATCCACGGCACCAATCCCAGCACCAACGCGCCCTGCAGCGACGACGTGGACGACGACCAGAACGGGTACGTGGACGACATCAGCGGCTGGGACTTCTTCTGGAACGACAACGACCCTTCCGACGACACGCGCTACGGCCACGGCACCGGCGAGGCGAACGACAGCGTGGGCCAGGGCAATGACAACAACGGCGGCATTGGCGTGTGTCCGCGCTGCACCCTGCTGAACGTGCGCGTGGGTGACAGCTTCATTGCCGACGTCAACCAGTTCGCCGAGGGCGTGATCTTCTCGGTGGACAGCGGCGCCTCGGTGGTGCAGGAGGCGCTGGGCACGCTCAACGCCACGCCGTTCATGCGCCAGGCCATTGACTACGCGTGGAACAACGGCGTGCTGGTGGTGGGCTCCGCCGCCGATGAGACCAGCGTGCACCACAACATGCCCGCCAACGCGGAGCACCTCATCAACGTGCACGCCATCACCTACGATAGCGACGGACAACCGGGCCGCTGGTACGCCGCCACGACGTTCCTGAACTTCAACAACTGCACCAACTACGGCGCGCACCTGCAGCTCAGCACGCCGGGCACGGGCTGCTCCTCCGAGGCCACGGGCAAGACCAGCGGTCAGGCGGGCCTGCTCTACAGCTACTACTTCCAGCTCCAGGACAGCGGTGACCCGTACTACACGCAGCCGCTGGCCGCCGGTGAAGCGTTCCAGGTCCTGATTGCCAGCGCCGACGACATCGACGTCACCGGCGCGGAGAAGGACCCGGAGGCGTTGCAGCTCAAGAAGTACATCTCCAACGAGGGCTGGGACGAAGCGTTCGGCTACGGGCGCAACAATGCGCGCGCCTCCCTGGAGATGCTGCGCGACAAGAGGATCCCGCCCATGGTGGACATCACCGCGCCGCTGTTCTTCGAGCAGTTCGACCCCGCGGTGACGCCGAGCCTGGAGGTGAAGGGCACCGTGAAGGTCCCGCGCGACGACGCCGCGGACTGGGTGCTGGAAGTGGCCAAGGGCGTGGCGCCCAAGGACAGCGAGTTCGTGCAGGTGAGCAACGGCCAGGCTACGCGCGCGCAGGCATTTGACGGCACGTTTGGCACGCTGGACCTCACCACCTTCTTCCCCGACGCGCAGACGCCCGCCAGGGACCGCGACGCGCGCACCATCACCATCCGCGTCCGCGCCACCGTGACGCGCGGCGGAGAGACCATCCGCGGGGAGTACCGCAAGGCGTTCAGCATCCTGCGGGATCCGCAGCGTCGTCGGGCGCTGGCGCTCTACCTGGGCGCAAGCGGTGAGAGCAGCCCCAAGATCACGGACCTGGACGGCGACGGAAAGGAAGAGCTGGTGCTGGGCCTGGCCGACGGCACGGTGCACGCCTTCCGCGGCGACGGCAGCGAGCTCCCCAGCTGGCCGGTCCGCACCAACCGCTACGGCAGCCTCTCCGACGAGATCTGCAACGCCTCCGAGCCCGCGCTCAAGCGCAAGTGCCACCGAGCCTCCGCCGCCTACACCTCCGGCGCCATTGACCCGGCGAGCGTGTACGCCTCCGTGGTGGCCACGCTGGCGGTAGGCGACCTCAACGGCGACGGCAGCGCCGAGCGCGACGTGGTGGTGGCGACGATGGACGGGCTGGTGTTCGCCTACAACGCCTCCGGCCAGGTGCTCAGCGGCTTCCCGGTGGCCATGGACCCCGCGCACGTCAGCGAGTTCCTGTGGGCCAAGCAGGATCCGACGGAGAACCGCAGCGCGGAGCTGGGCTTCTTTGCCAGCCCGGTGCTGGTGGACCTGGACGCCGACGGGGACCTGGAGATCGTGGCGGCCGGCCTGGACCAGTGGGTCTACGCCTGGAACCACGACGGCAGCGCGGTGAACGGCTGGCCCGTGCACGCCGCCAACGAGGTGGTGCCGCTGGGACGGGATGGGCGCTTTGATGAGCGCATCATTGCCACGCCCACCGTGGCGGACCTGGATGGCGACGGGAAGCCCGAGATCGTGGTGGGGACGGGCGAGAAGATCGACAACAGCAACGGCGCGTACCTGTACGCCATCAAGGGCCAGGGCAACGCCGCGGCGGGCGGGCCGTTCATGCCGGGCTGGCCCACCACGCTGGCCGGCTTTGTCAACGACGTGCTCCCCTACGTGGGCAAGGGCATGCCCAACACCGCCGCCGCGGCGGACTTTGACGGCGACGGGAAGGACGAGATCGTCAACGCCGCCATGGGCGGCCCGCTCAACAAGCTGGACGGTGAAGGCCGGGAGTTTGGCGCGGTGCCCGCCATGCAGCAGGCCTCCGAGTACTTTGGCGAGAACAAGAACACCGACGAGCTGCTGGTGGCCGGCCTCATCAACAACCCCACCATTGCCGACCTCAACATGGACGGCGTGCTGGACATCATCGACGGGACGGCGGGCCTGGGGCTGGCGGGCGCGGCGGACAGCGGCGGCCTGCGCATCCCGTTCCAGCACAACGTCAGCGCGTGGGACAGCGACAACGGCTACTTCCTGAGCGGCTTCCCGCAGGTGGTGGAGGACTTCCAGTTCTTCATGAACTACGCCGTGGGCGACCTGGACGGCGACGAGCTCCCCGAGACCATCAGCGGCAGCGGCGTCTACTTCGTCCACGCGTTCAACCACGAGGGCAAGGAGCCGGAGGGCTGGCCCAAGAACACCATGGGCTGGGTCATCACCACCCCGGCGCTGGGCGACCTGGACGGCGACAACAGGATGGAGGTGGCCACCGCCACGCGCGAGGGCTGGCTGTTTGTCTGGGACATGCCCGGCCGCGTGGAGAAGAAGAGCGCCGACGAGGTGGGTCCCATCCAGTGGAAGAGCTTCCACCACGACGACCACAACAGCGGCAACGTGGGCACCGACCTGGGCCTCAAGGTGAACATGGTCGACGAGCCCGGCGACACCAACCCCGGACCGTGCGGCTGCGCGGTGGCGGGTGACGACGAGGCGCCCGCCGGAATGGCCCTGGCGGCCGCGCTGTTGGCCGTGCTGGCGAGGAGGAGGCGGTCATGACCCGGACGGTGATGTGTGCGCTGGTGGCGCTGGCGGCGGCGTGCGGCGAGACCCCGGGGGACCGTCCCGACGTCATTGAGGTCAAGCACGAAGAGAGCGTGGAGGTTGGCGGAGGTCCCACCGGCGCCACGCTGGAGAACAACGCGCTCAACACGCCGCAGACCGGCGCGGGCCTCAGCGCCTCACTCACCACCAGCCTGCAGAACCAGGGCGTCACCAAGACCGACGTGGAGAGCGTGAAGATGAAGCAGGTGCGCCTGGAGGTCACCGCGCCCCTGCGCAACAACCAGCCGCTGGTGGACCTGGACTTCCTGGACAGCCTCAGCATGTTCGTGGCGTCGGAGGGGAAGCCGGAGGTGCTGGTGGCGCAGAGCGAGCCGCCCCCCGGCACCGACGGCGGTACCGGCCCCCGCACCTTTGCCGACGGGGTCTTTGCCGTCGACGTGCCGCTCACCGGTGCGGAGCTGAAGGACTACGTGACCGCGGAGTCCATGTCGGTGCGCACGGACATCGTGGCCAACCGGCGGCCCACGCTGAGCTGCACGGTGAAGTTCACCACCGTCATGGAAGTGAAGATCTCCCCCGCCGCGGTGACCTCCCGCGCCGGGCTGCCCACGCCCTGACCCCGCCACCGCGTTCGCCGCGTCTCAGGGTTCCGCGAAGAATCATCACTGGCAGGCGCGCAGGGAATGCGCCTCATGCCGTTCTTCCGACGACAAAGAAGGTCCGCGCAGATTCCGCGTCCGGTCCATCTTCGTGACCAGGGCGAAGCATGACGAAGCGCCCTGCGACAACACGTCGCAGGGGGAGCTGGCTTGGGCGGTGATACGCCGTGGCCATGAATACGCGTACGTTCCTTCCCCTGCCCGCGCTGGCGCTCGCGCTGCTCCAGGGCTGTCCCAACCCCAAACCGCCCAGCGAACAGCCTCCCCCGACGGAAGAGCCGCCTCCCGTGGAGTTCGCGCACGGCAAGCAGGGGCAAGGCGCCGCGTTTGCGGACCTGGACGGCGACGGCCGCGACGACAAGGTGGTGGGCGCGCCGTGGGCGCAGCAGGGGGACAAGCTCGGCGTCTTGCTGGTCTATCCCGGCACGGAGCAGGGCTTCGCGGAGAGCGCTGCGCTGAAGCTGACCGGAGAGGACAACCACGGCTTCGCGGTGTTGCGGCTCTCCGACGTGGACGGCGACGGGCACGACGAGCTCGCCGTCAGCGCGCTGACGGGCAACAGCACGGAGACGGCGCTGTGTGGCAGCGTGACGGTGTACCGCGGGGGCAAGAACGGCGAGGTGCTGACCACCGTGGCGGCGGGCAGGCCGGCGGCGAAGTTCGGCTATGTGATGGCACGCGGCGACCTCAACGCGGACGGGCAGGCCGACCTCATTGTGGGCGCGCCCTTTGACACTCCCGACTCCGCGCTCTTCCAGCAAGGCTCGGTGCACGTATTCCTGGCGCCCAGCTTCACCACCCGCATCTCGCTGGCTGCCACCAGCGCGAACAAGGGGCTGGGATGGGCCGTGGCCTCCGGCGACTTCGATGGCGACGGAAAAGACGACCTCCTGCTCGGCGCCGCGGGGAAGATCCTGGGCTACCGCGGCGGCACCGGCTTCGCCCCTGCGCTGGATACGCCCGACCTGACGGTAAAGAGCGTCGCCGCGGGGTTTGGTCGCTCGCTGGCCGTGGCGGGGGAATACATCGTCGTGGGTGCGCCGGCAGCCAAGGTGGGCGATGCGAGGGATACCGGCGCGCTCTTCGTCATCACCCGCGGCACCACGCCGCGAACGGTGGATCTGGACGCCACGCCAACGCCCGCGGACCTGCTGGTCACGATTCCGGGGCCCGCCTTGTTCGGTCGGCTCGGAGTCGCGCTGGTGCCCGCGGGTGACGTCGACGCGGACGGCAAGGCGGACTTCGTGGTGGGCGCGCCCGGCGCGGACGTGGAGACCAATGACATGCGCGGCCGCGTGTATCTCTTCCGCGGCAAGGACCTGGGCGCGTCGACGACGTTGGCGAGCGCCACCGGCTTCCCGGGCACCCGCAGGTTCCAGGGATACGGCAGTTTCCTGGCCGTGGGGAAGAACAACACGCTGCTCATCGGCGCGCCGCGCGGCGACGGCGACGTGGGAAGTGCCTACGTGGTGGACCTGGCCTCAGGTCAGCCCGTGCCCGGAGGCGCCACCGGCGGCGTCTCCGGCGGGGGCGAGCACTGTCACGACGGTCAATGTCACGGAGAATGAGCCATGTTCCGCGCTGCGCTATTCGTCATCGTCGGCGTCTCGCTGCTCCTGGGAGCCTATGACGCCACCAACTTCAACGCGTTGGAACGCAAGCACCAGCCGCCGCCCTCCGGTCACGTCGTGGGAAAGGACAACGGCGTGGGAGAGGGCCTGCACTTTGCCGGCGAGGACTGCGGCGTGTGCCACTACGCCGGCGGCAAGGCGGGCAACGTGCTCTTCACCATGTCCGGCACGATCTACGAGGACCGCCTGGCGCGTCGCCCCGCGGTGGGCGCCGAGGTGATCCTGCAGGACATTGAAGGCAACGTGCTGAGCATGACCACCAACAAGGTGGGCAACTTCTGGACAACCACGCGCATTGCCTCCAACCCCAACGCGGTCTCCAGCCACGGCGGCACCACGCACACGCTCTATGAGCAGACCGACGCGGGCTTTGTTCCCGCCGACCCCGAGGACACCCGCACCTGGCAGTACAAGGCGTGGATCCAGAACGACAACGCCACGCGCCACATGGTCACCGTGGCCCCGGTGGGCGGTGCCACCAGTCCCGTCTCACGCATGAGCTGCAACATGCACCACGCGTCCATGGGCTTCTCCGGCGCGGCCTGGGTCTCCTCGAAGCCGACGCTGGGCGGCTACCCGGAGTCCAACATCAGCTTCCGCCAGCACGTGCTCCCGGTGCTGAGCGCCAAGTGCGTGCCGTGCCACATCCCGGGCAAGCGGGCCACGCGCCTGGTGACCGCCTCGGACATCCGCGACCAGAACGCCACCAGCTTCGACTACAGCGACGGAAAGGACTTCACGTCGTATGGCGGCTCCACCGTCGACGGCGAGACCAAGGAGGGTTTCCGCGCCATGGTGGACCCCGCCGATCCGGACCTCAGCGAGGCGCTGGCCAAGACGCGCAAGCGCACCGACGGGACAGTGAACCACGGCGGCGGCGGCTTCTGGACCCCCGACGACGCGGACTACAAGCTCATCCGCCAGTGGGTTGCCGAGGGAGCGCGGGACAACTGAAGGGGTGGCGGGGTTCCCAAAAGGAAGTCAGAAGTCAGAAGTCAGAAGGTGCCGCGCGTCGTTGTGGTGCACCTGTCCGACGGATGTCGGGAAATCGCGAGCAGGGAATTCGGAAGGCAGGATACGAAAGTCGGAGGGTGCTGCCCCGTCGTCATCGTGGGGCGCCTTCTGACTTCTGACTTCTGACTTCTGAGCCCCTCGCTCACACGTTGGGCGGGAACTTCTGCAGCTTGCGCTGGAGTGAGCGCCGGTGCAGACCCAGGCGGCGCGCGGCCTCCGAGATGTTGCCGCCCGCGTCGGAGAGCACGCGGTTGATGTGCTCCCATTCCGCCCGCGCCAGCGACGGCGCCGGTACCGCCGGGGGCCCCAGGGCCACGTTCTCCTTGCGCGTGAAGGCCGCCAGGACCTCGTCGGCGTCGGCGGGCTTCGGCAGGTAGTTCACCGCCCCAAGCCGGATGGCGTCCACCGCGGTGGCAATGGAGCCATACCCGGTCAGCACCACCACGCGCGTGGCCGGGTCCACCACCAACAGGTCCCGCACCAGCTCCAGCCCAGAGCGACCCGGCATGCGCAGGTCCACCACGGCGAGCTCCGGCGAGTCCGCGCAGGCCAGGGCCATGGCCTCGTCGTGGTTGGCCGCGGTGCGCACCTCGTGACCGCGCTCGGCCAGCGCGCGCGCGAGGCGGGTTCGGAAGATCTCGTCGTCGTCACAGACCAGGATGGAGGGGAGCATGCGCGCGGGTTCCATTGGTCAGTGCCCCGTGGTCGGCGCGGTGCCCTCCGGGAGGGTCTGCAGCTTCAGGGTGGCAACCGTGCCGCGGCCGGGAGCGGATTCCAGCGTGAAACTGCCGCCAAGCCGCTCCAGCAGCGCCCGCGTGAGGAACAGCCCCAGCCCCATGCCCCGTCCCGGTGCTTTGGTGGTGAAGAACGGCTCGCCGACGCGGGCCAGGACTTCCGGCGGCATGCCGGGGCCGGAGTCGCGCACCTGCACAAGGACCCCACCCGTTGCAGCCCGCGCCCCGAGAACGACCTCCGCGCCCGGCGGCGAGGCCTCCAACGCGTTGCGCACCACCCGACGGAGCGCCTGGGCCAGCGCCCGCCGCGGCAGGCACAGCCGTATTCCCCGCGCCGCCGGCTCCAGCTCCACGCGCACCCGCGGTCGACCACACAGGTCCGCGAGCGAGGCCTCGATGAGCTCCTCCAACGCCACCTGCACCAGGCCCTCACCCGCCTGCTGGCCGGCACCCGCGGCCATCTGGTCCAGGATCGCGCGACACCGATCGACCTCGCCGCGCATGAGCCGCACGTCCTCCACCGCCCCGCCGTGGAGTTGGCGCTCCAGTTCCCGGGCCACCACCGCGATGGTGGAGAGCGGCGTGGCCAGCTCATGCGCCGCGCCGGCGGCCAGCGTGCCCAGGGACGCCAACCGCCCCGCCCGCATGGTGGCCACGCGCGTTGCCTCCAGCTCAGCCTCCCGCGCCGAGAGGGCGCGCGTCACGCGCAGCAGGAAATGGACGATGAACGCCCCGGCCACGCCAAAGGCCACCCACATGCCCCGCAGGTGGAGCTTCATGTGCTCGCCGTGGCCCGCCTCAGCCAGCGCCAGCTCCCGGTGATCGACGAACAGCACGCCCGAGCAGACCAGCGAGACCAGCATCAGCGCCCACGTCCACCGCGCGCCGAGAACCACCGCGGCCAAGGCGATGTGGACGAGGTACATGAACGAGAAGGGGTTGAACGGTCCGCCGGTGAAGTAGAGCAGCCCCGTCAGCACCAGGATGTCCACGCCCATCAGGACCGCCAGTTCCCACTCCCGCACCATGCGGCCGCCACGCACGCGCACCACCGCGCCAACGTTGGTCAGCGCGCCCACGCCGAGCAGCCCAAGCAACGGAGCCAGCGGCAGCCGCACCTCCATGAGCCGGTCGACGACGAGAATGGTGAGCAGTTGGCCCAGCAACGCACACCACCGCAGGCGGATGAGCCATGACAGGTTGATGCGCAGCGCTTCAGAAACCAACACGGCGCCAGGCTAACACGCGAGGCTCGGGGAATCCGGGGGATCTGACGTCGTCACCGATGCAGGAATTGCGCGAAGGATGGCGCGCGGAAGTGGTCCGCCGCGTGCGAACGCCGAGGCAAGGTGGGTGGGCGGAGCGTCGTCGGGCGCGGGGGACGGGGCGACGCGAGCGATGATCCGCGTGGAGGCGCGTCGAGGGGGACCGCTGGAAACACCACGGCCCGGAGCGTCGGGGGGACGCCCGGGCGGATGGCTGGCCTGGATGGGACGGTTGCTGCGACTCAGCCGGCGGCGGCGGCAGTCTCAGGGTGCCGCGCGGTCCACCACTCCTTGTAGTGCGCCTCGCACAGACCGTGCTTGTGCACCGGCTTCTTGCAGTCGGCCTTGCTGCAGATGTCGTAGCGGGCCTTGCCGTACTCACCGCGGCGCCAGTGGCCGTAGTGCGCGTCGCAGTAACCCTTGGCGCGGTAGGGATTCTTGCAGCCCTCAATCATGCAGCGACGCTCCGCGCGAGCCTTCCGCGCGGCACCACGGGTGCGCTTGGTTGCAGTCTTCTCGGCCATCTCGGTTCCTTTGCCGGACCCCTGGGGGGTCGTGAATCAAAAGGGGCCGGCCTCATACTTGCCCCGGCGCCCGCACTCAAGCGCCAAAGTGACGGGACGTGAGCTGCACACCCTCCGAGGGTTCCGGATCAGCACCGCTGCCAGGAAAATCGGCAGCCGCGCCGGACGAATGCCTGAGCCGTGGCTACAACACCCTTGACGCGGGCGCGCACGCCCCACCGCGCAGCGCGCGCCCACGGTCCGTCCCCAAGCTCCCCCTCGGGGCGCCCACGACGAGCCCAGGCCGCCGGAAGGACCCACGGCAGCCCGCGTCCCCGCTCACCCGCAGGACCCCGGCAGTCCCCACGCGCGCGGAGAAAGGTTCAACCCTGGGCAGCAATGGCGGAGGCCAGGCCCCCGCATGGTATGCCCCCGAGCACGGCGTCCCCCACCAGGCCACGTCGGTGATGGACCGAAGCCCCGGAGCTCCGGCCCAGATCACGCGAAGCGTGCACATCCTGCCGGTTCTGCCTACCTTCCGTGGTTAGAACCCCCGTGTCGCACGCGAGCGAGAGTGAATGTCCACCGAGAAGAAGGGTCTGGAGCAAGGTGACGTTGCTACCAAGGAGCGTACCCGACTCAAAAAGCCCAGGAATTACAAGGTCCTGCTGCATAACGACGATTTCACCACACAGGAGTTCGTGGTGCTGGTGCTGATGCGGTTCTTCCGTAAAACACAGACGGAGGCCACGCAGATCATGCTGCAGGTCCATCACGAGGGTGTGGGAGTCTGCGGAGTGTTCACCCACGAGGTTGCGGAACTCAAAGTCGCGCAGGTCAGCGAGTTTGCCAGGGACAACGGCTACCCGCTCAAGTGCACCATGGAACCAGAATGAAACTCGCCCCCGAGCTTGAAATCAGCCTTCAGGTGGCCGTCAATGAGGCGGCCCTCCGACGTCACGAGGTGGTCACGCTGGAGCACCTGCTGTACGCGCTCCTGCATGACGACCCCACGGCCAAGGTCATCCGCCACAGCGGCGGCAACGTGGCTGCGCTGAAGAAGCAGTTGGATGAGTTCCTCAGCACGCAGCTGACCAGCCTCCCGGAAGACGAGGCCGTGCAACCCACACCCACGCCTGCGTTCCAGCGCGTGCTCCAGCGGGCCATCATCCAGGTCCAGAGCGCCGGCAAGGAGGTGGTCAAGGGCCACAACGTGCTGGTGTCCATGTTCGCGGAGCGGGAGAGCCACGCGGCGTACCTGCTGGAGAAGTCCGGGGCCTCCCGCCTGGACGTGCTCAAGTACATCAGCCACGGCGTGACCAAGTACCCGGGCACCGACGAGAACAGCACGCCACCGGCCACCGAGAACGACCGGCAGCAGCAGACCGGGAGCGTGGAGACCGAGGCGGAGGAGGACCCCGCGGCCGGTCAGGACCCGCTGGCGGCCTTCTGCGTGGACCTCAACGCGCAGGCGGCGCGGGGAACCATTGACCCGTTGGTGGGTCGCGCCAAGGAGATTGAGCGGACGGTGCTCATCCTGGCGCGACGGAAGAAGAACAACCCGCTGTTCGTGGGTGACGCCGGCGTGGGCAAGACCGCGTTGGCGGAAGGCCTGGCGCTCAAGATCCACCGCGGGGAGGTGCCGGACAGCCTCAAGAACGCGCGCGTCTACAACCTGGACATGGGCGCGCTGGTGGCGGGCACGCGCTACCGCGGTGACTTCGAGAACCGGCTGAAGGCAGTGCTGAAGGCGCTGCAGAAGCAGGAGAACGCCATCCTCTTCATCGACGAGATCCACACCATCATCGGTGCGGGCGGGACGAGCGAAGGGGCCATGGACGCGTCCAACCTGCTGAAGCCCGCGCTGGCCAGCGGGAAGCTGCGCTGCATCGGCTCCACGACGTTCCAGGACTACCGGACGCGGTTTGAGCGGGACCGGGCGCTGGTGCGTCGCTTCCAGAAGGTGGAGGTGGGCGAGCCCACGGTGAAGGAGACCATCCAGATCCTGAAGGGCCTCAAGAAGCACTACGAGGACTTCCACGGCGTGGAATACAGCTTTGGCGCCCTCAAGGCGGCGGCGGAGCTCAGCAACCGTCACCTCCAGGACCGCAAGCTGCCGGACAAGGCCATTGACCTCGTCGACGAGGCGGGCGCGGCGGTGAAGCTGAAGGCGCACCAGGACGGCGGTGAGCGGCTGGTGAAGGCCAAGCACATTGAGGCGGTGGTGGCGCGCATGGCGCAGATCCCCGCCAAGCAGGTCAACGCCCAGGACAAGACGGTGCTGCAGAACCTGGAGACGGACCTCAAGAAGCTCATCTTCGGGCAGGAGGAGGCGCTCACGCAGCTGGCCACGGCAATCAAGATGTCGCGCGCCGGGCTGGGCAATCCCAACAAGCCCATTGGCAGCTTCCTGTTCACCGGCCCCACCGGCGTGGGCAAGACGGAAGTGGCCAAGGTACTGGCCAAGACGCTGGGCATTGCCTTCATCCGCTTTGACATGAGCGAGTACATGGAGGCGCACACGGTGAGCCGCCTGATTGGCTCTCCGCCGGGGTACGTGGGCTTTGACCGCGGCGGCCTGCTCACCGACGCCGTGACCAAGACGCCGCACGCGGTGCTGCTCCTGGACGAGATCGAGAAGGCGCACCCGGACATCTACAACATCCTGCTGCAGGTCATGGACCACGGGACGTTGACGGACGCGCAGGGCAAGCCGGCGGACTTCCGGCACGTGATCCTGATCATGACCAGCAACGTGGGAGCGCGGGAGATGGCCGCACGCAAGCTGGGCTTTGGTGAGAGCCCGTTGCCGGTGGGCGAGGACGAGAAGGCCTTCAAGCGCTTCTTCAGCCCGGAGTTCCGCAACCGGCTGGACGCGAAGATCGGGTTTGCGCCGCTGACGCCGGAAATCATGCAGCGGATTGTGCTGAAGTTCGTCAACGAGCTGAGCGACCAGCTGCGCGCGCGCAGGGTCACCATCGAGCTGACGGACGCGGCCAAGGAGTACCTGGCCAAGAAGGGCTACGACCCGCAGAACGGTGCTCGCCCCATGGGTCGGCTGATCCACCAGGAGGTCAAGAAGCCGCTCACCGACGAGCTGCTCTTTGGCAAGCTGGAACACGGCGGCAAGGTCACGGTGGACGCCAAGGACGACAAGCTCGTCTTCGACATCGCCGCGGCGCCCCCGCCGGAGCCCGCGGAAAAGCAGCCGCGAAAGAGGCTTCCGACCCCGCCCGTGGTGTGACCGAGGGGACACGAGCACACGAGAGAGCCCGGCCGACGAGCCGGGTTTTCTTTTTGGGGCTGTTCGCGCGTGGTGCGGCGAACCATCAACGCACGCGGATGACCACCTTGCCGCGCGCGCGCCCGGTCTCGACGTAGGCCAGGGCCTTGGGCGTCTCCTCGAAGGAGAACACCTTGTCCACCACCGGCCGGATGATGCCGCGCTCAATCAGCTCCGCAATGCGCGCCAGCTGCTCGCCGTTCGGCCGCATGAAGAGGAAACGGTAGTCGACGTCGTGGGCGCGGCTCAGGCGCCAGGTCCCGAGGTTGAGCAATCCAAACAGCGCCACCCAACCCATGCCCATCTTCGTCTCACGCGCGTAGGCGGCGGTGGGCAGGTTGGTGACGGTGATCAGCATCCCGCCCCGACGCATCACCTGGAACGTCTTCCGACACGTCTCCCCGCCGAGGGAATCCAGGGCCACGTCCACGTCGCGCAGCTCCTGCTCAAAGCGCTGGTGCCGGTAGTCCACCACGACGTCCGCGCCCAGCCGGCGCACCATCTCCACGTTGGGCGTGGAACACGTGGCGCTCACCGTGGCGCCGAGATGCTTGGCCAGCTGGATGGCAAAGGTGCCCAGCCCGCCGCTGCCGGCGTGGATGAGCACGTGGTGCCCGCGCGTGACCGAGCCCAGGTCCACCAGGGCCTGCCACGCCGTCAGCCCCACCAGCGGAATGCTGGCCGCCTCCTGGTGCGAGAGGTTGCGCGGCTTGAGCGCCACGTCCTGCTGGCGCGCCAGCACGAACTCCGCAAACGCGCCAATGCGCCGCTTGTCCAGGCGGACGTAGACCTCTTCGCCGGGGCGGTAGGCGCGGACTTCCGAGCCCACGTCGACGATGACGCCGGAAAGGTCATTGCCCAACACCAGCGGGAACGCGTAGGGCAACAACACCCGCGCCCCGCCGTCACGAATCTTGAAGTCCACCGGGTTCACGCTGGCGGCGTGCACCTCGATGAGGACGTCCTCGGGCCCGGGCTGGGGTCTGGGCAGCTCCATGGCCTGCACCAGGTCATTCCCGCCGTAGCGGGAGATGCCGAACGCCTTCATGGTGTGCGCAACGTCCATGCCGCCCCGCGATGTTGGTCGAGGCTAAACCGCAGCGCGCGGGTAGCGCCAGAGCCTCCCGCGGCACGTGCCCGCGGTCAGAACGCGCTCGTGCGTCGGCTTGATCGCAATCACACCGGGGCTGGGCGTGTTGGCGTGTGGCCCCGCGTTCGCTCTCACGGAGGCCCGCGGGTTCGACCATGAGGTCTCCCTCTCCGACTCGTACAACCCGTACGTCCTCCCCGAGGACAGGCCCGGAGTCGCAAGGGTGTTAGGAACGGCACGGCACACGCTGCGAGCGCGCTCGGACACCTCTGACGCACCGCGAAATCAAGGACTTAGCCCCCCACGGCATAGGACGCCTGACGGATGCCACCTGGCACGCGCTCTGCTTCGCTCACGGCCACAGGGATGCCCATGAAAAAAGCACATCACAGCGTTCTCGCCTCGGGTGTTGCGTGGTTCTTGATGCAGGGCTGCCAGTTTGCGCTGGTGCAGCCGATGGTGGAGCAGCAGCAGGGTGAGTCTCCGCCGGAGCAGCCACCCGACCCGCCGCCGGTGATCGTGGACCTGGTGGCGGACAACAACCGCAACGGCGTGCTGGATGAGGAACCCACCGAGGAGGCCGGTGAGGAGACCTGGTCGCACGAGCACGGCGCGGTGTTCCTGTCCAACCTGGATGACGACGATGACAACGGCGTGGACGCGCACGACACGTTCGTCAACGGCAACGCCGACATCACCGACCTGGCGCCGGTCATGGTGCGCGCCTGGCCGGACGTGCCCGCCGACGCCACCGGCACCCTGGTGGTGACCGCCAGCGACACCGGCGCGTTCAACCTGTTCAAGGTGACCGGCGTGGACACCGACCCGCAGGCCTACGCGTTCGTGGAAGACGCCAGCAACGTGCCGCTCACCGCCGAGGAGATTCGGGCCGGGGTCCGCTTTGCGCTGGAGGCCACGGACCTGGTCACCTCCACGAGCGAGGAAGCGTGGGACGGCCACGTGACCGCCACGCTCACCATCCGTGACGCGCAGCAGGCGGTGATTGGCACCGACGAGGTGCAGCTCCGCGTGGCGCCGGTGATCTTCCAGTACAACACGCTGGAAGCCGACACGATCTTCTACAGCGACCTGGGACCGGAGAGCGCGCCGCTGCTGGACGGCCTGGACGCGCTCGTCGACGGGCAGAGCTTCTTCCACGAGGGGCTGGACGTCTCCGACTACGAGTACGACCAGTGGGCGCAGGACTTCTTTGACATGGGCCAGATGTACCGCCCGGGTGCCAACGGCGTGATGCACGGCATGCGGGTGGCGGTCCGCTCCGCGCAGCCGGATCGTCGGGCGGGACGTCTGGCGCAGGCCATGCTCGGCCCCGACGTGGCGACGCTGTACGTGCGCGACCGGAGCTTTGACCCGTGGACGCATGGCTACAGCATGAACTCGTTTGGCAACTGGGACGTGGTGCCGCCGTACACGAATGGCACCGAGAGCTATCCGGCGGGTCGCAACATCTGGGGCGCGGGCAGCACCGAGGAGGAGATGCCCGACGGCCTCTACGTGGACATGGTGCGCGCGCAGCGGGTGCAGCCGGAGATCGTCGTCGACACGTCGTGGCTCTCGGTGGGGCACGTGGACGAGGTGATGTCCTTTGTGAAGACCAACACGCCGCGCGGCTGGGGTTTGCTGCTGGGCTCCACCACGCTGGCGCGTGACATGCTGCAGCGCCTCAAGGACGAGGGCCACGGCGACGTGCCGATGTTCGTGGGCAAGAGCTGGGTGGAGCAAGAGGGCTGGAGCATGCGCGAGGTCCCCGCGGAAGTGACCGTGTCCGAGGCGCTGGCCGACGCGGACCTGATGGCGGAGAGCCAGGAGTCGCAGATCCACATTGACGAGGTGCGCGAGGTTCTCGTCGAGGAAATCGGGCTGGCCGACGAGGAGATCACGCTCATGCCGTTCCTGATGGAGCGCACCTGGGGCGCCTCCGGCGCGTACCAGCCGGGCACGGTGAACCTGCTGCACGCCAATGGCCGCGTGGTCATCCCGGACCCGTTTGGTCCCGAGCTGAACGGCGAGGACGTCTTCAAGGCCGACCTGCGCACCCGCCTGGGCGCGCTGGGGCTGACGGTGATGTTCGCGGATGACTGGGACCTGTATCACCGGCTGGGTGGTGAGGTTCACTGCGGTACGAACGCTGCGCGCCGCATGGAAGCGGCCTGGTGGGTGGCCCCATGGTGACGACGAAGATCACGGGAGAGCGCATCATGAAAGGCTTGGCGCTGGGTCTGGTGTTGGGCGCGCAGGTGACGGTGTCGACGGTGCACGCCGCCGGCGACGCCTTCTCCACGCTGCGCACCGCGGTGCAGCAGGACCGCAAGCAGAACGAGGAAGCCTTCCTCCGCCTGGAGAGCCTGCGCATGAAGGTGGAGGCCGGCGCGCCGCCGTGGGAGCGACGGAGCGGGGTCACGCGTCAGATCCGCGCGCTGGGCCCTTCCGCGGTGATGCCGGCGCTGGCCCTGCTCTCCTACGACGAGGAGAAGCTGGCGAAGATGACCGACATGGGTCGCGTCATGTTCACGGTGGGTCTGCTGGAGCTGCTCCGCCAGGTGAAGGATCCGCGCGGTGCGCAGGTGCTCCGCCACGTCATGGAGAAGACGGGACAGCACGCCATGATCACGCAAACCGCCGCGGAGGCGCTGGGTGCGCTGTGTCGTGGCGAGGACGTGGGCTACCTGGCGGGCCACGTGCGTGCCGGTGGGGCGCTGCTGAAGCCGGCGCTGATGGGGCTGGGTTACTGTCGCAGCGGCGCTTCCGCCGACGTGCTGCTGGGCCAGCTGACCGCGAGCAACGACGAGGTCCGCGCCACCGCCGCCGACGCGCTGGGCTGGCTGGGCTCGCGCTGGGCGTGGGAGGCCAAGGGTCCCGCCGCGCAAGCGGAAGGCGACGCGCTGCGGGCGCGCATCACCGAAGCACTGGTTCCCGCGTACCTGGGCTCCAGCAAGGAGACGCGCGTGCGTTTCCGTCGGGCCATCCTGATGGTGGACCACCCCGCGGCCACGACGATGCTCACGGGAGTCACGCTCACCGACGCGCCGGCGCAGCACGACGTGGAGAAGCTGCGGTCCGCGCTCCGTCGTTCCGAAGCACGCCACTGATCACGGCTTGCGCCACACCGGGCGAGCTCCCCGGTCATCCCGCGCGCCGTCCCTCAGCCAACCGAGAAGCTGGCACTTCTCCCTCGTGGTCAGCCAACTGCGACGGATGAACCCGTCCAGGTCCGCCAGCAGCGTGTCCGGTCGGTCCGTGCTGAACGGGTAGCTGCTGGACTCGAAGATGCGCTGGGCGCGGAGGTTGTCGCTGCGCGCGGAGTGATGACAGCGGTTGCAGCGCGCGTCAAAGACCGGTTCCACGTCGTGGTAGGTCACGACCTTCTCGCCCGGCAGCTCACACGCGAGGTCCAGGCCCAGTGGCGGGAGCGGCAACGCGGTCCGTTGCACCCACGTGCACGACGCCAGAAGCACGGCCACCATCGCCACCACGAGCCGGAGCATGCGCCAGCAGCGTCCCGGCCCATGGTGGAGCTGTCAAGAGAGCCGGCGTCGGGTATGGCTGGCGCCGACCGATGATCACGCTTCCCGTTGATGCCCACCTGCCGGAGCTCGTCGAGCGGCTGCGCGGCGCCCAGAGCCTGGTGCTGCAAGCGGAGCCCGGTGCCGGCAAGACCACCCGCGTCCCCCCTGCCCTGCTCCCGCTCATTTCCGACGACAAGCTGGTGGTGGTGCTGGAGCCACGTCGACTGGCCGCGCGCATGGCGGCACGTCGAGTGGCCGAGGAGATGGGGACACGCGTGGGCGAGCTGGTGGGTTACCAGGTGCGCTTTGAGGACGTGGTCTCCGCCGCCACGCGCGTGAAGTTCGTGACCGAGGGAGTCCTCACGCGACAGCTGGCGCAGGATCCCAACCTGTCCCGCGTGGGCGCCGTGGTGCTCGACGAATTCCACGAACGTCACCTGCAGACCGACGTGGCCCTGGGTCTGCTGGCGCGACTGCAACGCAGCACCCGTCGGGACCTCAAGCTGGTGGTGATGTCCGCGACAATGGACGCCGGCCCGGTGGCGCGGTTCCTGGGTGATTGTCCGCAGATGAAGGTGCCGGGACGCGTGTTTCCCGTCGAGGTGGAATACGCCGCAAAGGAGGAGCCCGCGCAGAATCCCCGCCCGCTCGAGAGACAGGTGGCGGATGCGGTGCGTCGACTCCTGGAGCAAGGGCTGGATGGCGACGTGCTCGTGTTCCTGCCCGGCGCCGCGGAGATTCGGGCCGCGCGCGCGGCGTGCACCACGTTGGCGCAGCAACATGACCTGCTCATGCTCCCGCTGCACGGTGACCTGACGCCGGAAGAGCAGGACCAGGCGGTGCGCCCGTCCAGGAAGCGCAAGCTCATCCTGTCCACCAACGTCGCGGAGACGTCGGTCACCATCGACGGTGTCGTGGCCATCATTGACAGCGGGCTGGCGCGGATTGCCGGGCACGCGTCGTGGTCGGGGTTGGCGACGTTGAAGCTGGGGCGCATCAGTCGGGCGAGCGCCACGCAGCGTGCGGGTCGTGCGGGGCGTACGCGGCCGGGACGCTGCATCCGCCTGTACACGCGCCATGACCACGACACGCGTCCCGAGCACACGCCGCCCGAGGTCAAGCGCATGGACCTCTCCGAGACCGCGCTGCTCCTGCACGGCATGGGCGAGCGCGACCTGGCCGCGTTCCCCTGGTTCGAGACGCCCGACGCGTCGCAGCTGCAGGCCGCCTCGTCGTTGTTGCGGTTGTTGAATGCGGTCACCCCGGAGGGTGTGCTGACGCCGACGGGGAAGGACATGTTGCGCTTTCCGCTGCATCCGCGGCAGGCGCGCGTGCTGGTGGAAGCGGTGGCGCGTGGCTTCCGCGACGAGGGCTGCGTGGTGGCCGCGCTGCTGGGCGAGGTGGACATCTGGGCGTCCGAACGGCGCGGGTTGTCGACGACGACACGGTCACGCAAGAAGGACGTGCACGGCAGCGACGTGTTGGCGGCCTGGGAGGCGTTCGAGACCGCGCGAGCCGGGAACTTCAACCCGCGCGACGTGGAGGCGCTGGGTTTGGACCCGGGCGTCGTGAGTCGCGTGGAGCGGGTGCGGAAGCAGCTGGCCGGGATTGCGCGCAATGTGAATCCACCGAGACAGGGCGCTTCCGACGAGGACACCGCGTTGGGGATGGCCATCCTGGCGGGATACGCCGACCGCGTGGCGCAGCGACGGAAGGGGCCGGCCGCGCGCGCGGATGTGCCGGAGTTCCTCCTCGCCACCGGGGGGACCGCGCGGCTGGCGCCGTGGAGTCAGGTGGCGGACAGCCCGCTGCTGGTGGCGTTGGACGCGGAAGACCGCACGGGCGGGAAGCAGGACGGCGTGCGCATCTCCCGCGCGAGCGCGATTGAGCCGGAGTGGCTGCTGGATGTTGTCCCGGATGCGCTGCAGGACAGCGTCGACGTGGAATGGAACGCGCAGGCCCAGCGGGTGGACTGCTTCAGCCGCTTGCGATTGTTCCAGCTGGTTCTCGAGGAGACGCGCGTGGATCACAGCGACGACCCGCGTGTTGCGGAGACGTTGGCCAAGGCCGCCCTATCCATGGGCGTTGCGGCGTTCTGTGACCCGGAGGAACTGGAACACCTGCGCGCGCGCATTGGTACCCTGCGCGAGATCATGCCGGAGCTGGGGTTTCCTTCCCTCGACGACAACGCGCTGAAGGACGCCATGCGTCGTCACTGCGAAGGGCGACGGACCATCGCCGAGCTGAAGGAGGTTTCCTTCGTCGACACGTTGGTGGCGGAACTGACGCCGGCACAACGACAGGCGCTTGAAGCGCAGGCGCCGCAGAGCATCCGGCTTCCCGGTGGGAGGAAGTGCACCGTGCACTACGTGGCGGGACAACCGCCCTGGGTGGAGTCGCGGTTGCAGGATTTCTTTGGGATGCGGGAAGCGCCGCGCATCATGAACGGTCGACAGAAGCTGAACATGCACCTGCTGGCGCCCAACCAGCGCGCGGTGCAGATCACCGACGATCTCGCAGGCTTCTGGCAGCGACACTACCCGGCCATCCGCAAGGAGCTGATGCGGAAGTATCCGCGGCATTCGTGGCCGGAGGACCCCGTGACGGCAACGCCGCCACAGCCGGGACAGCGCGCGCGCTCGTCGTGACGGGCGGCAGCGTTCAACCGCGTCGACGCACCCGTCGGAGCCCAAGCACCACGGCGAACGCGAGGTACAGCGCGCTCTCGCCGACGTCGCTGCGAGCGGTTTCACACGCGCACACGGGCTGAGCGGGGTCTTCGGGGTCGGGGCCGGGCGGGGTGCTGGTGCCGCCGTCCTCGGTGGAGACACCGCCCGCGTCCGCGCGGCCTGCGTCACGACGACCAGCATCCGGGCGGACACCCGCGTCTTCACGCACGGCAGCGTCGGGAACGTTGGCATCCGGCGTCACCGCGCCGTCGGGAGGGGTGGCGGCATCGGGCACGCTGGCGTCGGTGCCGGGCTGGCCAGCGTCAGCTTCGGGCGTTGCAGCGTCGGTGCCGGGAATCGCGGCGTCCGTCGTCACGCCTGCATCTCCAACGACGACACCAGCGTCGAAGATCTCCACACCCGCGTCGGACCCAGGCGTGCCTGCGTCGGGCTCCGGCGGAACCGTGGCATCGATGCCGGGCGAAGCGTCGACGACAATCGCGGCGTCGGAAACCGCCTGACCTGCATCAAGGGCAACCGCGCCGTCGACGGGAATGCCGGCATCCACGGGGGAACCCGCGTCGGGCGGCGGCGGAACCTCCTCGAGTAGCAACTCGAATGCACCACGCGCGTTCTCCGGCGAGGTGACCTGCAGGATCAGTGTACGCGCCGAAGTGTCCGATGCGATGAGCAGCGTCTCCGGCTGGCCCGCCAGCTGCGCATCCACCGCCATCATGCATGCACCGGCGCACCCGTCGTCGTGAAGGACGATCTGGACGTTGGCACTGCCCGTCGGCGTCACGGTGACCCGGTATTCCATCCCGGGTGCCAGTGAGATGCGGTAGAACAGGTCCGGCCCCGCCCAGTCCGACGAGCCCGTGCAGCTTGCCAGCGTCTCCGTGCTGTCGATCGCGGATGCCAGGTCTCCGCTCGTCGTCGACGCGACGGTGACGTCCTCCGGCGTGTTGCACACCATGCCCGGCACCACGTCGACGCAGCTTCCCACCGAGCACACACCGGCGCCGCCATTGCACGTCGTTCCAATCGGTGACGTCGTGTACTGGCAGCCGGCGCTCGGGTCGCAGCTGTCCGCGGAACAGGGATCCCCGTCATCGCAGCTCACCGTCACCGGCGGGTCCGTGGACGTGACGCACTCCAGCGCGGTCAGGTCCGACGTGTACTCGTAACGACCCGAAAGCTCGCACACGCTCGTTCCCGTCGGAGCGCACGGAAGACCGTGGTTGTCGAAGCCCTCGTCGGTGGTGCCGTTGCAGTCGTCATCCAGGGTGTTGCCGCCGAGCTCGGGCGAGGTCGGTGTGATGATCGGTGCGTCGCACAGCGGCTGCAGCGTGTTGACGTCGCACGTCGTGAACCCGCTGTCCGTGCAAACGCCAAGGCCGTTGGTACAGCCCGTGGCAATCCCCGGAATTCCCGCGCACGCCGACGGAATCACGCTCACCACGAAACGCACCGTCGTCTCCATTGGCGGAAGACCGGCGAGGACCTCAATGACCTGGCGGCCAACCACAGCGTCCGTGGCCTGGAACGTCACCACCCCGGTGAACGGATGCACGCTGGCTCCCGACGGCATCTGCAGCGGGGAGAACTCAATGGCCAGGTCCCCACCCACGCTGCTGCTCGGTGCGGAAATGAGCGTCTCGCCGTTCCACGCCACCGTTTCCAGCTGCACCGTGAGCGTCTGACCCGCGATGATGACCTGGTTGTCGACGGGGAAGATCGTGATGTACGCGCCCGGCCGGTGCGCCAGGTCCAACCGACGCACACTGCCCTTGCTGAGCGGAACACCACTCTCGACGGGATCGTCATTCACCGTGATGCGCAGCGGGTCGGTGATCGCCGGACCGGTCACACCGTCACCGGCGGGCACGTCCAGCACGTAGTAGTCACCGCGCGTGCCCAGCGTCATCGAGGCAACTTCGACTTCACCGTTGGGACCGCGCCACAGCGCTTTTACCGTCGTGTTCGTGAACTCCGGGTCCACTTGGGTGAGCACCACGCCGTCGCGGACCACGTTGCCGAAGAGGCGGAACGGTGTGTCCGGTCGCGTCTGCGCCAGTGCCGCGGAGGTGAGCAGAAGGCTCGCAAGCGTTGCATGCATGGCTTTCATCACCACCCCCGCTCCGTGGACATGTAGACGTAGTACGCGCGGCCGGGCTCGATGCTGCCGAGGTCATTCACTTCCGCGGGAACACCGGGCTTGTAACAGCGCCAGGTCTGCGTGGCCTCGTCATAGCCCCACACCGCACGCACCGAGCCCGTCATCGGGTCCACGATGTCTTGCACCAACCGCGAATCGAGGTCGCGATATCCGACGATGTTCCAGCCCGGTAGCAACCGGATCTCATCCACCGCCCAACCGCCTTCAACCGTGATGGTGGCCGGCGCGGTGGCGAGGACGAAGTAGCCCTGGTTCACGTTGATGGTCGTGAGCGTGCCGGTGTTGGCGACGAGGTCCCGGTAGACCCACTGGCCATTCACCTGCGTCCACACCTCGGTGACGTCGGGTGCGGCGGCGGCGAAGACGGTTTCCACACTGCGGTCCGACGGCTCCACCTGGAATGCGACGAGATTCCAACCGGGATTGAGCGTCACCTGCTGCGAGAACGGCTCCAGCGTGGTGGCCACGCCATCAACGACCGCGGGGAGCTTCCACGCGCGCGTCCTGACGTCGTCATGCGCGGCAATGGTCTGCAGGCGGACCGTTTCACCGCCGTTGATGCGCAGGGACTCATGCGTCTGCGACGAGAACACGTTGCTCAGGTCCACCCCCGCCACGCCGCCCCGTGAACCATCACCCACGTACACGCTGACGGGCGCCGCGCCCCCCTCGACGTCCGCGAGGACCACCGCCCCAGCGGGAGCGGGCGTCCCACGAGCCGCGGAGTCATGGAGGAGGAACGGGCTCTTCGTCGGCGCGCGCGTGTTGTCCGCGGTCTGGACACGTTCAATGCGGGTTTCGGTCGTCGCGGAGAGGTACGGCGGGTTTTGCGGGAGGATGCTGACGGAGCCGGTGGCGTCGGAGGTGGCGCGCAGCTGGTAGTAGTACGTCGTGGTGGGGCTGAGGCCGGTCACGCGCAGCTTCCATACGCCGGCGGTGCGCGCGGGTTCCTGCAGGATGTCCGGGAGCGGCATCACGTCAACCTGCGCGGAACCAGCGGAGGCAAGCCCGCGGTCATCCAGGAAGATGCGCAGTTCCGGTGTGATGCGCTGGTCCGTGGTGAAGATGACGGAGAATGCGCTGGGCGTGACGTCGGAAACGCGGACGTTGCCGAGCGCTGGCGGCGCGGCCTGCGCGTACGACGTCCACGCGATCAGCATTCCGGTGGTCAGCCATGTTGCTCGTGCAAATGACATCATCATCCACCTCGTCTCACTGCCCGGTTCCGCAGCCGGGGCACTTCTCGGGAGGAGGCAAGCTGCTGCGCGCCTGCTTCCACATCCGCCACGCTTCCACGCCGCCCTCCAACCAGAAGACCGCGGGCCCAACCTTCTGCTCTCGCAAGCGCGCCGCTTCCTCCGCCACACCGCGCCCCGTTGCGTTCACGACGACAACCGGCGTCCGCCACGTCACTTCCTTCGCCTTCGGCGCTGTCTTCGTCACGCGCGGCTTCGTCTGCGCACTCTTCAATGCCGTCGCCATCTCCCCGTCGAGGTCCAGGATGACGGGTGTGACTTCCTTGCACCGCAGCAGTGCTTCCAGCTCCCGCGCGGTCAGCGCACCCGGCTCCATCACCGGGGACGTGCTCTGGCGCATGCTGGGATCCTGCTGCTCCTCGACGGGCTGACCGGCCGCCACCCATGCTTCCATGCCGCCTTCCAGGACGCGCACGCGGGTGAATCCATCCGCGCGCATGCGCTCAGCAAGCTCCATGGCGGGACACGGGTTGCCCTGTCCGTACAGGAGGACCACGTCGTGGCGCTTCAGGAAGGCGCGGTGGCGCGCTTCGGTGCCGGGCATGTGCAGCGACTCACGGATGTGGCCGCGGTTGAAATCGACATCGTCACGCGTGTCGATGACGCGCAGGTCATGGGCGGAATCCTTGAGTTTCTCAGCCAGCGCGCTGGGGTCAATCCAGCCCTCATTCGGGCTCGCGACCGCGGCAAGCAAAAGGAGACCGACGTGCAAAGGCATCACGGCCTCCATCCCGCGACGGGTTGAGCCATGGTCACCCACAGGCCTTCACCGCTGCGCAGATTGAAGTTCGGTCCCAGCAACTCCGCGTTGTTCACAGCGGCGGTCTCAAACGCGCCCGTCCGACGGTTGAACCGCTGCAGCGACACCACGTTTGCCTCACCCAACGACGACACCACGTCCCACGCCCGCAAACCGTACGGGAAACTCGCCAACCCGAGGCCATTGGCCCCAGCAACGAGGTCCACCGCAGGCCGCGGTCCCAACCCATCCACTTCCAGGATGCCCTCTCCGTCGGATTCCACCACCAGCGTCTGATTGCCTTCGAGCGGGAAGTCGTCGCCCATGGGGGAACCATTCTCGATCCACGCGCTCTTGAACGTCTGCAGGGACGAATCCAGTTGCCGCACACCGACGACACCGAATTGCTGTTGCCACGCCGTCAGCAGCGCATGCGCGGTGAGATGCTCGAGAGCAACACTCTCGGGGAGGGCCAGCAGGTTGTAACCCTGACGGAAGGCGAGCGTGAGGTCGGGCAGAGTGACCTCGGACCATTTCACCTGCCAGAATCCGTCGACGAGCTCCTGCCACACCAACTTGTCGCCGTGGACGCGGGCGTGGCGTTGGTCGGAAGCGTTGCGTTCCCAGTTCGTGCCGGTTCCCGCGAGCGGGTCGCCGACGAGAAGGTCACCCTGCGCTTCCGCGCCTGTCGCAATGGCGACGTAGCGGCCGTCGATCGCGTCCGGATCGTTGACCAGGTCGGAACCGTACGTGAGACGGGTGACGCGCTGGGTGCTGCGGTCATACGCGTACAGCGTCTCACCGCCGTGACGGTTGTCCACCCAGACAATCACCTCATTGGTCACCACCGGGTTCAGCTGGTCACTCTCGGGAAGGACGGTGATGCGCGTTTCCGTCGTCGTCGACAGGTCCATGGCGTAGACCTCCGCGCGACCGTGACGGTAGTCCTCCCAGACCACGCTGCTGCCCGCGGCTCGCGGCTTCACCTGGTCACGCTCGTGACTGGTCACCTGCGTCGTCGTGCCGGTGGTGAGGCTGTAGGCGTAGATGTCGATGTTCCCGTTGATGTTGCTCTCATAGACGAGCCAATCGTCGGACAGCGACGGATTCGTCTGGTCGCCCGGCTGTGCCAGCACCGTCGTCGCCAAGGTGAGACGGTCGTGGATGACGACGTCCAGGTCGCCGTTGCGGTTGTCCACCCAGGCAATGTGCTCGGTGGAAATCACCGGTGACGTCTGGTCCGAGGCGAAAGGCGCGATGAACGTGGCGCTTCCGCTCAGCACGTCCTCGTGACGAATCTGCCAGCGGCCGGTTCGATCGTCGGCCCAAACGACGTCGTCACCGTGGATGGACGGGCTCTGCTGGTTCGCGCTGGCCAGCGGGTCCACCGGCTCACTCTGGCGCGCGGCCTTCACCTGCACCGTGAACACCGGCGAAATGCGCTCATGCGCGGGACGGTCTTCCGTCGCCACCTGGTCGTAGATGCCATCGCGGAAGGTCACATGCACCGAATACGTGCCGGGGGCCACCAGACCACCAAAGTCATCCCGACCGTCCCAGGTGACCGCGCTGGTCGTGCCCGGCGTCGCAATCCCAGTGCGGTGCGCCACGACGGGAAGTCCGCTGAACTCACCCGTTCCCGCCGCGATCTCCAGCTGCGCGTAGACCGGGCCGCAGACATCATCCACGCGGTAACTGAGCCGAGTCGTGTTGCTTGCCAGCGCCTCGTCTTCGCCGGGAGTAAATTGCGGCGGGTCGGCATAGACGGTCTGAACAATGGGCGGGTTGTCGTCGACGATCACATCCAGGAAGCGTGGGGGTTCGTCGTTACCGGCCAGGTCGCGGCCGTAGTAGTGGATGCGGTGCTGGCCTTCCGTCACGCTGGGCCGCAGCTCGAAGCGGAACGGGTTGATCGCCGCGAAGTAGGCGCCCAAGTCCGACGCATTCCCGTCGATCTGCATGAACAGGTTCGGCACCGGCCCTTCCGCATCCTGCGCGACGAAGATGTGGTTGGTCTTCCTCGTCACACACACCGGCGTTCCGGTCAGCGTCTTCGGCTCCGCAACCTCGATGCGCGTCTCCGGCGGGCTGAAGTCCGGCACCGGCACCATCTCGTACGTCACCGTGTACGCGCCCGTGGACTCGATATCGAACAGGTTCAGTCCGTAGCGATAACTGTGCGTGGCCGGGATGTACTCCTTGCTCAGCCACACGTTCGCCTCGTTGATGACCTTCCCGTCGGAGCGCGTGGCGCCGACGAGGCGACGCGTACCCGCCATCGGGTCCGTCACTCGGATGTAGCTTGGTCCGCCGATGACCACGCTGGCCGTCAATGTGACATGGGGATTGTCCACCGTCGGAGAGCGGTCCAACTGCGCGACGCCGGGTTGCCCTTCGCCATAGGAAAGGACCACGGTCTCGACGTTGTCCGACTCGTACACGATGAGGTCGGTGCTCGGAGTGTTGGTCACCGTGGCGAGGAAGTCCTTCACCGTGTCGCGACCGGGGAGGTCCACGAGCACGTCGTGGATGAGGTAGTGGGCGTTGGTGGCCTCAATGAGGCTGGTGAGCTCGCCGCCCAGGTTGTCGTCGTGAGTGAAGCTGACGTTGAACTCGATGAAGCGGCCCGAGAGCGTGGACACCATGATCCACCGCGCATTGCGCGCCTCGTCGTTGGGCAGGTCACCGAAGTCTGCCAGCAGCGAGTTCTGGGTCGTCACGCCGCTCACTTCCGTGGCGAGGATGCGGAAATCCACGAGCAGACCGAGCTGGTTCTCGACGATGCGCGGCTGCGCGGATTGGATCTTGAGCTTACGCGCGGGTCCGTAGCCGTGGTTCTTCACACGCACACCGAGGGTGTAGGGCTCCGGCGCCTCCTGCTGCGGCGTGTACGGGTCGTCGCCGTTGACGTACTCGGGCTCGAAGTAGTCGAGGGTGAGCAGCGGCATGGGCTGCACGTTGATGGCGTCCGGCACCACCTCGACGGTCTGCGTCTTCCCCGCCACCGTGTACGTGAGTGTTGCACCGACGAGGAAGTTCGCTCCCGCGGGCGTGGTTCCACCGGCGCCGAAGGAAGGAATCATCAGCCAATGGATGTCGGCCTTCCCGTTGGCGGCGACGGAGCCGCTGCCGTCGGGTGCGCCGCTGAGTCCTTCCTGGCTGTCCAGGCGGATGAAGAACTCGTTACCGCGGTTGGCGCCGGTCTCGTCGGCAACCGAGATGTCCACGCGGATTCCGCTGATGGATTCCGCGAGCCCGTTGGTGATCTCCATCCGCGCGTCAAAGGCCTGACGTTCGAACGTGACCTCCTGCAGGATCTCGATCTTCACGGATGCACACGTGGCCCGCGCCGTCGACGCATCCAACAGCGTCAGCGCCGTCAACGTGAATCCCAGAGCAGCTTTGGTCATCGCTTTCATGCCTGCCCTCTCAATCGATGGTGGTCTGGGTTTCCACCGCCACGGGTCCACCCTCCGGACCCGCACCCGGCACCACGACGGCAAAACGGTGTCTGCCCAACAACGGCGCCTCCACCGTTTCTTCATTCAGCTCCAGCGCCACGTACCCCGCGGTCTGGACGTCAAACCGCTTGTTCTGGCTGTCGACCAGGCGCCACCGCTCGCCGTCATGGAACTCGGCCCACGTGTGGTAGTTCTGGTTGCGACACGGCCCTTCACAGAAATAGCCGCTCACCCGTCGTGACGGGACACCCGCGGCGCGCGCCAACGCCACGAACAACGAGCTGTACTCCGAGCAATCACCGCTCTGGTTCTGCAGCGCGTAGAGCGCGCCCCGCTCCGTGGTGTCGTAACCGCCTTCCCGCACGTGCCCGGCCACGAACTCATGGATCGCGCGCGCCGTGGCGAGCACGTTGTCCTTCTTCAGCTCCTTGGCGCGTGCCACCACGTCGGGATGCGTGGCTTCCACGACGGGCGATGGCCGCAGGAAATCCTCCGCGTCAACGCTGGCAACCTGCGCCTCCGCCGCCTGCATGACGTCAAAGTCCACGCGAACCAGCTTGGTCCCGTACGGCGGCAGCTCGACGACAACCTGCGCCATGCCCTTCTGCAGCAGTGCGGGATGACTGAATTCCACGGACTTGAGCGCCTGGTACGAGGTCTCCTGCACCGGCACGTAGACCCACAGCGAAGCGCCCGGGATGGGCGTCCCGGTGGTGTTGCGCAGGGTGTACGTGCTCCGCAGCTGGCGGAGCGTGGTGAACCCAGGCGGCACGTCGTCGAACGTGAACCGGGTGGCCGGCTCCGGGCGCGAGCATGCCACCGCCGTCACCAGTGGCAGCATCAACGACATGGCGTTCCGAAACATCAATTTCATCGTCATCAACCGCCCTTGTCGCAGCACTCGCCGGTCGGCTCGACGTCGCTGGTGCCGGGAATCTTGATGCAACCGAATCCGCCCGCGCTCAGACCGCCACCGCCCTCGTCGGGAATGAGGTCCGCGGAGCCTTCACACTCGATGTCTCCCTCGGTGTTGATGGTGCAGGAGCCACTGACCGGCCCCACCCCCGCGCCACCGCCGATCTTGCCGTTCCCGTCCGTGCAGATCTCACCTTTCACGCCGGCGGACACGGCCTTGTACACGTCGCCCTTGACGCTTCCCTCGAGACATCCCGACGGCGTTCCCGTGCACGCGCCGGGTTTGCCACCACCAGGCTGGCCCTCGTAACCCACCGAGGCACCCGTGGCGACGCCGATGCACAGCTTGAGGCTGTTCATCTTGATCTTGTGACCGTCGGACGTGCAGCACTCACTGGAGCCGCCGCACAGCTTGCCGCCCAGTCCCGCGCCACCTTCCACGCAAAGCTCACCGCGCCCGTCGGGGTCGATGTAGCGGAACGGATTCTGGATGGCGTAGCCGTAGAGATGGTTCGCGCCCTGCTGGGCTACGCCAACCTTGCGGACGCCGACGCGGTCCTGTTGCAGGTAACGACCGAGCTGCGGGTGGTAGTAGCGCTCGCGGTTGTAGTGGAGGCCGGTTTCCACGTCGTAGTACTGGCCCGGCAAGCGCCAGTGGTTGGTGACGGTGGTGCTGTCTCCGTCGGGATCCTCGTTGACGCTGGCCACGCCGAACGCATCCGGGTCGGCACTCCACACCACCTGGCCGCTGGCGCTCAGCACGCGACGTGGCTTGCCGCTGAGGTCGTTGACGTAGAAGTACAGCGCGCCGCCCTGACGCTGAAAGGTGGGCAACCGGCTTTCCGCGTCGCCACGACGGAAATGCGGTGAGTACCCGTAGCTCACCAGCTCCGTGCCGTTGGCGTCGTACTCCGCGAGCAATCCGCCCTGACCCCAGAGGTAGTACGTGGTGACGCCGCCCACGGTCTTGGACACGCGGTGGCCCATGTGGTCATACGCGTACTGCGCCACGGTGGCGCCGGTGTCGTCGCGGACCTCCGAGAGCCAGCCTTCCACGTCGTAGAGGAGCTGCAGCAGCACCGCGCCGTTCTGACGAATGAACGTCACCGAGCCGTTGTCGTCGTAGGTGAACGTGAGCTCGCCCGCTGCCGTCAGGCGCCCGTCGACGTAGGTGTACGTGGCGGCGGGATTGGAGGTGCTCTGCCGGTCGCCGGGGTTGGACGTGTACGTGTACGCGTCGTCGAGCTGCGGGTCCGGACGGTCCACCAGGGTCACGCGGTCCAGCGCGTCGTACGTGACATTGGTGAGTGTGCCGTTCTCGGTGAGGACGGTGGGATTGCCCACGCGGTCAAACCCGCGGGACTCCGACCAGACTCCAACGGTGTTGACGGTGACGTCGCGTTGGTTGGCGCGCATCAGGAAGTCATACGAGGAGCCGACGAGGACACCGTTGCCCAGGTCCATCATCCCCGGCCGCTTCCACGTGAACGCGCCCCAGGTGACGGGTCCATGGCCCGGAACGTTCATCCCGGTGACCTCGCCCATGGCGTTGTACGTGTACGTCAGCAGGCGGCCCTCTCCGTCGGTGACGGTCTCCAGCAGGTCGTTCTCGTAATAGGTGTAGCTGGTGGTCCTGGAGAACGTGCCGAAGTTGTACGTGATGGACGTGATGCGGTTCAGGCGGTCGTGGTCGTAGGTGACCAGGACGGTGCCGTTGTCGACGGTGGCGAGGCGACCCATGGCGTCATAGGTCTGCTGCACCACGCGTGACGGCGTGGCCGCGCCGACGTCGTAGTACTCAACGCGTTCCGCGAGCGTGTTGGAGCCGTAGAAGAGCTGCTGGCGCTGTCCCTTGGCGTCGGTGATGGATGCGAGTCGGCCCGCGGCGTCGTAGGTGTACGAGAGGGTCTGGCCACCAGGACGGTGCTCCGCCTTGAGTTGGCTGTTGTCGTAGTAGTCGTAGCGGACCACTTCCTGCGTGAAGTTTGTGCCCGTGAGGATGCGTCGCAGGTTGGTGCGGGCGTCGTACTCGTACTTGTACATCTCGTTGACCACGCCGTCCTTCTCGACGGAGAGCGTCACCACGCGGTCCAGCGCGTCATACGTGGTGCGACGGATGCGCCCCTCGCCGTCACGACGTGCAATCTGGCGTCCGCGCGAGTCATGGGTGAGCTCCACGGTGCTGCCGTAGATGTCGGTCACCGTCTTGACGCGGCCCTCGCGTGTGTACGTGAAATCAAACGTGCCACCGCGCGGCGTGCGGATGCGGGAGACCAGGTAGTTGGCGCCGCTGCACGCGCTGCATTCACCCTTGCAGGCTTCGTTGTACGTGTACTCGTACCGGTTGCCCGCGGCGTCCTCGCGCCAGGCGAGACGACGATCCGACGTCCACGACTGCGTGTATCCCTGTCCCAGCTCGTCGTGGAAGCCCACACGACGGCCGAAGTTGTTGAAGTCGTAGACCACGGAGTTGCTGTTCTCCTCGGTGCTGCGCGTCCACGAGACCAGTCGACGTCCCAGCCACCAGGTGTACTGCTCGGTGCGCTTGAGCGTGGAGTCGTCGGGAAGCATGACGTGCTCCACCACGTTGCCCAGCCCGTCGTACTGCGTGCGGGAGTAGCGGCCGCTGACGCCCGGCACGCGCACCTCCAGCTCCCGACCCGCGGGATCCAGGATGGCGACGATGCTGTCTCCGCCGCGCGTCACCGTGAGCTCGGTGTTTCCGTCGGGGAGGTCCACCCAGTTGAACGTGGTGGTCATGGTCTGCGTGGCATCCAAGCGCTCCACGCGCTGCGACACGCGCCCGTCGCTGTTGTAGCTGAAGGCCACCGTGGGCATCCCGGGTGCGTCGCCGGGGTAGTAGACGCCGGTGCGGTTGCCGCGGTTGTCGTAGGTGTACTCCACGCGCAGCTCGTCCGGCGTACCTGCGGCCTGGATGAATGCGGTGACGTTGCCGCGCTCGTCGTATTCCATGCGCGTGGCGCTGCCGTCGGGATGGATGACTGCTTCCACCTCCGACCAGTCCGGGTGCAGCGCGGGGTCGGTGTAGACGTAGCGGGTGGTGTTGCCTTCCTCGTCGGTGACGGACACCACGCGGCCCTGGATGTCGTACTCCCAGACCTTGGTGCTGCCGTCGCGCTCGGTGGCGGTCTTCTTGCGCACGCCGCCCGAGGAGAAGCGCTCATAGGTGTAGCGCGTGCGCAGGCCCTCGGGTCCGTAGAGGGCGATGATGTCGCCGTCCTTGTCGGTGATGGTCTCGTAGTAGACGCCGTCGGAAGCGGTCACCACCTGGCGCACGCCACCCTCGCTGAGCGGCTGCGTGAGGTACTCCTTGGTGATGATGTCCTCGCCATTGGGGCCGAGCACGCGCACCATGCCGACGGTGCGATTTGCCGCGCCCTCCCCGCCCGACGAGTAATCAATGCGCGTGGTGACGCCGGCGGGGTCCGTCTTGGAGACCACGTTGCCGTTGGCGTAGCCGTACGTGGTGTTTCCACCAATGAAGTTGACGACGGAGGTGAGGTCCTCGCCGTCGTACGTATACTCCGCGTCGCGACCGCGGTCGTCGACGACACGTTGCGCCTTGCGCTCGTTGCCCTGGTAGATGAAGTGCAGGAAGCGACCCGGGCTGCTGACGCTGCGAACGTAGGAGAGACGTCCGCTCCCGTCGTACTCGAGCGTGGCGCTGTTCATGTTGCGGTCACCCAGCTCGACGAGGCGGCCGCTCCCGTCGAACTTCCGCCAATCGCCACCGACGGTGCGGAGCAGGTCAGTGCCGTCGGAGAGCCGCTCGATGCGGTCCTTGCTGTGCCCGCTGGGCGTCCGCAGGACGGAGCTGTTGTTGAGCTCAAAGACCTTGCTGTGGCCCATGTCAAACAGGCGCAACACGTTGGGCTGGTCGTAGACGACCTCGGAGGATGCCAGCTTGCACGGCGTCAGCCCGCTCGTGGTGGATCCTCCCACGCTGCCTCCGCCACCTCCGCCCGGCCCGCCTGCGCTTCCGCCGCTGCTGCCTCCACCATCTCCCCCGACGCGCGGGGCACCATGGTTGAGGACCACACAGCGGACGTTGCGCGTGATGCGCGCGCGTTCCGCCGAATCCATGTTCTCCGCGCGCAGGCGCGCCGAGTACGGCGTGAACCAGTTGCGCCCGAGGAAGAACACGTCTTGCGGCCACTGCGCCTGGTTGCGCTGGTTGGGCGTGAGGTACTGCCGTTGGACCTGCAGGTCCTGGCCATGGGTCTCCACGACGATGTCCGTGGCGTCGAACGAGTAGCTGCCGCTGCCGAGCGACACGAAGGACTGGCTGCAATCCTTGAGGTCGGGCGGGTCGGGAATCTCGTACGGACAGCCGTCCACCTCGAGGTCGATGCGCGGGATGAGCGGCGGGATCCAACCACCGCTGCTGCTGCCAATGGGACCACCGCCCCACCCGCAGAACCCGATGCATCCGTCGATGATGTCGATGCGCGGACGACCACCACCGGGCCGCGGCGGGCTTCCGCAGGTACCCGAGGTGACGTAGCTGCTGCGCAGGCCGTACTTGTACTGCCAGTCCCCGTCGACGCAGACGAGGTAGCGATACAGGAACGTGTATTCCGTGGTGGTGCAACCCGCCGCGCCGCTGCCCTCCTCGTCGAGGAAATTGCGGAGCGCGGTGATGCGGAACGGAACCACGATCTGCTGACGCGCCTCCAGCGTCGTGGGCAGCTCGCCGAGGATTTCGTACAGGCGGTACTCGTCGGACTGCGGGATGGCCAGGCTGAGGTCCTCGGCGCGCAACAGGCCGTGGTTCTCGATGACGAACTCGCCCTGGTAGACGTCGCCGGCGCGCATGTCGTGCGGGAGGTTGATGGCGCCGGGCTCCATGGTCACCACCGGCACGGGCACGTTGGTGAGGAAGGTGGTCTCGATCTTGATCTCGTAGTGATCCTCGATCGTCGTCGGCGTGACGCTCCAGCTCACCGACACCGTGGCCGCTTCCAGCCACACGCTCTTCGTCGCCGTGACGGCGGGCGCAATGCGGATGACGCCGGTGGCGGTGTCATGTCCCGGCGCGCTGATACGGTAGTTGTAGGTGCCGGCCGGAACACCGTTGAAGTACGCGATGCCCTGGTGATCGTTGCCGGTGTTCATCGAGTAGAGCCGGCTGGCGATGGTGGCGTGCTGCAAGCGCACTTCCGCGTTGTCGACGCCGTTGTTGAGCTCGTTGGTGCCCTCGATGGTGGTCCCGGTGAACAGGTCCACCACGTGGAACTCCGCGTTGCCCACCTCCGACGACGTCACCAGCCCCACCACCTGGTACCGGCGCTCCGGGTAGTTGTCGCCGCGGACCCGGAGCACGTACTCGTAGAAGCCGTCTTCCAGGCCGGTGAGCGGGGGACGGAAGTTGATGCCCGCGGAAGCCTGCTCTCCGACGGGGAGGTCGCCCAGGCTCGTCGGGGTGGACAGCGTGATCCAGCTGCGGACCGGTTCACCCGCCAGCGGCTCGAGGGAGACGGTGAGGTTGCGCAGCGTCTCGTAGCCGTTGTTGGTCATGCGCACGAATTCCGTCGTGGGCTCGCCGCGCACCAGGCCAACTTCCAGGAAGCTGGGCGAGAACGCGAGGCTGGGCACGCCGTCAAACAGCGTGAGGTCCAGCCGGGTCTGGCCCACTTCCACGTCGCCACCGCCAAGGTCCGCGAGGACACGCAGCTGGATTTCCGCCCGGCTGGGCGCGTTCACGTCGGCCAGCACGGTGAGGGGCAGGTAGACCAGCGCGCCACCGTCGACGGAAGGCAGCGGGTCGGGCAGGGTCAGCGTGACGCCCGTGACCGGCTGGCCACGACTGACGTCGGTGATGCCCACCAGCTCCACGCGCACGTTGGACACCGGCGCCTGGCCCAGGTTGTGCGCGCGCAACTCGAGGGTGAGCGGCTCCGCTCGACGGACGGACACCCGCGCGAAGCTCGGCTGCACCTCCACGTGCGCCACGTTGAACGTCGCCATGGTGGGCCGGTCGGTGAACTCCGGGTAGCCCGCCCAGAACACGAACGTGCCCGCATCCGACGGGTTGGGAGTGAACGACACCTCGAACCTGCCGTTGATGTCGCTCATGGCGTTGACGGTGGTGATGCGACCGCGAACAGAGAGCCACACGCGGACCGGCTGGTACGGCGCGGGCGCTCCGGCGTTGCGGGTGCTGGTGATGGTGCCGCGGATGAGCACCGTCTCGCCGGAGCGGAAAGTGCCCCTAGGCGCGATTCCCAACGTGGCGTCCGGCTCGCCCACGACGTCGATCGTCGCGCGGTAGGGAACCTCTTGCAGGCTGCTGCGCACCGTGGAGGTCATCCCGCGCGCTTCCACCTGCCGCGAGGTCCCGAAGAAGCGCACGATGCGGTCCACGGTCACCTGCACGTCAACCTCGTCGGCGGTGACGTTGGCGAGCGGGAACTCGATGATGTCGCTCTCGAAGCGGCCGCCGGGGGGAAGACGCAGCACGGTGTAGCCGTTGGGCAGGGCCACCACGCCGTTCACCGTACGCGCGTACGTGGCGGTGGTGATGACGTTCTGGTCGGGGTCGCGCACCGTGACGTGGATGTCCGGTGAGGGACCGCCGCCTGGCGCGGCCATGATGACTTCCGCCTCTTCACGCGTGGGGTTCTGCAGCACGAAGCGGATGCGTCCCAGCCCGCTGCGCGTCATCTCCTCGGTGTAGATCTCCAGCCCCAGCGCTGTGTCGCCGACGGAAAGGCTGCCGCTACCGACGAGCTCGATGCGCGTTCCCGGCACCGGCTCAGAGACCAGCAGCGAGGAGAAGTTGATGACATCGGGCAGGTTGCCTTCACCGCCCACGAACACGTCGAGGGTCCGCGTCTCACCCGGGTTGAGCGTGACGCCAGTGGAACGGTACGTGCGGCTCAAGTAGCCCAGCTCGACGTAGGAGACGTTCACCGTCCACTGCGAGCGCGAGGTGAGCGTGACCGGCACGCGGTTGATGGCGCCGCGATAGATGCGCATCTCCGGCTGGAACGACATGACGACGTCGGGAAGACGAACGGTGCGGGCCACGCTTTCCTGCTCGTCGGTGTTGACCTTGGTGACCTCGTATTCGCGGTCGCCGCCGGACCAGGTGACGTCGGTGAAGGAGGTTCCGGTGATGAGCCCACTGCCCAGCTGCACACGTTCCGGCGACGCCGAGCGGTAGACGCGGTAGCCCGCGAGGTCGCCGCCCGACGAGGGCCAGCTGAGCTGCGGCGAGCCATTCTCGGGCAACCGCACCGTCAGGCCGGACACCGGCAGGAGCGAGAAGTCCAGGTACTGTGAGATGGACGGCGCGCTCTCGTTGCCCGCGGCATCCACCGCGGTCACGGCGTAGAAGTGGTCATTGATGGAGGGCTGACGGTCCAGCGCCTCCGTCGTGGGAATGTCTGAGTCCACCAGCGTGGCGTTCACCACGTCGTCAATCGGGTTGTCACGACGGTAGAACCGATACGTCGAGGGGGTTTCGCCATTCGGCCGCTGCCAGGTGGCGTAGATGCCGTTGCCGACGAGCTGCAGCGTGAGCCCCGACGGCGGATTGGGCGGTACCCGGTCCACCTGCGCTGTGCGCGACACACTCGGCGAGCTGACGCGCTCGAGGCCATTGGCTCGGCGGACCGACGCCACCGCGTACTCGTAGGTACCGTCGACGGCGGGGGTCTCCGCGTACGTGGTCGCGGCCACCTCACCGGGCAGCTCGGTGAGCGAGGGCTCGCCGGGAGCCTTGCGGTAGATGCGATACCCCGCCGCGTTGTTCACCGCGAACCACGTCAGCTCGACGCCACCGGCGGGCAGCGCACGCGCGGTGAAACCCTGCGGACTGGCCAGCGGGGGAAGCTCACCCTGGAACACCTCGAACTGGTAGGTGCCGTTGATGACGGTGCTGACGTTGCCCAGGTCATCCGAAGCCGACCAACCAAACACCAGCTGCTCCGCGCCGTTCTCGCCCGCCGTCGACGGGAGCGTGACGCTGGCGGTGTAATGCAGCGCGTCCACCGTGGTGAGCGCGGCGTTGGTGGGAGCGCCGTTGCCAATGCGCCAGCTCAACGACGGCGCGGTGCTACCGGTGGCCGCATCCGTCAGCGTCAGGGCCACCTGGACGGTGAGCGGGTTCTGCGCGTCGTTCCGCAGCGGCGGGTTCTGATCGAGCACCAACGACGCCACTGCCGGGCCTTGCGTGTCCACGACGTAATCGAACGGCGGATTCTGCGCGTCCACCTCGGTGCCGCGGTTGCCGGCCAGGTCGCGTCCGGAGAAGTTGATGAACAGGGGTCCCGACGAGGACGCGGTGCCCAGCGTGAAGAACCCGACGTAGGTGGTCTCCGTCTGACGGCTCAGCGTGGTGTTGACCGGCGTCCCGCCCGGCGTCACGAACGTGAGGAACGGCGTGCCCTGCAGGGCCTCACTGACAGTGATGCTGACGCCCACCTCACCCACACCCAGACGACGACCGACAGCGTCATACGCTCCACGCGGCGTGAGCGTGATGACACTCAGACGCGGCGGCGTCCCGTCGGAGCGGGCGGAGGCAGCGGTGGACGGGGGACTCTCGTTCCCGCTGGCATCCACCGACGTCACCACCCAGTAGTAGGTGCCATCCGTCGTCGGACGGTCGCGGTAGGAGGGGCTGGTGACGGGCTGGTTGGTGACGCGCATCTGCGGCGTGGGCGCGGTGATGGGCGCCACGTCGCGGTACACGTGGTACCCGGCGGGCGTCTCACCCGAGAGCGGTCCACGCCACGTCAACGCCACGCGACCGTCGGCCTCCGCCGTCGCCGTCAACATGCCCGGTGCTTGCGGCGCCTCGGTGTCACGGATGGCCCGGATGGCGGCGGAGACGGGACTGGTACCCGCGCGGTTCTGCGCCGTGGCGGAAAGGGTGTTGCTGCCTTCGCGCAGCGAGACGTTGTCGACGGTGAACACGCCATCGACCGACGGCGCCGTTCCCGCGACCTGGCCGTTGAGCAGCACGGTCACCGTCGTGCCCACCTCGGCGGAGCCCGTGACACTAATGGGGTCCGCGGTCAGGAAGATCTGTCCGTCATACGGCGCGTTGAATGACGGTGGCGACGGAGAGCGCAGCCGGACCTCGATGGTGAACACCTGCTCCGCAACGTTCCCGGGAGCGTCGAACACGCGGAACAACAGCGCGTGCGGACCATCCGCCACGGAAGAAGGCTCCACCGTGCCAGCAAACGGCGGCGTCGGGTCGACGTCCATGGGCAGCCCATCCAGCAGGAACTCCGTGCGCCCGAGTCCGGAGTTGTCAAACGCATCCAGCGCCACGGTGGACGCGGCCTCCACCAGCGCACCGTCGACGAGCGGCTGGCCATTGAGGCGGAAGTTGCTGGTGGTGGGCGGTGTGATGTCGCCGCGCGGCGTGACCTGGATGGTGGTCACCTGCTTGTTTTCACCGCCGGAAACGTTCACCGCCGTCACCGCCACAAAGTACGTGGTCCCGTTCTGCATTCCCCCGACGATGACGTTGTTGGTGGAGACCACGTTGTCGACCGCGGGCGACATCGCGGTGACGTCGGTGAAGTCCACCGTGTCGCGGTAGATGCGGTACTTCGAGACCAGCGTGTTGTCCCCCACCGGCGTCCAGGAGAGGAATGCCCGCAGATCGTCAGGCGTGGCGCGCACGTCGCTGGGGTTGTTGAGCAGCGTGACGCCGTTGATGGTGACGCCGGTGCTGACGTTGGCGGGGTCACGGTTGTCGACCGTCTGCACGCGGATGGTGTGACGCGCATGCGACGCCAGTCCGGTGGCCTGGTAGGTCAGCGTGGCCGGGCCCACGTCGGACGGCGTGCCGCCGTTGATGCTCACGCGGTAAACGGCCAGGTCGCCGCGACGGTTCAGGCTCGCGTTCCACGCGATATCCAGCGTATCCGTCCCCACCGACGTCACGCGCAGGCCGGTGACCTCCTCGGGCGCCACGGTGTCACGGGGGATGCCGGACACCACGTTCTGCGGAGACACCACCGTGCGGTACGCACCTTCACGACTCACCGCGACCACGGCGAGATACACGACCTGGTCGGGAACCAGCCCGGTCACCGTCACACTCTTCTGGCCCGCGCCGGGCGTGGCCTTCACGGTTGCGTCGGCAACGTTGGTGAACGGCGCACTGGCGGCGTAGACGCGGTAGTAGCCCACGTTCCCGTGTCCCTGCGTCTGCTCGTCGTACGCGTTCCAGCTGAGCTGCACGGTGGTGCCGTCGCCGTTCTCGTTGAGGACGGGCGTGACCTCGTCGGGCATGAACGTGGGACGGGAGAAGACGCGCACCGGCGCGCTGATGTTCCCGTCGGCATCCCGCACCGCCACACCGAACTCGTACAACTGGCCCGCGGTCAGCCCGCCGACCTCGAGGCTGCCCTGCGTGCGGCTCAGGCCCAGCACGAAAGGCGTCTGCGAGAAGTCGGTGATGGCGTCGGGTGCGTAATAGACCACGTACGCGTTGAAGTCCGGGTCGGTGACGATGTTCCACGTCAACCGCACCTTCTCGACATCCGCGTGCGCCTGCACGCCCGTGAGCGTGCTGGGCTGCAGGATGTCCGCGGGGATCGCGGCGGCGGTGACCACGTCGTCAAGCTCGTTTCCGCGCCAGTCCACGGCGGTCACCGCCACGTAGACGGGAACGCCGTTCTGCAACCCGGTGAGACGGAAGCTGGTGGCGCCGGACACCGCGGCAACCGGCGTGAGCGCAGCGACGGAGGTGTAGTCGGAGAGCTGGTAGTAGACGTTGTAGTGGTCCAACCCCAGGTCCATGCTCGGCTGCCAGGAGAGGTCCAGGAACGTGTCTCCCACGACGAGCGTGAGCCCCAGCACCGGGTCCGGCGGCACCGCGTCCAGCGAGGGCGTGGCGGTGACCTCGACGGACGGCGCGCTCAACAGGCCCTGCGTGTCGACGGTCACCACCCGGTACGCGTAGGTGACGTCGTTGGTGAGCCCCGCGTTGCGATGGCTGGTACCCGTGAGGTTGCTGGCCACGGTCACCCATCCGCCGCTCGGCATGACCCGTCGCTCCACGCGGTAGGTGGCGCGGTCACAATGCGTGGCGTGCGTCCAGGACACGGTGGCCTCGGAGTCACCCGCGACGACGCTGACATTGGTCACGGCGTCCGGCGGTCCCGCCTGCGGCACGCGGATGCTGCGCTCGTCGACGGTGGCGCTCTCATTGCCGGCCTTGTCCACCGCACTCACCGACGTGAAATACGTCTGGCAGTCGACCAGCCCCGTGACATCCGCCTCGTTGGTGTTCCCGGCTTCCAGCACCTGCGTGTAGCTGTGTGAGACGGTGCCGGTGTGCACGCGGTAGCGGTCCACGTCGGGCTGCGGCGCCAGCACCCAGCGGACGCGGTAGCCCCCGTCGATGCCGGTCACCGTGGAGATGTTGACGCTGCTGGGCGGGTTGAGGTCCGCGGGGAAGTTCACCGTGACGGAGCTGCCGAGCGCCACACCGTCCACCTCCGCCGTCACCGTCGCCACGGCGGGAGAAGCCGGTGCCTGCAGGCGTTGCTGGTACTGGCCCAGCCCGGTGTACGCGGGGACACTGAGGAGCGTGCCGAAGTCGGTGGTGAACACCACGTTGTGGCCTGGCCCCACGAAGTTCCCGTAGGCGTCGCGCAGCACCACGTAGATGGTTGTCTCGCTGGTGCCGTCGGCGGGGATGGAGGGGTTGGTGGCGGCGAACACCGCCTGCCCGAGGTCGGGGGCGGCGGGATCCACGTCCACCTGGGTGCTGCCGCGCAGGTCGGGATTCACCGTGTCCACGACGGAAATCACGATGCTCCCCGCCTGCAGCAGCGAGAGCCCGGTGAACGTCTTCTGGCCCAGGTCCTCCGGCGCGAACGCGGTGTCCGCGGGCAACGTGGCGTCCGGGTCCGTCGACGTGAAATGCACGGTTCCGGCGTAAGCGGTGTCCACGGCGCCATTGGAGAGCTTGGAGGTCACGGTGACGTCGAACGCGGTGCCCGCCACCACCGGCGTCGCCGGCCCCACCACGTCAAACCCCGCCGCCACGCCCAGCCGGTAGTGCCGCAGGATCTCTTCCGACGACAGCGCGCGGTTGTAGATGGCCACCTCGTCGTAGTCGCCGGGCAGGAACCCGTAGGAGCCGCTGCCCACCATGGAGGGCGCGGTCACGTTGGCGCGTCCCGACGTGACTCCGGTGCGCACGAGCTGTCCGTTGAGGAAGATGGACGGCTGCTTGTCGACGTAGACCACCGCCACGTGCGCGAACGTGGAGCCCGCTGGGAAGACCGTTCCGTCGTACACCGCCATGGCGGGCATGTAGTTGTCGCCGTGCTCGTAGACGGAGATGCCGTTGGTGCCCAGCGAGATGCCCGCGCCCGCGTTCGAAGCGCCGCCGTGGTTGGGATAGAAGAGCCATCGCTGACCGCTGGTGCCGGGGTTGCCCGCGGTGCTTCCCTCGACGTCGATCTCATGCGTCTGCGTGGTGCTGACCCACGCCTCGATGGTGAAGGTGTTGGCGGGAATCCGGGACAGGTAGTCGCCGGCGGACGTCAGTGTGCCCGCGCTGCCGCTGCTGCCAATGGCGGTGGCCAGGTTTCCATCGGTGGTGGCGCCCACGCGGTTGCGGGAGAAGGTGCCGCTGAGGAACGCGTCGCTGCGCAACGGTGCCAGCGTGTTGGGATCCACGGCGTTGGCGCTGTCATACACGGTGGCGCCGTTGGTCTCGTCCAGGCGGTAGAACACCAGCGGCCCGTCGGCACGGATGCGCGCGGCGTAGGAGCTGTTCGCCAACGGGTCCGCCTGGAACTGCACGGTGACCGCCGTGGCCAACGCCACACCGTCGACGGAAGCGCTCACCACCGCGTCCGCGGGAGAGACCGGCGCGCGCAGCAGCTGCTCGTAGACGCGGCCCTCCTCCACGTACACCACGTTGCCCACCAGGCTTCCTGCCGTCGTGGAGAAGACCACGTTTCGTCCCGGTTGCAGCAGGTTCCCGTACGCGTCCTGCGGAATGGCGAACACGCGCACCAGGGTGGAGCCGTCGGCGGGGACCTGCGTCTCGTCGGCGGAGAGCAGCGTCACCTCGGCGCTGACGGGACCCGGGTCCACCTGCTGCTCGTAGACACCGTCCAGGTCCGCGTTCGCCGTGTCCGTGACCCGCACGGTGTTCACGCCCACCCGGGTGAAGGTGAAGGCGTTGGTGAAGGTGCGCTGGCCCAGGTCGGGCGGACCGAAGGTGACGTCGGCAGGAAGCGTGACGCCTTGGTTGGGGCTGGTGAAGTGCACGGTGCCCGCGTACCCGGTGTTCACCGTTCCGTCGGCGTTCCGTGCCGTCACGGTGAGGCTGAACGGCTCACCCGCGGTGATCGCCGTCGTGGGGCCCGCCACGTCAAACTCGTTGGCGCGCCGACTGGCCCACCGCACCGCGTCGACGACGAGGCGCTGCACATTCGGGTCGGAGAACTGGGTGTTCCCGCCGTAGTTGCCCGCGAGCTGCAGCCCCACCACGCGACCGCTGCCGAACTCGCGCACCGCCAACGCGGCCTGCCCGGACTGGTTGGTCAGCAGCACCGTCACGGGATTGGCGCCGAAGGTATGCGCCTGCGTGTGGCACCAGTGCCCGGTGAAGGAGAACGACGACGCCACGTTGTCCAGGATGGGATGGCTCGCCTGGGACGGCACGTCGTTGAAGGTCACCGTCCCGCCGCTGTTGGTGCCGCCCGGGCAGTCGAACACGATGAGGTCCCGCATGGTGTTCATGCGCCCATTGGCCAGCTCATACGCGTTGAACTCCGTGCCCACGTACGCGCCACCATCCTGGACGAACTGCACCAGCGCGCTCTGCCCGGCGGTGTTCATCTGGGTGGCGTAGGAGATGCCGTTGAGGTGCACCACCGCGTCGTATCCGGCCAGCGGTGGGTTGGTCCCGTCGTAGGACTCCTCCGGGTTGGGCGTGCGGTTCACCACGAACTCCGCCGCTTCCAGCGCTGCAATCAGGGAGAGCGTGGAAGCGCTGACGTTGTCGTAGATGACCAGCACGCGCGGTACATCCTCGTCGCACACGTTGCCCACGCCGTCGCCATCCAGGTCGGCCTGGTTGGTGTTGACCACCGCGGGGCAGTTGTCGGTGGCGTCGGGAACTCCGTCTCCGTCGGTGTCGCCCGCCAGCGGCACGCGCGCGGCCCAGTTGATGGCGTTCATCATCAGGCGCTGCATGGGCGCCTGGGAGAGGATGTTGCTGCTGTTGTAGTTGGCGTTGTGGTTGAAGTGCACGGCGCGGCCCGCGCCCACGTCGCGGATGGCCAGCGCGTCGTTGCCCTGCTGGTCGCGCATCAGGATGGGCGGGACGTCGGTGACGAAGTCATGGAAGCGCGTGAGGCACCAGCCGCTGTTGGGGAACGCCACCGGGGAGGGCACGTTGGCCAGGATGGGATGCGCGGACATTCCCGGCACGTCGGTCAGCGTCAGCGTTCCAAAGTTGTTGCTGCCACCCGGGCAGTCCATGAGGATGAGGTCGCGCATCGTCGTCATGCGCCCGTTGGCAAGCTCGTAGGCGTTGAACTCCGTGCCCACGTAGGCGCCGCCCAGGTTCACGTAGTCGACGAGGGCCTGCTGGCCCACCACGTTCATCTGCGTGGCGTAGGAAAGGCCGTTGACGTGCACCACGGCGTCAAACAGCGACGGTGCCGGCGAGCCCGCGTACGACTCCTCCTGCCCGTAGTAGGTGACCGCAAACCCCTCGTCCTCCATGGCGCGGATGAAGCTCAGCGTGTCGCCGTCGTACTGGTCGTAGATGAAGAGGACCTGCAGCGCGTCGGGGTCGCAAGCGTTGCCCACGCCGTCGCCGTCGTTGTCCAGCTGGTTGGTGTTGGGCACGGCGGGACAGTTGTCCACGTTGTCCAGGATGCCGTCGCTGTCGACGTCACCGGCGCTGGTCACCTTGGCGGTCCAGCGGATGGCGTTGAGGGTGAGCTGAAGGATGTCCGGGTCCGTCAGCTCCGTGCCGCCGTTGTAGTTGCCGTTGTGATGGAACCCCACCACGCGGCCTTGCCCGTACTCGCGCACCGCAATGGCGTCCCGCCCCGCGGTGTCCCGCGCCAACGCCACGGCGGGCTGGGTGGCAAACTGCTTGAGCCGCGTGTCCACGAAACCGCCGTAGTACTGGTAGGGCATGGGCACGCCTGAGAGCACCGGGTGGGCCTCCATCCCAGCAATGGCGTCGACGGTGATGGTGGTGAAGCCGTTGTTGGTGTCGGGCTGGAACAGGATGAGCTCCGTCATGGAGAGCATCCGGTTGCTGCCGTTCTCGTAGGTGTTGAACTCCGTGCCAATGAAGCCACCACCGTTCTGCACGTACTGCGTGAGCGCGGTCTGGCCTGCCACCGGCATCTGCGTGGCGTAGGTGGTGCCGTTGAGGTGCATCACCACGTCGTAGGCGCTGGGCGCGGGGTTGGTGCCGTCGTAGCCGGTCTCCACGGTGTTGCTGAGGAAGACGTCCACGCCCTGCGCCTCCAGCCACGCAATCATCCCGTACGTGCTCGACGAGAGCGTGTCCCAGATGAGCAACAGGCGCAGCGTGTCCGCGTCGCAGACGTTGCCCTGCCCGTCACCGTCGGTGTCCATCTGGGTGACGTTGGGATCGGTGGGACAGTTGTCGTTGACGTCGGGAACACCGTCCTGGTCGGTGTCGCCGGGACGCGGGACGGCGCTGCCCCAGATGGCGGCGTTGTAATAGAGCTGCTGCAGGTTGGCGTTGCTGAGCGCGCCCACGCTGGCATACCCGCCCGCGGTGTTGAGGCCCACCACGCGCCCCGCCCCCACGTGCTTCACGACGACAGCCGGGCTTCCCTCCTGGTCCCGCGCCAGCACGGTGGGCTGGTGGTCCAGGTAGCGACGGATGCGCGTGCGCGACCAGTACGACGTGACACTGAAGCTCGACGGCACGCCATCCAGCACCGGGTGCGCGGCGGCGGAGGAATCCACGGTCACCGTCCACGTTCCGCCGGTGTTGCTGGAATGCTCCAGCAGGATGAGCGGCAACATGCTCAGCATCCGGTTGTTGTCCACCTCGTAGCCGTTGAACTCTCCACCCGCGTAGCTGCCGCCGTTCTGCACGTACTGCGTGAGCGCGGTCTGGCCCGCCGTTGGCATCTGCGTGGAGTAGGTGACGCCGTTGAGATGGATGACGCTGTCAAACCCGTCGGGCGCGGGGTTGGTCCCGTCGTAGGCGTTCTCCGCGGTGGAGCTCAGCGTCACGTGCAGCCCGCGGTCCTCCAGCGACTGCACCAGGTTCAGCGTCTCCGCCTGCAGCGAGTCCCAGATGACCAGCACGCGCGGCGTGTCGGCGTCGCAGGCGTTGCCGGTCCCGTCGCCATCCAGGTCCTGCTGCGCGGGGTTGTGCAGGGAGGGACAGTTGTCGCTGACGTCGGGGATGCCGTCCTGGTCGCTGTCGCCGGACGCGGGCTGGCGCGTGCTCCAATTGACTGCGTTGACGTACAGCCGCTGCACGTCGACGTTGGAGAGCATGGCGTAGGTGGAATAGTTGGACGCCAGGTTGAAGTGCACCGCGCGCCCCAGGCCGAACTCCCGCACCGCGGCGGCGGCGGAGCCCTCGTGGTCGCGCATCAGCGCCACGGCGGGCTGGGTGTCAAAGTGGCGGACGCGGGCGCGGCTCCAGTAGGCGTTGAGCGAGAAGGAGCTGGGCACGCCGCTCAGCAGCGGGTGCGAGGAGAACTGCGCAATGTGCGAGAGCGTGTACGTGCCGCCCGTGTTGCTCCCGGAATAGGCCAGCGGCATCAGGTCGACCATGCTCAGCATGCGGTTGTTGTCGACCTCGAAGGCGTTGAACTCGCTGCCCACGTAGCCGCCACCGTTCTGGACAAAGTTCACCAGCGCGGTCTGACCGGCCACCGGCATCTGCGTGGCGGAGGTCTGCCCGTTGAGGTGCACCACGGCGTCAAAGCCATCCGTGGCCGGGTTGGTCCCGTTCCAGCCGGTCTCCGACGTGGCGCTCAACGTCACCGTCATGCCCGCGGCCTCCAGCGCCGTGCGCAGCGACGTCAGGTGCGTGTTGTTCTGGTCCCAGATCAGCAGGACGTTGGGCGCGGCCTGCGCGCCTGCGGGTGCCAGGACAAGACAAAGCCCCAGCGTCAGCCTTCGGATGGCCTTTTCCACGCGGACTCCCCTTGGAGGTGCTCCCCGGTTTGAGCGGGGGCGCAAGCTAGCACGGGGGTGGTGACGGGCGTTTGACGGCCATCACCCACGGAGCGTTTGGGAAAAACCTGCGCGGTACGGGCACGGGGCTGCCCCCCAGGACCAAGGCTGCCCATCCCCGCCGTGATCCGGCGAACCTACCCACTCGCTCCCCCAGCACTTCCCGCTGTGCCATGGCCACCCGCGCCCTACCCGGTGCCCCGCTGTCCTTGAACGGGAGCCGCTTGCCAGCTCCTGGTCATCACACAACGCCAATGATGCGCTAGGGTCCCGCGCATGGATCCGCGGACCATCAAGCTCGTTCCGCCCATGCTGCCAGCGACCTTCCCGCGCACGTCGCTGGGGACTGGTGGCTTTCCGCCCTACTCCGCGCCTTTCCTGCTGTTCTTCAGGCCCGCGCGCTTCTTTGAGTACGTGCTGGACTCCTGTCCTAACGGCCTGGTCATTCTCGGGGTGTTGCTCACGGGGCTTGCCGCGCCCGTCGGCGCCCAGGTCGCCGGCAACGATAGCAACGAAGCTGTTGCCGCCGCGTTTGCCGCGGGGAAGGTGAAAGCGGTTGCTGCGCTGAGCCCCATTGCCGCCATCATCCACTACTACGTGTGGGGCGCGCTGTCCCAACTTAGACTGCGACTCTGTGGTGTCAAAGACCCCGACGCACAACTGGTACGCACCTCCTACGTGCTTGCTGAGCTGGTTGAGGCTCTTCCCATCACGCTCTGGCTGGCCGTCACGCTGGTTGCCTTTGCTCTGGATATCGACGTGGATGTGGCTGCCCTGGGCGTGCCGGTTCTTGTCGTGAGCTGGCTTTGGTCGTATCGCACGCACTACGTGGCGGCGCGCGTCTTGTTTGGTGCGCCCCGGGGACGCACGGTGATGGTGTTTAGCGCACCATTCCTGGCGGCGGCGCTCCTTGTCGGCGCAGTGGCGCTGGAAGACCTCACGTCCAACAACGATGACACCGCTGTTGACCTCGAGGATGCATGAGGAACGGAAGGTCCCACGGGTTCACGCTGATGGAGCTGGCGGCCGTCGTCGCCATCCTGTCCCTCATCGCCGCGTTTGGCATGCCCACGTACGACATGTTCGTGCGACGTGCCCGCACCGCAGAAGCGCGCGCCGTGCTGGAGTCCCTGGCGCATGCGGAGCTGGCCTACCGGAGGGACCACCGGCGGTTCCTGGAGCTTCCGCCCAATCCTCCGCCAGCACCCGGCGCGCAGCCGCACGCGGCCGTCGACAATGCGCAGTGGCGAGAACTGGGTATGCCGCTACGGGGGGACTATTGGTTCCAGTATTCCACCGAGTACTCCGGCGGAGCCTGGCTGGTGGTGGCCCGCGGCGATCAGAACGGCGACGGTCTGGAGTCCCGTTTCACCATCAACCTTGAGACCCTCAAGCTCTCAACCACGGACGAGTTGGAATGAACGCGCAGGAGCGACTCCTGGTGGTCCGCACCGTGAGCGCGCTGCGCGGCCGGGGAGTGCCCGTCACGGAATCATTGACGTTGGTGGCGGAGGCCCTGCCGGAGGGGCGTACCAAGGAGACGGTGCGTGGGTGGCAGACGCAGCTGAAGCGCGGAGTGGTGGCGCCACAGGACCCCATGGTGGCGATGTTCCAGCACGCTGACTCTGCGGCGCCCCACGCGTGGGAAGACCTTGTGCAATCCGCGGAAATCGGTGCCCTGGGCCAGAGGCTCGGCGGTGCGGTGCGGGCCATTCTCCTTGCCACCGCCGCATTGCTCGTCGTGGGAAGCCCCGCCATGGCCATCCTGCACCGTGTTGCCACGGAGTTCTATGCGCCCTTTGCGGACCGCCTGCCGGCGTTGACCATTGCCGCGCTTGCTGTTGTTGAGCTGCTTCCCTGGGTCATGGTCCCCCTGGGCTTTGCATTGTTGTTCGTCCGCCACCATTGGGACCGGGCGTCGCGCTGGCTCGGAGTGGAGCTGCGCGTGGTACAACAGCTTAGACTGTTTGCCGCACTGTCGGCTTCCGGGGTTCCCGGACATCTCGCACTGGGGGTGGCCGCGTCCACGGGACCCTGGTTCCAGCATCCCCCTCTACAGCTCACGGAAGCGGAGCGCACCCTGGCGTCGCTCTTGACCCGTCTGCATGGAGACGCCTACGCCGCCCACGCATTGTCGACAGAGATGGAACGCCATGCCCGTGCTCGAATCCGCTGGATTCGCCACGCGCTGAGCGCGTTTGGGGTGCTCCTGGGTCTGATCCTGGTGTGGAATGTTGTCCTGCCGTTCTACCTGCCCGTGTTTCGCCTGGCGGGCAGCCTTGGTGGAGAATAGGGCATGTTAGGACTGGATCGCATTGTGCTATCCGCCGCCCGGCATTCCATATCCGCGGGGGAGCCGCTGGACAGGACGTTGGATGAATTGTCCGCGGTGGCCCCGTCCCGCCGCGCCGCCTTGCGCCTTGCCGTTACGCGCGCCAAGCAAGGGCAATTGGACGCGGCGCTGCGCCTCCTGCGCGAGGACCCGGCAATCCGGAGCGTGGCGCAGCTTTGGCCTTCGGCAACGAGGAATGTCGCGGACGCACTCAGCGTGCTTCCCGCGGACTCCTGGCTGCTGGCGCGGATGTTCGCCTCTTCCGTTCCGTACGTGGTGCTGGCTTGGGTGGTCACCCTGATCAGCGACGTGATCGTTTCCCACTGGGTAGCCCCCGTGTTTGAGAAGATGCTCAAGGACGCGGGACAAGAGCGGCCCACCGCGTCCGTGGTTGCGCTGGAGGCCACGTCCTTTGTTCCCTTCCTGATGGTGCCCGTGTTGCTTGTGACCTGGTTGAACGCGCAAGGTGCCTGGCCGCGGATGGGCGCACTCCCAGCACTCAAGGCCGCGCGGCTATGCACTGTTGTGGGCACCCTGATGCGCAGCGGAATGAACTTTTCCGACGCGGTCCGAGTTGCGCGGGTGACCTCCTGGGGGACAACCCACGTCTTGAGCGTTCTTCCGCCGAGCTTCACGCAGAGCGAGATGCTGCTGGAGGTTGCGGCGCACCTCCGTCGTCACGCGGTGACCCAGGCCGAGCGGACGCGCGCCTTTCTCTACGCCGGCGGAATATCCGTGGCATTGCTGCACGCCGGCCTCCTGGCGATGGCACGCTATGCGGACGTGATGGGGCTTGCTTCCGTCATGGAGCGCCAATGAACCTCCAGGTCCGGGAGCTTGCACAACGTGTGGAATTCCTGGCGCGGACCGGGCATCCGCTCACGGGTGGCCGCCGCAGCTTCGCCCCACTCACAAGCGCTGCGCTCACTCCAGAGGCGCTGCTGGTCGCGCTCCGCGTGGAACGGCGCGCCCAGGCTGCGCTGCTCTCCGCAAGACCGCGCGACCTCCTCAAGGCTGTGGAGGGCCTGGCGGAGCCCCTTGGCATGGATGAAGCGGCGCGCACTCGCGTCCGTCGCTTGCGCGCGTATGCATGGGCGCTGGCCGCCATCAGCATCCTTTCTCTCTTCACCACCATGAGGCTTCTGATTCCAACGCTAAGCCCGTGGGTGCCTGAGCACGCCCCGTGGCCTTGGCTGGCCGGCGCCAGTTCCGTGCTGGGCACGCTATGCTTGCTGGCCCTGGGTGTTTCCGGTTTCCGCCAGGAGCCGGGGCTCGTCTTCCGCGCAAGCGCCAGATCGGGTGATATCGCCTTGCTAACGTCGGCGGCTCACGTATTCGTGACCTCGGGAGGTGCGCTTGCGGATGCAATGATGGCGGCCAGCCTGCTGTGCCAAGGGGTGACGCGCGGAGCAGCGCAGACGTTGTCCCGCTCATTGTCACGCGGCGCGCCCGATGCCACGGCCGCCGCGGCGCTGTGGGGTGACGCCGCCGGAGCACTGTTTTGTGCGCAAGCCGCGTTAGGCCATGAAGCAGCCGCCTTGGAGACGCTAAGCGCCATTCAGCGTGCCTACGCACGCCATCGCCTCGCCGTCGATTTGCCGTTGATCCACCTGGCCGTTGTTGTCTCGGGGGCCATGGCCATTGGCGGGTCCGCCGCTGTTGCGTTGTCACAATACTCCGTGGCGATGGGAGGCTGAGATGCCGCGAATCATCAGGGTGGACTCCCAGCATCTGACGTACCGTTCCTGGCTCACCACCAGGACCCTTCCTCTTGACGACGTCACAGCGCTCTCGCCACTTGGCGTGCACACGCACATGGGGGTCCTGTTCGCGCCGCCTTCCCTCCATGATGTTCTTGATTGTGCGCTCCGCGGACCGCGCCCGGGTACCGCCTTCCGGGATTGTGCCACGACACTCGGGAGGTACCTGGAGGGCCCGCACACCGGCGGCGGTCTTGCGAGCTACCTGCTCAATTGCGCTACCCAGCTATGCGCGTCTGACGTTCACCTGGAGCCTGAGCCCGACGGCGTCAGCATCCGCCTTCGGGTCGACGGTGAGCTTCGGCTGCTGCACACGATTCCGCAAACCTCAGCGCGCAGCTGCGTGGCGACGTTGAAGGCGCGCGCACATTGCCTGCCATATCGCAGTGACATCGTGCAGGAGGGTCGTATTCCCCGGGACGGTGTGGCGGCTGATGTTCGCGCATCCTTTCTGCCCACGGCGTTTGGAGAACGGGCCGCCCTGCGCCTCTTTGGCAAGCTCCTCAGCCTGGACCAGCTGGGTTTTCACGTCGACGTCCTGCGGTCCCTCGAGCAAGCGTTGCGTTCTCGGCGCGGGCTGATTCTTGTGGCGGGTGCCAGCGGTGCGGGAAAGACCACCACCCTGTACGCGCTCTTGGCCGCCGTGACGGCCATCCGTCCGGGCGCGCATCTCAGCGTGGAAGACCCCGTCGAGCAGCGGTTGAAAAGGGCTGGAATTCCGGTGGACCAGGTGGAGCTGGATCCGCTACGCGGTGTCACGGGGGAAACAACGTTGGTGGCCGCATTGCGGCAAGACGTCGACGTGCTCTGCGTGGGTGAGATCCGGACGGGCGCGGAGGCCGCTCTCGCCGTGCAGGCGGCACACACGGGACGCCTGGTCCTGGCCGGTGTCCACGCGGGCTCCGCCGAGGAGGCGCGACAGCGGATGCTGGATCTGGGCACAGAACGCCACCTGCTCAGCCGCACCCTAACGGCTGTTCTCCATCAGGCGTTGTCGACGGAGACGTGCCCCTGCGAGGCCGCACCCGCCTGCGCCAGGTGTCAGGGACGCGGCAGACTCCGCCGCGCCACCGGAACGCTGATGAGCTTCAATGATGGACCCAGCGGGGTGCACGCATGACCAACCGCGGTTTCACGCTTGTTGAAGCCATGATCGGTGTGGCCATGCTGGGCATTGCGTGCGTGGCCGCATACTCGGCATTCGATGTTTTTAGCCTACGGGCCATTGCCCAGGCGCAGGAGACCCAGGCGGTCCTGGCGTTGGAGTCCGAGGTGGAACACTACCTTCGCGGCGAGGGGCTCAGCCCGCAAACACGCACTGCCCTGACCCAGAATCTGCCCGGTGCGACCATGACGTCACGCACCCAAGGGAACACCATCACTTTCACATTGAAATGGCGGGCCGCAGATGGACGGCACGGCAACGCGGACCTGACCGTCCTCCGGAGGAGTCCTTGAGAGCGCGCGGATTCACGCTGATGGAATTGATGATCACCATCAGCGTTGCCAGCATCATCGTGCCCGCGCTTTTCATTCTCCTGCGGGGATTGGAAGGCCAGCACAGACAGGCGCTGTTTGCCCTCAACGGAGCGGAGGCGGCACAGGTGGTTTTTGCCCAGCTTCGTTCCGATTTGAGGACCCGCCGCTTGACGGATGGTCCGCGGGTTGAGCTGCGAGGCGGTACCTGCAATGTCCAGTACGTGGTGGTGGAGGGGACACTGGTTCGTCGAGAAGCTGGGAACGGTTGTGGGAGTGACGCTCCGGTTGCGCGAGGCATTGAGGCGTTCGTCAACGTGGGCGGGGGCTTGGTGGAGCTGACCACACAGCCTGAACCCTCCAACAAGCCACGGATCTTCAAAGCTGCTTTTCCCGCCGAGGGACGGCCATGAAGAGACCCCGCGGATTCATCCTGATGATTGCGTCCGTCACGTTGGCCACTGTGGCGGTGCTCGTTGGCGTCACGGCCAGCCGCATGGCCACGGACGCCGAATCACGCCGGATCGAAAAGCAGCGACGTCAGGCCCTGTGGCTCGCCAGGAGTGCCGTGTATGGCGCGTGCGGCAAGAACGGGAAGGTTGTGGCGCTGGGAGAGCTCTGGGTTGTCGAGTGTCGGCAGCGCAGCAACGAACGCGTTGCTTCTGCGTCCCATGGCCACCTCACGGCCACCGTGGAGGCGTCCCTGACACCCAACGGTTCCTTTGCCTCCTGGCAGGAAACGATTGAAGTCCCGGAGCCCCGCTGATTCTGTCTGACCAACAGAGACGTGATGTGTCTCACGTGCGAGCGTGCGGTGTTGATGGCAGCATGGTTGACCATCGAACCGTGACCCTCGTCAGCCTCATGATCGACGTCAGCCTCGCCAACGACGTCATCCTCGTCCACGTCGTCGTCATGTCCGGAGGCCCGTCGACAAGCTCGACCTCGACGTCATCCTCGAGCTCGGCCACATTCCTTGCGGATTGGGGACGATGGTGGCGGAGAGCGCGTTTCTGCGGGGCGTCACGGAGGACGTTCGCCTCGTCTATTCGCGTGCACTACCATTTCCTTCCACTGATGCTTCGGCGCGCGCTTGCCTTTCTGCTCCTCACCTTCTGGCCGGCCGTCGGCGCCTGCGCGGCGTAGGTGACTCGGTTGAGGTGGATCACGCTGTCACCATCCGTGGCCGGGTTGGTCGCGCTCCAACGGGTCTCCGACGTGGCACTGAGCGTCTCAGTCACGCCCGTCGCTTCCGGCGCCGCGCGCAACGCGGTGAGGTGCGCGTTGGTCTGATCCCAGCTCAGCAGGAGATTGGGCGCGGCCTGCAGCCCACCGGTGCCAGGACCAGGCCCCCAAGCGCAGGCCTTGGGCAGGCCTTTCCACGCGGACTCCCCTTGGAGTTGCTTCCCCGGTTGAGCGGGGTCGCCAGCTGGCACGGTGCTGGTGACGGGGCCTTTGACGGCCATCTCCCATGGAGCGTTGGCAAGACCCGCGCATACCGCGGACCCCAGCCCCACCATCCGCTTGCCTACACCCACCCTGCGTGCTACCTGCCCCGCCCCCCTTGGGATCCCCCGGGGGGACAAGCTTGGATGGAATGGTCCATCCCCGCTTCCTCGCTCCGACCTGAAGCTGGGTCGGGGCCACAGGTCCGAGAGGAGGCCTGCATGGCAGAGATTCAGTTCAATCTTCCCAACTACGTCCGCGAGTACGAGACCATCTACATCCTCAAGCCGGAGTTCGAGGATCCCCAGGTTCTCGAGGTGATCGAGAAGATGCGTGGGGTGGTGGCCAAGGAGGGTGGGAAGACCATCAAGATCAGCAACTGGGGCAAGAAGAAGCTGGCCTACGAGGTGGATGGCAACCAGAAGGGCATCTACGTGCACCACCTGTACGTGGGCGCGCCCAAGGTCGCCTCCGAGTACGAGCGCAACCTGCGCATCATGGACCAGGTCATCCTGCACCAGACGGTGCGCCTGCGTGACCAGGTCCTGGCTGACCAGGTGGCCGTGCAGGAGGACAGCCTGGTCCCGCCGGTGAAGGAGCCGCGCAAGGAGCGTGAGCGCGAGGACGAGGAGCTCGGCGAGGGCTTCGGTCGCCGCGACGAGGACGACGAACTGGGTGGCATGGAGGCCTGAGCCCCTCCCCCTTGAGTTCAACTTCTTTCGCAGGACCGGGTCCCCTGGACGGACCGCCTGCGTGACAGGATTGGCAACATGGTGAGCAGCAAGATGGAAGGCCCCCGGGGCGGAATGGACCGCGGTGACCGTGGTGATCGCGGCGACCGTGGTGATCGCGGTGATCGCGGCGGCATGGGTGAGATGGATGAGCGTGGTGGTCGTGGTGGACCGCCGCGCCGCAAGGTGTGCCGCTTCTGCGCCGACAAGAACGTGGCCATTGATTACAAGGATGCTTCCTCGCTGAAGTTCTTCATCACCGACCGCGGCAAGATCATTCCCCGTCGTATCAGCGGGAACTGTGCCCAGCACCAGCGTCGCATCACCGAGGCGGTCCGTCGGGCGCGCAGCATTGCGCTGCTGCCCTTCACCGTCGCGGGCGCCTGAGAGGAGAGGAGACAACCATGGCTCAGGACATCAAGGTCATCCTCCAGGAGGATGTGGACAATCTCGGCGCGGTGGGTGACATCGTCTCCGTCCGCCCGGGCTACGCGCGCAACTTCCTGCTGCCGCGCAAGAAGGCCCTCGTGGCCTCCGTGGCTTCCGTCAAGCACCTGGAGCACCAGAAGCGCCTGACGGAGAAGCGCAAGGCGCAGCTGCAGGCCGCCAGCATGGAGACCGCCAAGAAGATGGCCGACGTGCAGGTGAGCATCACCGCCAAGGTGGGTGAGCAGGACAAGCTGTTCGGGTCCGTCACCAGCAAGGACATTGCGGCGGAGCTCATCAAGCAGGGCTTTGCGATCACGCACCGTTCCATCCGCATGGCGGAGCCCATCAAGACCGTGGGCATGCACAAGGTGGACGTGCGGCTGCAGGCCGGCGTGATGGCGAATGTGAAGGTCTGGGTGGTGGCGGAGAACCCGCCCCCGGTCGAGGCGGCCGAGGGTGAGGGCGAGGCTGCTGCCCCCGCGGAGCAGGCCGGCGCCTGAATTCCGCACGCGCATGACCTGCGCACAGGAGGCCCTCTCTGGAAACAGGGAGGGCCTTTTTCGTTTTCCCCTCGCCACCGTGCGCTCGACGAGGAAGCGTCCCGATCGGCAGGCGAACACCCAACCCCCACGTTCGTCCCACTGCGTCCACTCGCCCCCTTCCCCAGAACCAATTCTCCGTCGTCACCGGGCCGGGGGAAGGGGGGCACACTTTGGGCTTGGGGCGTTTTCTCGTCGGAAAGGCGCTGGGCGCTCACCGATTGCCCCCCTGCCCCGGCCAGGTGACGACGGAAATCGGTACTGGGGAAGGGGGGCGAGTGGGCGCAGCGGGACAAACGTGGGGGGTTGGGTGTTCGCCTGCCGCGCCGACGCGGACACAGATTGTTCTGACGCAGCCCTGTAACGCCCCGCCCCTGCTACACCCCCGCGGCATGACTCGATCCTCCGCCGGTCGCGCGCTCATCGGCACCGTGTTGCTCGCCGCGTGCCCCCAGTTTGCGCTGGGACCCGAGGACGACGCGGGCGCGGACGCCGAGCAGACCGGCAGCTCCTCGGACCACCGCGTGTCCTCGTCAACCAACGCGGGCGCGTCCTCGGGTGCCGCCGGGTCCTCCTCGGGAGCAACCACGTCCTCGACGACGGGCGCCACCACATCTTCCGGCGCGGGCACGTCCTCCCAGGCGAGCTCCACCGCGTCGACCTCGTCGGGAGCAGCGAGCGCGTCTGGCGGCACCAGCTCGGACGTCACGACAACGTCGTCATCATCCTCCAGCGGCTCTGGCTCCGGCGCCACCACCTCGTCGACCTCGTCCGCCGATTCGTCGTCGTCATCTTCCACCGCCTCCTCCGCAACCGCGTCCTCGTCGTCGTCCTCCTCAACCGGCGGCATCATCGACGGCGGCCCATGCCTCTCGGGTGCGCCCGGCGCCACCGCTTTCCGCATCCGCTGGGAGGACGGCGGCGGCACCGCGTACGTGCAGTACGAGGCGTTCGGCCTGCCCGACACGTCGCGGGAGCACGCGGGCGCGTACGGCTACGGGTTCGGCTACACGCCCCAGTTCGTCGACCCGTTCCTCGGCGAGGGCGGCCTGCAGCTCGACGGGAGCAGCTTCGTGGACATGGAGTTCTCGCTGGCGGGCATCACCACCATCACCAGCGCCACGCTCTCCCTCTACGGACGCAGCTTCAACACCACCGCGAGCGGCAGCTTCAACTGGCAGACCTTCGACGGCACCGACGCCACGCCCACCGACTACGTCGCCAACTCCGCGCCGTACGAGTGGTACTCCTGGGACCTGGCGCCGGTCCTCACTGCCGGTGACGACGGAGTCCTGCTGCGCATCAAGGCCGGCCCGTCGTCGGGGTCGTTGGTGGTGAACCGCATCGAGATCTGCATGCAGGCGCAGTGACGCGCTGTTGCACGCGCGCGCTCTTCCGCGTCACGCTGCTGGGCGTTGGATGGGTCGAGGGGAGCGCGATGGCCGACACCCGCAACGTGAAGCTGACATGGCATCGCTCGCGGCAGGTGTACGGCCGGAAGCTCAGGGATCGACGTCGTGCGGCCGTGGTGCTGATGGTGCTGGGCGTGGCCATCATCGGCGCGTCCATGGTGCTGCAGGCGTTCCCCGCCTTGGCCAGCCAGACCATGGTTCCGCCGCTGCTGTTGGGAATGCTGAGTGTGTTCGTGTGGGGTCCCGGCGTCGTCATGCTCATCGACACGTCGCGACACAAGCTGCAGTTCCACCAGGGTCCGCAACACCGGGAGCCGTGGCGGTTTGACCATCCCTGGTCGCCGGGCGGCACCCTCGACGACGGCGACGGTCACGTGGGCTACTGGCTGGGACACGCCGCCGTCATCGTGCTGGCGGTGAGCCCATTCGTGTGGTCCTCATCCATCGGGAAGACGCGGCCGCAGGACCAGGGCCTCGCGCTGTTCGGCCTGGCGGTCGCGGGAATGTTCTTCGTGCATGGCATGTACCGGCTGCTGCAGCGACGGAAGTACGGTCGGTCCCGCATCCGGTTCGAGCGCTTTCCCTACTTCGTCGACGAACCGGTGGCCTTCCACTTCCGCATCCCGCCCGCGCTCGTTCTCGACGGTCCGCTGCAGTTCACCTTGCGCCACATCCAGGAACGGCAGGAGTGCGTGGAGCATCACGACCACCATCAACGTCGGCGGCTCTTCCAGCGCAGGAAGAAACGCAGGTACGTCCACGTCTCCTACCAGGTGTGGGCCGACACGCTGGCGATTCCGGCGCACGAGGTCCGGATGAACCGTCGTGGCGGCGAGCTGCGCGTGCAGCTGGATGCGCCCGGTTGCAGCCACGTGAACCGGCTGATGGACTGGCCGCCGGCCTACTGGGAGCTCGAGGTGCGCGCGGAGACGCCCGGCATCGACTACCGCGCCACCTTCCTGCTGCCCATCTACGCCCGCGCCACGCCAAACGTGAGGAACCCATGAGACTCTACGGCTTCCTGCTTATTCTCGTCGTCACCGCGGCGTGTCGGGAGGATGCGAGCGCGGCTCCCGCCCAGACGCCTCAGGCGCGCATCAACCCGAAGACCTTGCCGGAAGTGACCTCCCTCCCGGAGGCGTGGCGCGCCTGCCAGGCCGCGGCGGATTGCGCCTTCGCGGGAGACGGCTGCCGCAGCTGCAACGGGCGTGTCGTCGTCAACAAGCGCTTTCTCGAGGAGTTCCAGCAGTGGGACGCGCGCTGGCGCAAGGAGGCCAACTTCACCGCCGCGTGTGAGGCCTGCGCCCGCCCGACGGAGCGGCTGGCCTGCGAGCGCAACCTGTGTGTGGAAATGCCGCCGCCTTGACGTCGTCACGGGCATCATGAACCACCAACCGACCGAGCGCCCTGCCCCGCCGCGTGGGAAGGGGTGGCGAGGCGGCCCGACTCACGGCAAGCTGTCCCATCCCCTCTCGAGGTGAACACATGCGTGTGGGCGGTCATGCCAAGGGAACGCTGGCGCTGTTGCTGATGTGGGCCGGCGGCTCGTGCAACTGCGAGGATCCGAACCTGACGGAGCCGGTGTGCAAGTTCAACGTCATCCCGCACGACCGCACGCCCAGCGACCCGCCCGAGGCCAACACCGAGCCGTTGCGCTTTGGCGAGGTGCAGAAGGGCAACAGCCGCACGCAGTACATCACCATCGACAACACGCAGAGCAACGTCCCGCTCAACCAGCTCTCCATCACCTTCAGTGAGGCCAACAAGGACAGCTACGCGCTGGAGAGCGCCATCCCCGAGGTGCCGCCGCAGCAGACCGTGCGCGTCGGCGTGGTGTTCTCGCCGGTGCCCATCGAGGGGAACATCGGCAACACCATGACCATCAGCCACCCGCAGATCGAGAGCGTGAGCTGCCCGGTCTACACCGTGACACTGATCGGCCGTGCGCTTCCCCCGGACCCGCCCGACGCCGGCCCGCGCGACTCCGGCGAGGCGCCCACCGACGCGGCACCGCGCGACGCGGGTCGTGACGCCGGCGTGATCTATCCGCGCCCGGAGGCCGGTCCGCCGCTCACCGACGCGGGCCACTTCGAGACGCGTGGCGGTCTCCTCACCGCGCGCACGCAGTTTGGCGCGGCCCTGCTGCCAAGCGGTGAGATCCTCGTCGTGGGCGGGTTTGATGATTCCGGGCAGGTGCTCGCCACCACGGAGATCTTCAACCCGTGGACCGGCTTCTCCCGCAAGGGGCCGCCCATGAACGACGCGCGTGGCGGTCACTCCGTCACCACGCTCGCCAACGGTCGCATCCTCGTCTACGGCGGCGTCGACAGTGGCGCCGTCAACACCGCGCTGGTGCGCAAGAGCGTGGAGATCTTCGACCCCGCCACCAGCACCTGGACCCGCACCGAGATCGACGAGGGACGCTCCGAGCACGTGGCGGTGGGCCTGGGCGACCGCGTGCTCATGGCCTACGGCCTGACCAACGCCGTCGGCGGGGAGCCGCTCACGCTGGCCTCCGGCGCGTTCACCATCGACGGCGACGGTGTGAAGGGCGCGGTGGCGGCGAACGGCAACGCGGGCGCTGGGCGCATTGGCGTCGCGGTGGTGGCGGTGGAGGACGGCACGGTCCTGTTCATCGGCGGGTACGACGGCACGGCGCTGCTGAACCAGGTGGTGCGTTATGAGGCCGGGAGCATGGGCGCCATCAACGCGGTGCTCACCACGCCGCGCGTGTTTGCCTCCGGCGCGCGCTTCAAGGACGGCCCGCTCGTCGTGGCGGGGGGACTGGGCACGGAGGGCGCGCTCACCGACGCCGAGCAGATGGTCCTGGAGGGTGACTCCTCGACGTGGACGTTCGCTCCCGTGATTGGACCGGTGGCCGGACGTCTGAGCGGGCTGGCGCTGCGCGTTTCCGACGACGTCATCCTGCTTGCCGGTGGCACCGACCCAATCCCGCAGGACGGCAACGTGCTGGCGCGCCAGGACGCGGAGCTGCTCATCCACGTGCAGAGCGTGGGCGTCCTCCCCGCCGGCACGCTCAATGACCTCAGCGTCCCGCGCGTCAATGCCACCGCGGTTCCCTACGACGGCGGCGTCATGGTGCTGGGCGGAAGCGCCACCGCTCCTCGTCGGAGCGCGCGCCCGGATGCGGACCGGTTCCTGCCCGCGTTCAACCGCTTCGAGTCCGCGGGGACGCTGGGACCGGGTGGCGCGTACACCGGCGCGGCGAATGACAAGATGCTGATCGCCGGCGGCGTGGACCTCTCCAGCGGGCGCGCCACCAACCGCACCCGCGTGTTCCAGTTCGAGGACGACGCGTTCGTCGAGGGACCGCGCATGCTGGTGGCCCGTTCCGACGCCACCGCCACGCTGCTGCCCAACGCGGACATCCTGATTGCCGGCGGCACCGACCCCAACGGCAACGCGCTCTCCCACGCAGAGCGCATGGCCGGCGGGCTGGAGCAGAGCGAGGCGGTGGGGCCCATGGTGCTGGCGCGTCGTCGTCACACGGCCACGGCGCTGCTGGATGGTCGCGTGCTCCTCTGCGGCGGTCTCTCCACCGACAACGCCGCGCTGGACACCTGCGAGCTGTACGACCCCGAGGACGACACGTTCGTCGCCGTGACCGGGCGCATGATCCGCGGCCGCTACGACCACACCGCCACGCTGCTGGACGACGGTCGCGTGTTCATCACCGGCGGCAACGACCCCGCGCTCGGTCCCTTCAAGGGCAACATCTTCGACCCGGTGAGCGACTCGCTCACGCCCACGTCGGGCTCCGGCATCGCGCGTCGCGGCCACGTGGCGCTGCTGGTGGGCGTGGGGCGCGTGCTGATTGCGGGCGGTGAGACCTACGTGGGCGCGCGCGTGCCCGCGGATTCCGCCGAGGTCTTTGACGTGTTTAGCGGCGTGTACGACCCCACCGACTCCATGGACGAGCCGCGCGAACAGCCCGCGGGCCTGGTGTTCGCCAACGGCGTGGTGCTCGTCACCGGCGGCGCGCAGACCGTCACCAATGACCCCGACTACAACACGCGCGCCCTCAAGCGCACCGAGCTGTATGACCCCGCGGTGTTGCCGCTGGGGGAGTTCCGCAACATCGACATGCCGCTCAGCACGCCCCGCGCGCGCGCCGTGGGCGTGGACTCGCTGGGACACCAGGTCGTGGTGGGTGGAGAAGGACGCCACGGCAACGTGGGAGCGGGCGTGGAAGCGCGCGTGCCGCTGACCACCGTGGACCTGTGGGTTCCCTGAATCTCCGCGTCCTGACGCGCTTTCCTTGCGTTTCCCACTGATCTACACGCGCTCCCACGCTTCCGCCGCGGTGGCGGCTCAGGCAGGGAGATGCGCATGGGAATCAGCACGGCTCGTCGTTGGTCGGTGTTGCTTGGGGTGTGGGCGCTGGGGACGCTCGGGTGCACGGGGGCCAACCCCGGCTCGGGCGGAACGGATGGTTCCACGTCGTCGTCATCCGGCCTGGTGACGGAGAGCTCTTCTTCCTCCTCCTCCAGCAGCGGTGAGGCGGGCTCGTCGTCCTCGTCGTCATCATCGGGCGCGGCCAGCAGCTCCGGGGATCCCTCCTCCAGCTCCAGCGCCTCCGTCTCGTCGTCGGCGTCTTCCTCCTCGGGTGACGTGGGCGGGTCCAGCAGCAGCTCCTCCTCCAGCTCCGGCGCGTCGTCGTCGTCCAGCTCCTCCTCGTCGGGTGACGTGGGTGGCAGCTCCAGCAGCGGGGCGTCGTCCAGCAACGGCTCCTCCAGCAGCGGCGGCGCCAGCTCGTCGAGCTCCGGCGCGGGGAGCAGCTCGTCGTCGGGCGGGAACGTGTCTTCCAGCAGCTCCGGCGGCCCCATCCCCAGCTTCCACTGCGACGACAACCCGCCCACCAACACCGCCAGCCAGCGCGCCATCAACGTCCCGCTCGGCGTCACCGCCACCGCGCAGGTGAGCTGCCTCCCATCCACCACCACGTACTGGTGGAAGAGCACCGGCAGCTTCACGGCGGGTCAGCTCATCAGCCTCAGCGCCACGTTCGCGGGGGGCACGCAGGGTGACTGGGACTTCGAGGTTGGCGTGCTGGACAACGGCACCTTCGAGGCCGGCGTACCGCTGCTGAACACCTCCTGCGCTACCGACGGAAATGAGAACTGTGTCGTCGAGCTTCCCGCCACGGCGGATACCTACGGGGAAGTCTACGTGCGCGCCTACTGGTACGCGGGTGGCGACGCCACGTTCGACCTCACCATCAACGTGGTCACCGACGACGGCGGCCCGTACGACTGCAACACCGACCCGCCACTGAACACGCACCCCGTTCGCGCCATTGCCGCCACGCTGGGCACCACGCTGACGGGCCAGGTGGTCTGCACGCCGCTGGAGGCCGTGTACTGGTGGAAGGCCGCGGGCGACTTCCAGACCGGCGAGATCATCCACCTGCAGGCGGTGTTCGGGCAGCAGAGCACCTCCGACGTGGACTTCGACGTGGGCTTCCTGGACAACGGCCAGTTCGTTGCGGGCACCACGCCGGCGGGCAGCGGCTGCGCCACCCAGGGAGGCGAGGATTGCCTCGTCGAGCTGCCCGAGGTGGACAACGCGCCCGCCAGCTTCCCGGAGATCTACGTGCGCGCGCGCTTCTATGCCGCCGCCGACGACACCTTTGATCTGACACTGAATCTCGTGGACCCCAACGGCGGCGATCCCACGACGCACAACTGCACGGACAACCTGCCGCTCAACACGCGGCCGGAGCGCGCCATCGTCGTTACCCCCGGCACCGCGTTGGCAACCCAGGCGGCGTGTCTGCCCGTGGAGACGGTGTACTGGTGGAAGGCCACCGGTTCGTTCCAGACGTTGGACGCGTTCCGCCTGCAGATTGACTACGCCCAGGGCCAGCAGGGGGACGTGGACTTCCACGTTGGCGTGATCGACGCCGACGGCACCTTCCGGCCCGGAAACGTGACCACGCCGGACGGCTGCAACACCGAAGGACCGGAGGACTGCACCACGGAGCTGCCGGTCGACGACAACGGCGCCAACACCACCTACGACGCGGTGTACGTGCGCGGTCAGATCTACACGGACTCCTTCGTGACCGCCGCGGACGCCACCTTCAACCTGACGCTCACCGGACCGTGAATCACGCCACGCTGCGCGCCGGCGGCGGGATGGTGGCAGCACGCACCGTCTCCTCCACCTGGCGCGCACCGCGGCGCAGGCCATCAAAACGACGCGCGTAGACGTACACCGCGCCGCCGAGCAGGACGGTGGCCTGGGCAAGCAGGAGGAGGGAACCGGTCATCAGGTGCTGGAAGGGGCTCATCGGGTAGACCTCGGCTCAAGGCGGCGCGTGCCACGCCGTCGGGGTTGGCGGAGATGTGCAAAAGGGGGACTGCGTTGCTGGCTCAGTTCTAGCGCCAGCTGGAGCCACGCGGAAATTTTTGGCTCTGGTTGGCTCCACGCGGAGCCCCCCATGCTTGCGGCGCGCGGCGCGTGCTAATGCCGTGAAAAGCGCAGATTCGAGGTGACGTGATGATGGGCGTGGTCCTCCTGGCTGGGCTTTCGCTCGCCGCGCAGGTTGATACGCGGCCCTCCGTGGCGGTGCTGAAACTGGAAGCCAAGGCCGGCGTCTCCCCCGACGTGGCGGACCTGCTCGGCGGCAACCTGGTCAACCGCGTGCGCAACAAGAAGGTGTTCTCCCGCGTCCTGGCCGCCAAGGACCTGGAGATGCTGTTGGGCTTTGAGCAACAGAAGCAGCTGCTGCAGTGCGAGGAGACCTCGTGCCTCACGGAGATCGCCGGTGCGCTCGGCGTGGACTACCTCATCATCGGCTCCCTCGGGCGGCTGGGCAGTGAGGCCTGGATCTTCAATGCCTCGCTCATCAACACGCGCAACGCGCAGACCGCCGGCTCCGTGAGCGAGGTGGTTCCCGGCAAGGACGAGCTCGTCCTCGGACAGCAGATGGAGAACTTCGTCAACCTGCTGCTCCGCGACCTGCCCAACGCTGCTGGCGCTCCTGCCGTCGTGGCCACGCCTGCCGCCGCGCCTGCCGCAACCACCACGCCCGTGGCCACCTCCCAACCCGTGCCCGCGGATGAAGGCGGCGCGGCGCTGTCCGGCGTGGCGTTGATGGCGGCGGGTGGCGTGGGGCTGGCGCTGTCCGCGGGCCTTCTCCTGGTGGGCCTGGCCGGCGGCGCCGGGTCCACGACGATCTTCGGCATCTCCCGCGTCAGCCCCGAGTCGCTGCTCCAGTTCCACAACGGGTTGGCGATCTTCCTGGTGTACCTGTCCGGCTGGACGGTGCTGGCGGCGGGTGTGACGCTGGGCGTGTTGGGTGGCGTGGTGAGCGTCGGAATGCTGGGCGGCGGCGTGGCGCTGCGCTGAGGGGATGCCAATGAGTCGGATGGCGTGGACGTTCGGTGCGTTGACGTTGTGGACGCTTGGCAACCTGGGATGCAACCTCAGCACGCGTTGTGAGACCGCGCAGGACTGCGACACGCCCGCGCACCAGTGCGTCGGCGGGTACTGCGTGGCGCCGGGCCAGGACGCGGGTGCGCTCGTGGCGGAGGCCAGCACCGGCACGTCGTCGTCATCCTCCGGCGTGATCAGCAGCTCGTCTTCGGAGCTTTCGTCCACCTCATCGTTGTCCACGGGCTCCAGCTCCGGCATCACCAGCTCCTCGTCGTTGCTCAGGTCCAGCTCGTCCGCATCCCAATCGGGCTCCGGTCCCACCAGCTCCACGAGCACCTCCAGCAGCTCCGGGACCATCAGCGCTTCCACCGCAACGTCGTCGAGTTCCTCCAGCTTGAGCAGCTCCAGCTCTTCGTCCAGCTCCTCCAGCTCCTCGAGCTCCACCAGCTCTTCCGGCTCGACCAGCACCTCTGGCTCCTCCAGCTCGTCGTCGAGCTCCACCAGCGGCGGCCGTTGCGTGGATGGGGACGAGGACGGTTTCGGGGACGGTTGTGCCGGCGGCCCGGACTGCGACGATGACAACAACGCGGTTCCCACCACGTACTTCATCGATGCCGACGGCGACGGCTGGTCGGTCGCCACGTTGTCCTGCAGCCCGCAGCCGCCCGTGGGCGCCGTGGACTTCCAAACCATCCCGGAGGACTGCAACGACAACAACGCGGCCATCAGCCCCGGCACCCCCGAGACCACCGCCCCGGCCAACGAGGACTGCAGCAACGCCACGCCGGACACCGACCCCGACGTGGATTCCCGCAGCGGCGACTGCGACGAGCGTGACCCGGGCGTGGGAATCGCGCTGACCGGCTACCGGGACAATGACGAGGACGGTCTCACCACGGGCGCCGAGGAGACGTTCTGTCTCACGCAGCCAAGTCTCCCGCCCGGCTACATCGGTGCACCCGGCAGCGCGGAGGACCTCTGTCCCAACGTGCCCAGCACCTCCAGTGACACCGACGGCGATTCCGACGGCCACGGCGAGACGTGCGACAACTGCCCCGTCGATTTCAACCCCGACCAGGCCGACAACGACGGTGATGGGACCGGCGACGCCTGCGACGACGATGACGACAGCGATGGCGAGCCTGACGGCCAGGACAACTGCCCGTTCCACGCCAACGGCGACCAGGCCAACCAGGACAACGACGCCCTGGGCGACGCCTGCGACCCCTGCCCTGGCACCGCGGGAACCCACCTGGGGGATCCGTCGCTGGACAGCAACAACGACACTGAGAACGACGGCTGTGATCCGGACGACGACGGCGACGGCTTCACCGACGACCTCGACCTCTGTCGGCTCGCGGTTGACAACGGAGCGGATGGCGACGCGGACGGCGTGGGAGACGCGTGTGACAACTGCCCCGAGAACGCCAACGCCGACCAGACCGACACCGACGGCGACGGCGTGGGGGACAGCTGCGACCCCTGCCCGGCCCTCCCAGGCGGCGCGAGCGCCGAGGACGTCGACGGGGATGGTGTCCTCGACGGCTGTGACAGCTGCCCGGGAGTCTTCAACCCTCGTCAGTCGGACGTTGACGCGGATGGCCTGGGGGACGCGTGCGACGGCCCCGGCGTGGTCAGCCTGGCGGCGGGCGGCGCGCATACCTGCGCGATCAAGGACAACGACCGCGTCTATTGCTGGGGTGACAACGGCTACGGCCAGCTCGGGCAGCCGGCGAACGTCCCCGCCGCCACCTCGCCCACGCTCCTGACCGGGGATCCCAACCTCGGCTTCATCGTGGTGACGGCGGGGCGCAACCACACCTGCGGCATCACCACGCCATACCTCGAGGTGAGGTGCTGGGGAGACAACCAGGAGGGCCAGGCGGACCCCGGAAACGCAGGGCCATTCGTGTACGTCCCGGACCCGGTGGATGTCCCCGGCTACTCCGTCCACGTCGTCGCTGGTGACGCGCACACCTGCGCGCTCAACACCCTGGGGGAGGTGTATTGCTGGGGCCGCTCGGAGGAGGGACAGCTGGGCAACAGCGGCGTGGCCACGGCCGGCGCGCCAGTCCAGGCCCAGCTCACCGGCGACGTGGTGGGCCTCTCGGCCGGCGGAAACAGCACCTGCGCGGTGACGTCGGATGGGCTCCTGAAGTGTTGGGGCAACACCCGCGGCGCCAACAAGCCCGCCGCCATGCCGCTCGTGGCTGCCCGCGCGGTCTCCCTGGGCTCACGCCACGGCTGCGTGGTGGGCCAGCGCAATGAGGTGCGCTGCTGGGGCGCCAACGACGTGGGCCAGCTGGGCTCCAACGGGGGCGCCACGGTCATCCCCGTCCTGGTGTCCGGCGAGTTCACCGAGGTGTCGTCGGCGACCACGCACGTGTGCGCCATCTCCCGCACCTCGGACCTCATCTGCTGGGGCGACAACAGCCACAACCAGCGCACCTTCGCCGCGGGCACCAACCGCCTCCCCTCGCCCGCGGGCACGCTCAGCGGGGTGACCCTCGTCGCCACGGGCGGGACCCCGGACAACGTCATGGCCCACACCTGCGCCGTGGCCAGCGGAACGCTCTACTGCTGGGGCTCGGGTGACGTCGGGCAGCTCGGCCAGGGCGACGCCTCGGACCAGCCGAATCCGGCGGAGGTCAACTTTCCCTAGAAGGGCACCACCTCGGTCTCTTCTTCCTTCTTCACCTCGGGGGCGCGTGGCGGGACATCACCCGGCGGAGAGGGCGCCTCCTCCGGACCCTGCGTGCCGCCCGGTGGCGTCGGCGGCAGACCGTCCAGCGGCGCCAGCACGAAGACGTATTCGTCCTCCAGGCCGTAGCTGAACAGGCACCCGGTGCAGGACAGCCCCAGCGTGAGCGGAGCCAGGCACACCGCCGGGCACGCGTAGCGCAGCTTCAGGTCATCCTGGTGCAGCGTCTGGATGAACGGCTCATAGCCCTCCTTCTCCAGCTCCAGCCGGTAGACCTTGGACCAGCCCGTGGTCTCCTCGAAGAAGAACGGCGTCTCCCCCATGGGCTCACCGTCGATCTTGGCCTTGGCGCCCGGCGGCACGCTGCGGATCACCACCCAGTGCGTGCACCCGCCCCCCAGGGCCACCAGCGCAAGCGTGAGGACGGCACGCCACCAGGAGCGGTTCAGCGTCATGCCCCTCTGCTACCAAGTCCCCGCCTCGGCGTGCCAGCCCCAAGTCCGACTGACACGGCGCGTCATCCCCTGCTAGAGAGCCCCGCACGAAGGAGATGCCCGAATGTTCGAGCTGACCAAGGGGGGCGAGTTCCTCATCAAGCCGGGTGGCGAGTCCATCTTCACGCCGGAGCAATTCACCGACGAGCAGCAGCAGTTCCACAAAACCGCCATGGACTTCACGGTCAATGAGGTGCTGCCCCTGGTGGACCGCCTGGAGCACAAGGAGCCCGGCCTGATGCGCTCCCTGCTGCACAAGGCCGGCAAGCTGGGCCTGCTCAGCGTGGACATCCCGGAGCGGTACGAAGGGCTGGGCCTGGACAAGACCACCAGCCTGCTCACCCAGGAAGCCATGGTGTTCTACGGCTCCTGGGGTGTCACCGTCGGTGCGCACTGCGGCATCGGCACGTTGCCCATCGTCTTCTTTGGCAATGAGGAGCAGAAGCAGAAGTACCTGCCCAAGCTGTCCACCGCGGAGTGGGTGGCGGCGTACGCGCTCACCGAGGCGGGCAGCGGCTCCGACGCACTGGCCGCCAAGACCACCGCGCGCCTGGAGGGCGACCACTACGTCCTCAACGGCGTCAAGCAGTGGATCACCAACGCGGGCTTCGCCGACGTGTTCGTGGTGTTCGCCAAGATCAACGGGGAGGCCTTCACCGGCTTCATCGTGGAGCGCACCGACCCCGGCGTCCGCATTGGCCCCGAGGAGAAGAAGATGGGCATCCGCGGGTCCTCCACCTGCGAGCTCATCCTGGAGGAGGCGCGCATCCCCAAGGACCGCGTGCTGGGCGAGATTGGCAAGGGCCACCGCATTGCCTTCGGCATCCTGAACATCGGCCGGCTCAAGCTGGGCGTGGGTGCGGCGGGCGGCGCCAAGAACACCCTCAAGCTCGCCGTGGACTACGCCAAGCAGCGCAAGGCGTTCGGCAAGACCATCGCCGAGTTCGGCATGATCCGGCAGAAGCTGGGTCAGATGGCCATGAAGATCTTCGTCACGGAGTCCATGGCCTACCGGACCAGCGGCCTCATTGACGCGTACATCGCCACCGTCCCCAAGAGCAGCACCGGCTATGACCTGCACGTGCAGAAGGCGCTGGAGGAGTACGCCATTGAGTGCTCCATCCTGAAGGTCTTTGGCAGTGAGGTGCTGGCGTACGTGGTCGACGAGGGTCTGCAGATCTTCGGCGGCTATGGCTACACGGAGCACTTCCCCATTGAGCGCGTGGCGCGGGATGCCCGCATCAACCGCATCTTCGAGGGCACCAACGAGATCAACCGCATGCTCATCCCCGGCACGGCGCTCAAGCGCGCGGTGAAGGGGCAGCTGCCGCTGATGCAGTTCGTGGAGCAGGTCAACGCGGAGATCCGCGACCCGGACCTCATCCCCATGCAGCTCGACGGCAGCCGGCTGGGTCGGGAGCGTCGCTGCGTGGAGCTCTCCAAGCGCATCATCGCCTACGTCTGCTCGGTGGCGGCGGCCAAGTACATGACGCAACTGGAAGAGCGGCAGGACCTGCTGGCGGGCCTGGCGGACCTGATGATCGACCTCTACGCCATGGACAGCGCGGTGCAGCGCGCGGGGCAGAACTCGGCGAACTTCGGGGTCAGCCGCACCGCCATCCAGCGGACCATGACCAACATCTTCGTCCACGACGCGTACGACCGCATCATCACCAACGCGCGCAAGCTGTCCGCTTCCATGGCGGAGGACGACGAGCTGGACACCATGTTCCGCAACATCGCCCGGTTCGCGGTGGTGCGGCCGGTGAACTACTTCCAGGGCCTGGAGGCCATTGCCAAGCAGGTCCTGGAGGACGGCGGGTACCGCTACCCGGTCTGAGGCCGGCTGCGGGGGCCGCAAAGCTTCCCGCGCCCTGGCCTGGGGGGTAAGCTTCCGGGCCATGTCGCAGCAGCCGCCGCAGAAGAACCCCCAGGGGCAATCCCCCGCTCCGGGGGCCGCCAAACCCGCTGCGACCAAGCCCGCCATGCCCGCCGTGGGCGCTCCCAAGGCCCCCGCGGCGGCCGCCTCCCCGGCCGGAGCGCCACAGGCACCCGCGCGGCCCAAGGAGGACCGGCTGGAGGGCAAGAAGCCCAACTTC
>JBFMGU010000160.1:0-24922 GCA_040752415.1 Myxococcota bacterium
CCGCGCGGGGTGGGCAAGCGACAGCTGCTGTCGGGGTTGCGCCAGGCGCTGGTGCGGTTGGGTCGGGGGCCGGTGTTCGTGGGGAGCGCGGCGGGGCAGCACCGTCCCTACGCCGCCCTGGCCGACGCCTTGCGCGAAGCGCTGAGCCACCTGGACACCATGGGCCTGGGCCCCCAGGTCCGCGCACGACACCAGGGTGCGTTGGCGGTGTTGGATCCCAGCCAGCTCATGGCCCCCGACGCGGCGCCCGCGGTGGCGAGCCGCCTGGCCTTCCATGAGGCCTCGCTGGCCCTGGTGCGCGACGTCCAGACCCAGACCGGCGCCACCATCATCCTCGACGAGCTGCAGAGCTCCGACGAGGACACGCGTGCGTTGTGTCGCTACCTGGGCCTGCACGTGCACGACGAGCGCTCCCGCGTGGGCGGCGCGCTGGTGCTGAGCGTCTCCGAGGAAGACCACGTGGGCACGCTGGTGGCGGACCTCTCCGCCGCGGGCCACGTGCACGTGGTGCGGGTGGGCGGCCTGGACCGCGAGGGGCTCTTGCGCTTCCTGCGCAACTCCAGCGCCATGGATCGCCTGCTGACGGCGTCGGGCGGCCGTCCTGAGGACATCGACGAGCTGCTGGGCGCGGTCCCCCTCGACGTGGGCGCGCTGCTCACCGGCCGGCTGGAGAAGCTGGGCACGCTGGCGCGCGCGGTGGCGGAGGCGTTGGCGGTGGCGGCCACTCCCGTCGGCGTCGACGCGCTCAGCGCCATGACCGGCCAGCCCGCGCTCTCCCTGGCTCCCGTGCTGCACGCCATGGTCACCGACGGGATGGTGACGCGTCGGGCGGCCAACGGCGCGCTGCTCTTCAGCCTGTCCCGTTCCGCCCACGCGCAGCGTCTGTTGGGCCTGCTCTCGTCGGACGGGCAGGCGCGACTGCACCAGGCCTTTGGTGAGCACCTGGAGCTCAAGGGCACCGCCATGCTGGAGGGCGGCGACCAGCTGCTGGCGCGTCACTTCCTGGCCGGCCGGGACGCGCTGCGCGGCGTGACCTACGCACTCTCCGCCTCCGAGCGCCTCACCGTCACGCACGCCTACGGCGCCGCCACCGACCTGCTCCTGCAGGCCCTGCCCCTGGCCACGCGTCCCGAGGAGCGTCGGGCGATCCTGGCCCGCCTCAGTGAGCTGCATGAGCTGCGCGGTGACCTCATGGCCGCGCTCACCGACGCCGGCCGCTACAAGGGCACCCTGCCCCGCGCGGAGCGCGCCAACGCGTACCGTCGTCTCGGCGAGTTGCTGGCGGCGTCCGGCCGGCCCGCGCTGGCCGTGCGCGCGCTGCACCGCGCCCTGGACCTCTTGGCGGAGCGCCCCGAGGGGATCGCGGAGCAGGGTCTGACGCTGGCCGCGCTGGCGGAGGCCCTCTACGTCTCCGGCGACCACGCGCAGAGCCAGGCCCGCGCCGAGGCAGCTCTGGAGCTGAAGGACCTCCCGGAGACGGTGCGCATCCGCCTGGGCAACACGCTGGGCAAGCTGGCGCTGGCGCGCGAGGACTGGACGGTGGCCAGCGCACGCTTCCACGACAACCGCCACCGCGCCGAATCCCTGCGCCTCACCGCGGAGGTGGCCCGCGCGGAGATCAACCTGGGCGTGATGAACTTCCGTCGTGGGCAGTATGCGGAGGCGGAGCTGCACCTGGGTCGCGCGCTGAAGCTGGCGGAGGAGACCAGCGACCTGCCCAACCAGGCCTTCTGCGTCCTCAACCTCGGCTCGCTCAAGCACCAGCAGCGCGACCTGGCCGCCGCCCTGCGCCTGCACCACGAGTCGCTGGCGTTGTTCGCCAAGATCGGCAACCGCGCCGAGGTGGTGCGCGCGTCGCTCAACGTCGCCAACCTGTCGCTGGTGCTCGGGGATCTGGCCGGGGCGGAGGAGCATCTCCGTCGGGCGCAGACCATGATCGACCAGAGCGGGCTGCGAACCCAGGCCGCCTACCTGTGCGCGCTGGAGGCCGACCTGGCCATGGCCCGCGGCGAGCCCGACAAGGCGCTCTTGGGCTACGGCGAGGCGCGCGCGCGTTATCTCGAGAACGGCCAGCGTGGTCGCGCGGCGGAGCAGTGGCTGCGCAGCGCGCAGGCGGCGCTGAAGGCGCGACAGATCTCGTCGGCGGAGGAGGCGCTCAGCCATCTCACCGCGTGTCGCACCGACCTGGACCACCCGCGCCTCCGCTCCGAGGCCGCGCTGGCCCAGGCGCGCGTGCTCATCAGCGGCGGGCTGGCGGCGGCGGATGCGCTGCAGCGGGTGCAGAACCTCGTCGACGAGGCGCGCGAGCTGGTGAGCAACCCCGCCGACCCCGAGGCGCTGGCCATGGTGGCGTGGGTGGAGGCGGAGCTGTGGGGCGCGCGGGGTGACACGCGTCGGTCGGACAAGCTCCTCGGCGCGGCCCGCGACCAGCTCCACAAGGTTGCCGCAGAGCTGCCCCCCGCGCTGCGCGACGGCTACGTCCGCTCCCGCGTGGCCGTGTTGGGCCCCGCCACCAGCACCGCCCGCACCGAGCCGCGCGGCGGCGCCCCGACGGTGGCCGTGGTGGAGAACACCCCCGCGGAGCCTGCTTCCGACGTGGTGGGCGGCCGCAGCGAGCTGTGGAATGACCGCTACCGCGCCATGGTGGGCTCCAGCCCCTCGCTGCTGCGCGTGTTCGCCCGACTGGACCGCCTGCAGGGCTCCACCAACACCGTGCTCATCCGCGGAGAGAGCGGCACCGGCAAGGAGCTGGTGGCCAACGCCATCCACGCGCTGAGCCCCAAGGCCGGCGGCCCGTTCATCAAAGTGAACTGCGCGGCGCTCGTCGAGACCTTGCTGCTCAGCGAGCTGTTTGGTCACGAGAAGGGCGCGTTCACCGGCGCCCACGCGCGCAAGGTGGGCCGCTTCGAGCTGGCGCGCGGCGGCACCATCTTCCTCGACGAGATTGGCGACATCAGCCCCAAGACCCAGGTGAGCCTGCTGCGCGTCTTGCAGGAGCGCGTGTTCGAGCGCGTGGGCGGTTCCACGCCGCTGAAGGTGGACTGTCGCGTCATCTGCGCCACCAACCGCAACCTGGAAGCCATGGTGAAGGCCGGTACCTTCCGCGAGGACCTCTACTACCGGCTCAAGGGCGTGGTGGTGGAGCTGCCGAGCCTGCGGGAGCGTCGTGCGGACGTTCCCGCGTTGGTCCAGCACGTGGTGCGCAACGCCAGCACCGAGCTGGGTCGGCAGCCGCCGGAGGTCACCGCCCCGGCCATGGAGGCCCTGGCCCGCTATGACTGGCCCGGCAACATCCGCGAGCTGGAGAACACCGTCCGGTCGCTGGTGCTGTTTGCCGACGGAGACGCCATTGGCACCGAGCACCTCAAGGAGTTCCGCGAGTTCACCGCCAAGCCGCGCGCCAGCGCCCCGCAAAACACCCTGCCCGCCCCCGCCGCGGTGGCCGAAGCGGTCAGCCAGGGCGGCGTACCCCTGGGCGCGCTGAAGAAACAGATCGAGTTTGAAGCCATTGCCCGCGCCTTGGAGGAAACCGAAGGGAACATCACGCGGGCGGCAGACCTTTTGCAGATGAAGCGGCCGCGGTTGTCGCAGATTGTCAACGGCAACCCTGCCCTGCGAGCCGTGAAGGACCGCTACCGGGCCACGGAAGGAGGCGCGCCATGAACACCAGCCATGACACGGCCGCCGCCTTGTGCTTGCCATCCCGCCCGGCCATGATGCAGGTTCCGCCCGCGCAGGGTGCCCCCCTTGTTCTCCAGACTTTGGCGTTCACCATGAAATCCTCAATGAATACAAGCAGGTATCTTCTGTTGGCGGCCGCGGTGGCCGCGCTGGGCTGCGGCACGGAGGCCGTGGATCGGACCTCCGCGGCGGAGCTTGCGGGCGGGCGCGCGGGAGAGATCGCGCTGATCCCGGCGGTGGAAGTGGACGGGCTGGAGGAGCTGGACCAGCGCAGCCACGGCACGGTGTTCGTGGATGAGGTGCTGCTGAACGCACGCAGTGTGCGTATTCGTGACACCTCCGGTCGTGATCGCCAGGTGAGCAGCAGCGGTCGCTACCTGCTGCGCTACAGCCCGGCGGCCGGGGAGTCGGGGTTGAGCCGCATCTGGGCTCCCGCCGACGCCGAATACACGGACCTGGCCCTGGACGTGGGCCCGCTGTTCGCCACCGAGGAGAGCCTGCGCGAGGAGAGCCGCGCGCGCGGATTCGACGTGTCCCTGCTGCGCAACGCCTCCACCGTGGTGCGTGGCTTCATCGCCGTGGAAGGCCGCAAGGCGCACGGGCTGGGCTCGGAGGGCCAGGCGCTCTCGGAGGGTCGGGGCTGCGTGGGCAATGACGCGCTGGCGTGTGAGGGCACCGTGCCGGACACCGCGCCCGCGCGCGTGCGTCCCACCGACGAGAAGGCCCGCACCGACAACGGCACCGTCCCGGACACCGCCCCCGCGCGTGACGAGATGGCCACCGCCAACCAGGGTCTGCAGGCCAACCTGCGCACCGACGGGCAGCTCCCCAGCCGCAGCTACATCCCGTTCGTCATGGTGACCAACGGCTCCTTCACGCTGGGCACCGAGCTGGACCCGGTGGTGAACCAGGGCGGCGGCGTGGTGAAGCTGCACTTGGACGCCAACGCGCTGTTCTCCGACGAGCGCCTGGCCGAGCTGGCCAACGCCGCCGAGGAAGACCCCGAGGGAATCACCAGCACGCTGCGTCCCGAGGAGGTCTCCACTTCCGTGCACGTCGAGGCGGGTGAGGTGGTCACCATCTCCGGCCCGCGCCCCCGCTGAATCCGGGGCCTCTCCCTTCCCACAAGCTGTCGTCTCCGTCGTGAAGCGCCCCGCTTCCGACGAGGTTCCCCCACGCCACCGTGGTCCGGTGTGCGCGGCGTCACCTTCAGAGCGCGTCCACGCTCGCGTTGTCCCGACGTCACCGCGCGGTTCCTGATCCCCGTGGGAGCGTTTCATTCCCGCCCAGGCGTCTGCTACAAGGCCGCGCGTCCTAGATGGCCTTGAATGGAGACTCCCCATGGCGTTGACCTCGGCGTGGCGTAACAAGCAGCAAGCGGGCGACATCCTCTACATCGCCCTGCTCATCGTGCTGGCGGTGGGTGGCGTGTGCCTGACGTTCCCCACGCCGGCCATCTGCGCGCTCACCATGGCCATGGTGGGCGGGCTGGCGCTGTGGCGCTGGCACACGCCGCAGGACGTGCTGCTCGCCGTCTCGGGCATCGTCTTCGGGCCCACGCTGGAGTTCTTTGCCACCACCACCGGGCTGTGGGCCTACCCGCACACCTCGTTCGGCACGCTGCCGGCGTGGGTGTTTGCGCTGTGGCCCGTGTTCCCGCTGTGCCTGGTGCGCCTCACCCACGCGCTGCTCCCGCCCGACGGGGAAAGCCGCATGCGCGCGGGTTGGGAGCTGGGGTTGGGCCTGGCCATCCTGGCCGCGGAGATCCCGCTGCTGTGCGCGCTGGGCACCTCCCAGCCCATGGTGACGACGATCGGCACGGCGGTGATGCTGGCCGCCGCGTTCGTGCTGGCGCGCTCGCCGCAGGCGGGTCTGATGCTGGCCATCAGCGGCATCGTGGGGCCGGTGTGTGAGTCGTTGCCGGTGGCGCTGGGCGCGTGGGGCTATCCCAACCCGCACATCCTGGGACTGCCCATGTGGCTGCCCACCGGGTACGCGCTGTTTGGCTTTGCGGTGGTGCGCGTGGCCTTTGGGCTGCACGGCGTGGTGCTGGGCGTGGCGCGGCAGCCCGAGCTGGCCCGCGAGCAGCCGTGATGAAGCTGTCCCCGGCGTGGTGATGGCCCCGGGGCGAGGTGGATGATGGGGGAGCGCCTCGGAGAGATGCTGGTGGCCCGCGGCGTGTGCTCCGCGGAGACGCGGGACCACGCGCTGGCGCTGCAGCGGGAACAGCCGGCGCGGCTGGGCGGGATTCTCGTCGAGAAACTGGGGGTGGCGGAGCGCGCGGTGGCCGAGGCCCTGGCCGCGCAGCTGGGGACGCCCGCGCTGGTGCTGCGCGAGAGCGCGCTCTTGCGGAAGAACGTGGAGCTGGTGCCGGCGGAGGTGTGTCGGACGGAGGGGCTGTTGCCGGTGGATGCCGACGAGCTCACCGTCAAGGTGGCCTTCACCGGACCACCTTCCTCGCGGCTGCTCACCGAGGTGGAGTTCGCCACGGGTCGCCAGGTGGTGGCGCTGGTGGCGGTGGAGAGCTGCCTGAAGGACCGGCTGCGTCAATTGCGGGAGACCGAAGGGGAGCTGCTGCGAGGCGAGGCCATCTCCCCCGACGCACGCGTGCCGCCCGGTGGTCACCTGGTGCTGATCCGTCCCGCGCCGCGCGCGGAGGACTCCGTCGAGATTGACGTGGACATGGGGCCGGAGCCGCTGCCGGTGGACGGTCCCACGTGGAAGACGCCGCCCAAGCCCGCGGAGGTCCCGCCCGCCGGGAGTCGGCCGCGCGTGCTGGTGGTGGACGACGTGCCGGAGCTGCGCGCCATGGTGGTCCGCGCGCTCTCCCCCGACGGCTACGCGCTGGCCGAGGCGGGGACCGGGCAGGAAGCGCTCTCGCAGATCCAGGTGTTCGCACCGCAGCTCATCGTGCTGGATGCCATGTTGCCGGAGGTGCACGGGTTCGAGATCTGTCGCGCGTTGAAGCGGAGCCCGGCGTGGCAGCACATCGTCGTCATCATGGTCAGCGCCATCTACAAGGGCTGGGACTACGCGCGGGACATCCAGGACGTGTACGGGGCGGACCTGTTCCTGGAGAAGCCGTTCAACGTGGCGTTCCTGCGGGAGCGCGTGCGCACCATGCTGGAAGCGCGTTCCGCGACGACGGGCGGCGCGCCCGGGACCCGGCCGGACCTCTCACGCGAAATCCGCGACGAGGCCCACACCTTGCTGCAGATGGGGGACCTGCCGGGCGCGCTCCTGGCCTGCGCCAACGGACTGACGCTGGACCCGTTTGATGCGCGCCTGCACGCCATCCAGGCCGACGCATACGCGCGCCAGGGACACCGCCAGCACGCCATGGTGGCCTACGAACGCGCGCTGCAGTTCGCGCCCAACTCCTACCCGGTGCTGAAGAACCTGGCGCTGCTCTATGAGCAGGAGGGATTGCGTCGACGGGCGGCGGCCGCGTGGCAGCGCGCGCTGGAGGCGTGCCCCGACGTGCGCATGCGGGAGCGCATCCGGGCGCGGTTGCTCATGGAGCTGCAGACCTGAGCATGACGCAGTCCGTCCGACTCACCGTGCAGTACGACGGCACCGACTTCCACGGCTGGCAGCGCATGCCCGGCGTGGCGACGATCCAGGAGGAGCTGGAGAAGGCGCTGCGCGTGCTGCTGCGCCACGACGTGGTGGTGACGGCGGCGGGACGCACGGACGCGGGCGTGCACGCGGAAGGACAGGTGGTCAGCTTCCCCGCGCCGGTGCCGGTCACCGACGAGCTGCTCTTCAAGCTGCGGCGCGGGATGAACGCGTTGATGGCGGAGGGGATCGTCGTCACGGCGCTGCGGGAGGCGCCCGCGGACTGGGATGCGCGACGGGAGGCGGTGGGAAAGCGCTACGTGTACCGCATCCACAACCTGCCCACGCCGCCCGTGTTCACCCGACGCTACCGCTGGCACGTGCAGCAGCCGCTCGACGTGGAAGCCATGGAGCGCGCGGCGCAGTGCCTGCTGGGTGAGCAGGACTTCGAGGCGTTCCGCGCCAGCGGCTGCCAGGCGGAGCACGCCTACCGGTACCTGTGGCGCGTCACGGTGAAGCGGCTGGGTGACGACGTGGAAGTGGAGTTCCGCGGCAACGCGTTCGTGCGGTCGCAGGTGCGGATCATGGTGGGGACGCTGGTGGAAGTGGGGCTGGGGAAGCGCAGCGTGGAGAGCGTGGCGGAGATCCTGCGCGGGCGGGACCGGACCAAGGCGGGTCGGACCGCGCCGGCGACGGGGCTGTTCCTGGCGAAGGTGTACTACCCCGAGGACGCCGAGGAGGCGGGGATTCCGAAGGAGGCGAAGTTCCCGGGGTGGCCGCCGGGGGAAGCGGGTGGTGGCGACGACGGGTAGCGCGCCACGGAGGACGTCAGGGCGTCACGTAGATGGCGTTGGAGTAGATCCACACGCGGGGCTCGTCGCGGTAGAGCTCGGCGTCGTCACCGAGGAAGGGGACGAGGTGGCGCGGTTGCATCAGCACTTCCGCGCGGTAGGCGCCCGGCGTGGTGATGGCGAAGGAGACGTTGGTGGTGCTCCGGTGCACCTCTTCCCAACCGCCCTCCACCGCGCGCAGCACACGCATGGTCAACACCGGCGCGTCCACCTTGGGGTCCAGCTTCTCGACGCTGGGCATCGTCGCCACCAGCTCCACGCCGCGCGCCAGGGAGACCTCCGCCCCCATCTCCCGCGGCTCGCCGCCCTCCAGCGCGTGGTAGTCGAAGCCCACCGGGTAGCCCAGGTACTCGAACGCGCCGTACAGCCGCCCCGACGACAACGCCTCCTTCAGTTCCAGGTCGGTCCACGTTCCGTCGGAGCGCGGGCGGATGAGCAGGTGGTTGGAGAACCAGATCATCATGCGGCGGTAGCTGTCGATGCGCTCACCGTCCTGCATGGTCTGCTTGAACGTGTTGCGGTGGCAGTCGGTGCCCATCGTCGTCACGCGACGGGCGCCGCGCGCCAGCACCGTGCCCCACGTCTCCAGGTAGCGCGGATCCTCCGCGATGAGCGGCAACACCGCGAGGTCGGGGTGCGGCATGCCCGGGTCACCGTTGGAGAGACGCTGCAACAGCACGAAGGCCTCACCCGCGGCGCGCAGCGTGTTGGCGTGCAGGTTGTACATCTCGAATCCGTCGAGGGGCAGCCCGGTGAGCTGCTCCACCGTCCAGCCTTCCGTGTGCGCCACCAACGCCACCGCGCCCGCGGCCTTCAAGGCCTGGATGTCGTTCGCGGAGTCGCCGCCGTAGATGTTGGAGCGCTCCTCGTGCGTGTCCGCCACGTGGTGCTCCAGGCCCACCGGCATGGTCCCCGCCTCGCAGCCCGCCATGATGAGCGCGGTGGTGTCCTCGTCGGGGCACGCGGCCCAGCTGGCCACGGGGGAGCCATTGCGCTCGACGAGACGGTCGCCGCGCTCCGGCCGGTAGAGCAGCGCGTCCGGGTATTCCACGTCGTTGAACATGTCCCGGTGGTCCGTCAGCATCACGAAGTCGTGCTTGGACTGGCACAGACCCCGTCGGAAATCCTCGAAGCAGACCGCGTCGCGCACACCGGCGTCGTCGCGGGGCAGGTTGTCGCACGCATCATGCGAGTACCAGGAGTGCGCGTGGATGAGCCCACGACGGTCCAACAGCCCGCGTGCATTGGGTTCCCGCGCCGTGGCCAACGTCATCCCCGGCCCCCACGACGTCACCACCTCCGCGCCACCATCCGGCTGCGACGAAGGCTTGGGACACGCCGTCAACACCAGCGTTGCCAGGATCACCGCGTTCCGCATGCTCCGCTCCTCCAGGGACGCCCATGGTAGGCACGCGGATGCAGCGACCTCAATTGCTCACGCCAGCGCGAGGAAGGCGCGCGTGCGCGGGTCGCGGGGACGCTCCAGCACCTCTTCCGGCGCGCCCTGCTCGATCAGCTCCCCGCCGTGCAGCACCACCGTGCGCGTGGCCAGCTTGCGCACCACCTTCATCTCGTGCGTCACCATCACCAGGGTCAGCCCGCCGTCGCGCAGGCCGCGCAGCAGCTCCACCACGTCGGAAACGCGCTCCGGGTCCAACGCGCTGGTGGGCTCATCCATCAGGAGCACGCGCGGCTCCATGGCCAACGCCCGCGCCAACGCCACCCGCTGCTGCTCGCCGCCACTGAGCTCGTGCGGGTACGCATCCAGACGGTGCGCCAGGCCCACCCGCGTCAGCACCTCGAGGGCACGCGCGTTGGCGCGGGAGGTCTCCTCGCCCCGCACGTGGATGAGCGCTTCCGTGACGTTGTCGCGCGCGGTGCGGTGACCGAACAGGTGGAACTGCTGGAAGACCATGCCCACCTGCTGACGCAGCGGCCGCAGCGCACGCGGAGCTGGTGTGACTCCGCCGTGGAGCTGGTGATCCGCAATGCGCACCTGGCCCGCGTCGAAGGACTCCAGGCCGTTGAGACAGCGCAACAACGTGCTCTTCCCGCCGCCGGAGGGACCAATCAGCGCCACAGCCTCACCCGGCGACACACGCAAGGAGACGCCGCGCAGGATGGCCCGCCCGCCGAAGTTCTTGGTCAGGCTCTGCACCTCGATCATGCGCGCACCAGTCGGGATTCCAGGTGGCGCGCCCAACGCGACAACGGCAGGCTCATGGCCAGATACATGGCAGCGCACAGCAGTCCCGGCAAGAACCACGAGCGCACATCCACCGCGGTGATGGTCATGCGCTTGGTCAGCTCCACCACCGTGAGCACGCTCACCAGCGAGCTGTCCTTGAGGAGCGCAATGAAGTCGTTGGTGACGCCGGGGAGCGCGGTGCGCAAGGCCTGGGGGAGGATGATGCGTCGCAGCGCCAGCGGCGTGGTCATGCCCAGCGAGAGCGCGGCCTCCATCTGCCCCCGCGGCACCGACGTCATGGCCGCGCGGTACACCTCCGCCTCGTACGCCGCGTAGTTGAGCCCCAGCCCCAGCACCGACGCCGTCACCGGGCCAAGGTCCAGCACGCCAGCGAGCCCGTAGTAGAGCACGTAGAGCTGGAGCAGCAGCGGCGTCCCCCGGAACAGCTCGACGTAGATGACACACAGGGCGGACACGGCGCCCGGACCGTGTCGTCGGAGAATGGCCAGCACCAGGCCCAGCAGCGAGGCGAGCAGCATGGCCGCCGTGCTCACCAGCAACGTCATCCCCGCTGCCTGCAGGAAGAGCAGCACGTGCCCGCCGGAAAGCGCGCGCTGTGACGAGGGCGCGCCGGTGTCGACGTCGTGCGAGAGCTTCTCCTGGCGGGCGTTGTCGAGCTTCCAGCGCGCGAGGATCTTCCGCAGCTCACCGCTCTGCAGCAGCTTGCCGAGCGCGTCGTCGACGGCGACGGCGAGGTCGTTGTCCGCCGGTCGCACCGCGATGGCGTAGCGGCCCTCCCCCACCTCTCCGACGGTGCGCAGCCCCGGAACATCCGCGCCGTAGCGGCTGGCGATCATGTCATCCATCAGCACCGCGTCGGTGCGTCCGGCCGCAAGGTCCAGGTACGGCTCACGCACGCCCTCGTAGGGAACCGCCTCCGCGCCCACCTGCAACAGCGTCTCCCACGCCAGCGAGTTGGCCAGCGTGCCCACGCGATGGCCCTTGAGGGACGCCAGGTCGACGACGCGCGCGTCACCCTCCCGCGCCGTCAGCACCAGCGCGAAGACGTAGTACGGCCGGGAGAAACGCACCCGACCGGCGCGTGACGGTGTGACCTCCAGGCCATTGAGCGCGATGTCGAAAGTGCCGCGCTCCAGCGATGGAATGAGATTGGACCAGTCATTCTGCACCGGTTCCGCACGCACGCCGAGCTCGCGGGCAATGGCGTCGGCAATCTCCACCTCGAAGCCGATGAGCTTTCCCGGCTGCTCGGGATCCTCGAACGCGTATGGCTCACCGCCCTGGATGTCCACGCCCCAACGCAACACGCCGGCACGACGCACCGCCTCCAACGCCGAGCCGCCCTCCTCCCGGGCGCAGCCCAGTTGGAGCAGTCCCCCCAGCAACACCAGCGTGAGTCCCCTCGTCACCACGCCGGTATGACAGGGCAGTGGCACGCACATCAAGCGACCGGAGGGGACAAGCTGCCTGGCGGCCGTGCCCTTGTTACAGTCGGGCCGGACCGTGAAGGGAGCCGCATGCAGGACGAGACCGCGCAGCAAGAGGACAAGGCCAGCTTCTGGGAACGCATGGTGCGGTACGTCGTGCTGGGCGGGGCCCTGCTGATGGTGGCCATCATGGCCTCTCAGGGAACGCAGACGCTGCCCACCGGGACCACCGCGCCGCCGCTCAGCATCTGGGATACCGCCGGGGACCCGGTGGACCTGGCGCCCTACCGCGGTCGACCGCTGCTGCTGAACTTCTGGGCCACCTGGTGCGGTCCGTGCGTGAGCGAGATTCCCGAGCTGAACCGCGCGCACGAGGCGCTGGGCAAGGAGGTCAACATCGTGGGGGTGATGGTGATGTCCGGCGGTCCGCAGGAGGCCAAGACGGGCGCGCAACGCCTGGGCATCCGCTACCCGGTCTGGGTGGCCGACGACGCCACCGCGCAACGCTGGCAGGTCAGCGCCGTGCCCACGAGCTTCCTCATCGACGGAGCGGGCAAGGTACGCTGGACCGCCAACGGCACCGTTGACGAGGACGACATCCGCGACGCGCTGCAGTCGCTGCGCCAGGAGAAGTGAACGCCACGCACCGGGATGTGCTACACCCGCGCGCCATGCACCGACGAGCGGCGACCTTCTTGCTGTGGGTAGGCGCCAGCGCCTGCACCCAGCTCCCCCTCCTCCCCGGTCAGGACGCGGGCGTTCCCGCTTGTGAGCGCAACAGCGACGGCACCGAGCCCGGAGTGGTCACCACGCTGGCCGGCAACGACGCGGAAGGCTCCTCCGACGGCCAGGGAAACAGCGCACGCTTCAGCCTGCCCGGCGGCGTGGCGGTGGGCCCCAGCGACGTCATCTACGTGGCCGACACCGCCAACAACCGCATCCGCAAGGTGACGCTGGCCGGCATGGTGACGACGTTCGCGGGCAGCGGCGCGGGCACCGCCAACGGCACCGGCGCGGAGGCGCGCTTCCACTCTCCCTTTGGGCTGGGCGTGGGCCCCGACGGCACCGTCTACGTGGCCGACACCGCCAACCAACGCATCCGCAAGATCACCCCCGCCGCCGAGGTGACGACGCTGGCCGGCAGCGTGCGCGGCTTCAACAACGGGCCGGGCGCGGAGGCGCTGTTCGCCCTGCCCTCGAGCGCGGCGGTGGACTCACGCGGACGCGTCATCGTGGCGGACACCGACAACGCGAAGATCCGCAGCATCGACGCCGACGGCGTGGTGGGCACCGCCGCGGGCAGCACCGCCGGTCACGCCGACGGTTCCGCGCCCACCGCGCGCTTCAATGCTCCCGGAGGAGTGGCCGCCGACGGAGCGGGCAACATCTACATCGCCGACACGGACAACCACCTCATCCGCAAGCTGGCCGCCAACGGACAGGTCAGCACGCTGGCGGGCAGCGGTGAGCCGGGGAGCTGCGACGGCGTCGGGGCCGAGGCGGCCTTCCGGTTCCCACGTGGCGTGGCCGTGGACGCGGACGGAAACGTGTACGTGGCCGACACGCTGAACCACCTCATCCGCAAGATCACCCCGGACGGAACCGTGAGCACCGTGGCCGGCGCCACCGCGCAATCCGGCACCTCCGACGGCACCGGCGCGGGTGCGCGTTTTGACAGCCCGGAGGGCGTGGCGGTGCTGAGCACGGGTGACCTGGTGGTGGCCGACACCGGCAACAACCGCGTCCGTCGGGTGGACCTGCCCTGAGCGGGTTGACACCTGTGTGATGGCCGTCCATAGCAGGCGCTCATGAGCCTCCCGCTGCTTGCCGTCGTCGTGCTTGCGGTGCTTGCGCTGGGCTACCGCTTCTACGGCGGATTCGTGGCGCGCCAGTACAACCTGGACCCTGTTGCCACCACGCCCGCCCACTCCCGCGCCGACGGCGTGGACTTTGTTCCCACCAAGCCGTTCTACCTGCTGGGACAACACTTCTCCGCCATTGCCGCCGCGGGCCCCATTGCCGGCCCCATCCTGGCCTGCCAGCAGTTCGGGTGGTTGCCCGCCATCCTGTGGATTGGTCTGGGCGTGGTCTTCATTGGCGCCGTGCATGACATGAGCACGCTGGTGGCCTCCGTGCGGCACGAGGGGCGGTCCATTGCGGAGGTCATCAAGAGCGCGCTGGGGCCCAACGCCGGCATGGCCATGCTTGCGTTCATCTGGGTGGCGCTCATCTACGTGATCGTGGCGTTCACCGACGTCACCGCGGCCACCTTCGTCAGCGGCGACGCCGAGATGAAGGGCCTGGAGTTCCGCTTCAATCCCGGCGGCGCCGTGGCCGCAGCCTCGATCATGTACCTGCTGCTCGCCGTGGCGATGGGCCTGGTGGAGCGCTTCCTCAAGCCGCCGCTGTGGCTGCAGACGGCCATCTTCGTCCCCGCCACGTTGCTGGTGGTGTGGCTGGGCACGCAGGTCTCGACGTGGCTGGTGCTGGACGCCAAGGTCTGGGCGTTCATCATCCTCGGCTACTGTTTCGTGGCGTCGTTGACGCCGGTGTGGGCGCTGTTGCAGCCACGCGGCTATCTCGGCGGGTTCGTGTTGTACCTGGCGCTGGGCGTGGGTGTGGTGGGCATCTTCTTTGGCGGCTTTGACGTGGCGCAGGAGCCGTTCAAGGGATGGAGCGCGGGCGGCGGCAAGATTCCCTTGTTCCCGTTCCTCTTCGTCACCATCGCGTGCGGCGCGTGCTCCGGGTTCCACGGCCTGGTCTGCTCGGGGACCACCAGCAAGCAGATTGACCGCGAGGATCACTGTCATCCCGTCGGCTACGGCGCGATGCTGCTCGAGGGATTCGTGGCGTTGATTGCGTTGGCCACGATCATGATCGCCAGCAACGCGGACATCACCGGCAAGGCGCCCGGCGCAATCTATGGCAACGGGCTGGGCCGGTTCCTCACCGTCGTCATTGGAGAGGAGCACCTGCTGTTCGCCACCACGTTCGGCGCCATGGCGTTCTCCACCTTCGTGTTCGACACGCTGGACGTCTCCACGCGCCTGGGTCGCTACATCATCCAGGAGCTGTTCGGGTGGCAGGGCCGCGTGGCGGCGGTGGTGGCAACGGGAATCACCTGCGCTGTGCCGCTCGTGTTCGTGCTGATGGCGGGCAAGGGCGCGTGGGCCGCGTTCTGGACGCTGTTCGGGACGAGCAACCAGCTGCTGGCGGCGCTCTCCCTCATTGGCATCACCGTCTGGCTCAAGAAGGCGGGGAAGCGTTACTGGTACACGCTGTGGCCCGCGGTGTTCGTCTCCGTCATCACGTGCAGTGCGCTGGTCATGCAGATCCAGGGCGCCTTCTTCTCCGACGGACAGGCCACCGGTGTGCAGCTCATCAACGGTGCGGTGGCGGTGGTGCTGCTGATGCTGGCCGGTGGGCTGATGCTGTTGGGCGCGCGCGCCATCCTCACGCCGGTGACACCGGTGAGGGTGCCGCAGCCCGCCTCGGCGGAGTCCGCGCCGTAGCCACATGACAACGCGGTGAGGCCGCAGCACCATCCCTTGTCCTCGTCACGGAGGGAACATGAACGCACGGAGAATGGCGCTCCTGGTCACCGCGGCGGTCCTGGCCTGCGGATGTGACGACCGGAAGGCCCTGGACGTGCGCGACGTCTGCGCACCCGAGCGCGTCCGCGCCCAGACTGCCTTCGTGGTGCCGGTCACGTTGGAGGTGGCGGGGGAACTGGACGACGTGGAATGCGAGCACGTCCAGGAAGACCAGACGCTGACTTTCACCGTGCGCGGGCGCGTGGTGCAGGAGTGCGGCATCACCGCGTATTGCCCCTTGGCCACGGCAGACTGCACCGTGCCCCGCCTGGACCCGGGAATCTGGACGCTGCGCTTTCAGGGGAGGGCCGGCGTGACCCGCGCTGTCGACGTGGCCTTCGAGCACGAGCCGTTCGTGTGCCAGAGGAACTGACCGGCGTTCTGACGGTGCAGGCGGTGAACCCCGTCGTGGCGGTGGTTTCAGGCCAGCGTGAACAAGCTCCGTCGCGCAGGCGCTACAACCGCACCTCGACGTGGGCGTCCTTGCGCAGCTCACTGATGTAGCGCTTGAACGCGCGCTCCAGCTCCTCGTTGATCAGCTGCTCACGCAGGTCATCGCGGATCTGGTCCTTGCTGCGCGTCTCCAGGCTCTTGCGCTCCACCACCTGGATCACGTGCCAGCCCAGCGGCGTGCGCACCGGCCCGGTGACCTCTCCCGGCGGGGTGCTGAACGCGGCCTGCTCGAACGCGGGCATGATGTCACCACGCTTGAAGAAGCCCAGGTCACCTCCGTTGCTGGCGGTGGCCGGGTCGGAGAGCGTGCGCACCAGCGTGGGGAAGTCCTCTCCCGCCTTGGCGCGCTTCAGCAGCTCCTCCGCGCGCGCCTTCTGCTGCGCCTCCTGCTCCGCGGGTGCGCCCTCGGGCACGGCGAACAACGCGTGACGCGCGTGGACCTTGAACTCCTCCTTCTGCAGCCGCGCCCGACGAGCCACCGCGCTCTCGATGTCCTTGTCGGTGAGGGAGAGCTTGCTGCGCACCTTGAGGTTGATGATCTTGGCCTTCAACATCTGCTTGCGCATGGTCTCGCGGTAGCTGTTCATGGTCATGCCCTGCTGCGCCAGCGCCTGCTTCAGCCCCTCGTCATCCAGCCGGTTCTGGTTCTTCACCTCCTGGATGGCGCGGTCAATCTCGTCGCTGGTGACGTCGACCTGCAGCTCCTCCACCTGCTGCTGCAACAGCCGGTCCGCAATGAGTCCCTCCAGGATGTCCTTGCGCATCTCCGCCACGCGCTTCTGGCGCTCCTGGTCCTTCAACGAGGGCGGCAGGGTCCCCAGCAGGGGAACCAGCTGCTCCTCCACCTCGCTGAGCAGAACCACGTCGTCATTGACCACCGCCACCACGCGCTCCACCTCGCGGTAGCCCGGCGCGGTGGGCTCCACGGCCCGCACGCCCGACGTGGAAAGGAACAACACCACCGCCAACGCCGCGCGCATCACACTCCTCCATCCGGCGCCGCCACGGCGTCCGCAGCCCACAACAACGCATCCCGGTCCTTCACCAGGGTGGCCTTGGTCCGCAGCTCCTGCAGCAGCCGGGCCTCGGCCTCCTCCACCTGCCTCTGACGGAGCGCGTCGCGGATGTCCCCGCCCACCGCCTCCAGCGGCTGGCTCTGCTCGGGCCGGCGCTCGGTCACCTGGAAGACGTGATGGCCGTACTCGCTCGGCACCACGTCGGAGATCTGGCCGGGCTCCAGGGTGAAGCAGACCTTGTCGAAAACTTCCGGCATCACGCCTTGTGCAAAGAAGCCCAGGTCGCCGCCGCGCTCACGCTCGGGTGCGACGCTGTGCTCGCGCGCCACCTTCTCGAAGTCCTCACCACGGTCCAGGCGCTTCTTGATGAGCGCGGCTTCCTCGGCGGTGCGCACCACCACCTGCCGGGCGCGGACCTGCGCGGGCATTTTGTAGCGGGCCTGGTTCTCCTGGTAGTGGCGCGCCACCTGCTCGTCGGAGATGCGGGGCAGCTCGCGGGCGCGGGCCTTGAGGAACTCCTCGATCAGCAGCTGCTCGTGCAGGCGCTTGCGCATCAGCTCCGGGGTGAGCATCTGCGCGTAGAGCGTGGCCATGAAGTCATGCTTGCGGTAGCCCGCCTGCGCCGCCTCCCACGCCGCTTCCAACTCCCGCGGGGAGACCTCCACGCCCGCCTTCTGCGCGGCCTGGAGCAGGAGCGCCTGGTCCACCATCTGCTCCAGCAGCGCTTCCGCCAGCGGCACCCGCGCCGCGTCCACCGCCTCGGGGCGACCATGCAGGCGCCACAGCTCCCGACGCAGCTCCACGGCGGGGATGGGATGCCCGTTCACCACCGCCACCGCCCGCGCGCTGTCCCGCGCCTGCGGCGCCCGGGGACACGCGGTGAGCGTGGCCAGGCTGAGCAGGAGGGCGGTGCCCGTGAGGGTCGCGCGGAGGCGGAGCTCAGTGACCATGCGGGTCTTTGCCCTCTTCCCCTTCCGTCGGCTCGCCGAGGGCGGGTGCGTTGCTGTGCGGCGGCGGCATCTGCGCGGAGGGAGCGGGACCGCCGGCAATCTTCATGGCGGCCAGCTTGGCGTCGTCAACCTTCACGGTGGCCTTGTTCTTCAGGTCCTCCACGAACTTGTTGAACGACTCGGTGCGACGCTCCCGGAACAGCCGGTTGCGGATCTGCGTCTCCACCTGCTCCAGCGTGCGGTCAATGGGCTTGCGCTTGCCGGTGCTCTTGAGCACGTAGAAGCCCTGCTTGCCCTCGACGACGCCGGACAGGTCGTTGACGTTGGCCAGGGTGAAGCACGCCTCCGCCACCGGAGTCCCGTGCTTCTCCTCCATCTCCTTGCGCGTGAGGTACTTGAGGTCACCGCCCAGGGCCTTGCTCTCGGCGTCCTCGCTGTGCGCCATGACGACGTCACGGAAGGGGTCCGGGCTGATGGGCTTGCCGGGCTCCGGCTTCTTGGCCGCGGCGTCCTTCACCGCCTTCAGCGCGGTCTCTGCCTTCTTCTTCCCGCCGTCCTTGTTGGCCACGATCACCGCGCTGCAGCGCGCCATCTCGGGCTTGTGGAACTCGTCGGGATGCTCGTCGTAGTACTTCTTGACGTCCTCGGGCTTGATGTCCTCCTGCTTGACCTGGCTGTCGTATTCCAGGCGGGTCAGCTTCTGGACCATGACCTTCTTGAGGGCGTCCTGCACCTCGGGGTCCTTGTCATAGCCACGACGCACCGCCTCCTGTGCAAGCACCTCCTGGCGGATGAGCCCCTCCAGGAACTCCCGACGCTTGGCCACGTCCTGGAAGCGCGGGCGGGCAAACGGCCCCTGCGCGTTGATCTTCTCCTCCAGCTCCTCGACGGTGATGACGCTCTCGCCCACGTTGGCCACGGGCGTGCCGCTCTTCTGCGTCACCATCTTGACACCGCCACCACCCGCGGCGGCACCGCCACCGGAAGCGCCCTGGTTGGGGCAGCCGAGGAGGAGCGAGAGCGCGAACAATCCAGCAACACCGGCACGGCGAAACATGGTCGGGACCTCAAGAGCAGGACGTCATCCGTCCCAGGAGGATGGCGCATCTACCGCCGGCCCCCCTCACCGCGCAACGTGCTCGCCCCCCTCGGGCTCTGCCCCGAACGCAGCCGCCACGGCGGGGCGCGGTTACATCCGCGGGACACGTGGGGGCACGAGGTGCGGTCATGGTCCCAGGGAAGGCCTCCCGGGTGATGCTCTTGGCAACGTGGCTGGTGTCCGCGACGGGGCTGGGCGCGCCGCCGGAAGAGCACGCCGGGAGCACGCTGGGTGAGGCCACACCGGAATCGCGACGGGCGTATCTGCAGGACGTGCAGGCCCAGCTGGCCGCGCTGGAGACGTTGATAGCGCACGTGCAGACCGCAGCGTTGCAGATGCCACCTACGACGCGGACGGTGACGCAGGATGACGTGGCGGAGCTGCGCGGGCAGTGCGACCGCATCCGCGTCCTGATGGGTCGCCTGCAGGGTGCCGACGAGGCGGACTGGGAGCGGCAACGCGTGGCGTTGGACGGGGCACTGGGCGCGCTGCGCCTGGAGGTGCACGAGCGCATGAACCGCGTGGGGATCGTGGGGCCGCCCACGCCGTGACGCCGGGCTGCCGCACCCGGGCGTGGTCCGTACAAAGACGCGGGCGGAGAGGCGCTCGGGCGGTCCGCCCGTCGTGGAGATGGCGAGCGCGGAGGCGGACATGAGACGCGGGATGGGCTTGGCGTGGCTCCTGTGCGGCGTGGCGGGATGCATGGGCCCGGGCGAGGAGGGCGGCCAGTACTACGAGGTGCAGGTGGTGTCCGCGGCGGTGGCTCCCGACGACAACGGGTTGCCCTGGGACCCGGACGGCTCCCCTCCCGACGTGAAGGTCACGCTGACCTGCCCCGGCCGTCCGCCCACGGTCACCACTGAGGTGGAGAGCTTTGCGCCCACGTTCGGCACCGGCGCCTGTTCCGCCAGCCGACGTGACCTGCAGGACGACGGCGTGTTCGTGCTGGTGGAGGACGTGGACCCCGGGTTCAACGCGGTGATCCTCAACGGCGTCAACATCCGCCCCCGTCCCGACGAGCTGCTGGACGGCCAGCTGGTCTATGGCCCGGAGGGCGGCCTGCAGAGCATCACCCTGCGCTTCATCCGCAAGTGACCGGGGAATTCCGGCGGTTGCGGCGCAATGCAACGTCGTGGGAGATAGGCGCGGCGCCACCGTGACGGCGCAACGCCATGATCCAATACGACGCACACAACTGGCGCGAGCACCTGTGGGACGTGAAGGGCTCCATGGTCGCGGACATTGCTGCGCGCGTGATGGCGTGCGTGGCGTGGTCCGCGGCCGTGACGTGGGTCCACCTCAAGGTCACCCCGGTGGCATTCCCCGCCACGCTGCACTCCCTGGTGGGCCTGGCGCTGGGCCTGCTGCTGGTGTTCCGCACCAACGCCTCCTACGACCGCTTCTGGGAAGGCCGGAAGCTCTGGGGTGGCATTGTCAATGAGACGCGCAACCTGGCCCGCGCCAGCCGCGCGCTCATCTCCGACGACGCGCTGGTGCGCGAGATCGTGGGCTGGACCGTGGCGTTCCCCTACGCGTGCATGCACTCGCTGCGCGGGGTGAAGTCGCTGGGCGCCGCCGCGGATGCGCTTCCGCCCGACGAGGTGGCCGAGGTGGTGAAGGCCGCGCACGTCCCCACCGCGGTGGCGCTGCGCATCAGCCAGACGCTGCAACGCGCGCGGCTGCAGGGCCTCATCAGCGACTACGTGCAGATGACCGTCGACGCGAACGTGCAGCAGCTCATCGACTACATTGGTGGTTGCGAGCGCATCCACAAGACGCCGCTGCCGTTTGCCTACGTGGTGCATCTCCGTCGGGCGCTCATCCTCTACACGTTCACGCTGCCGTTCGCGCTGGTGGATTCCTTTGGCTGGGGAACCGTGCTGGGCACGCTGGTGCTCGCGTACACGTTCTTCGGCATCGAGGAGATCGGCGTGGAGATCGAGGATCCCTTCGGGGAGGACGACAACGATCTCCCGCTGGAGGACATCTGCCGTACCATCGAGACCAACCTCAAGGGCTGAGGAGCGGGGGGAGGAAACGTGATCGTCCGTCGGAACCTGCGGCTCCGCGTGGTGCTGCGCTACGGCTGGAAGGTCCTGGCCACCAGCACGCTCGCGGCGTTGGCGTTGGCGTACGCGTACCACGTGCTGGGCTGGCAGCACCTGCGCATTCCCTTCTCCGCCGTCGGGGCGCTCTCCACCGCGCTCGCCATCTTCCTCGCCTTCCGCAACAACACCTCCTATGACCGCTGGTGGGAGGCACGGAAGCTGTGGGGGCAGCTCATCAACAGCAGCCGCTCCTTCGCGCGGCAGGTGACCACGCTTCTCACGGTGCCCGCGGGCGGGGCGTTGTCGTCGGAGGAACTGCGGGGCGTTCAGCGGGAGCTGGTGCACCGTCAGATTGCCTTTGCCCACGCGCTGCGCTTCCACCTGCGCAAGCAGCCCCAGCTCCTCGACGAGATTTCCGCCCTGCTCTCCCGCGAGGAGCTGGCACGCGCCAAGACCAGCCGCAACGTGCCCGCGTACCTGCTGCAGCGCCAAGGCGAGCGCCTGGCCGAGCTGTCCCGTCAGGGCTTGATGAACCACCACGTGCTGCTCGCGCTGGACCGCACGCTCACCGAGCTGGCCAACGTGCAGGGCGGCTGCGAGCGCATCAAGAACACGCCGCTCCCTCGTCAGTACGACTTCTACCCGCGCGTCTTCGTGTACCTGTACACGGTGTTCCTGCCCTTCGGGTTGGTGGCGGAGATGGGCTGGCTCACGCCAGTGGTCAGCGTGCCCATCAGCTTCCTGTTCAAGGCGCTGGAAGGCGTTGGCGCGGTGAATGAGGACCCGTTCGAGAACCGCATCCAGGACACGCCACTCACCGCGTTGTGCCGCACCATCGAGGTCAACCTGCGGGAAGTGCTCGGCGAGACCGACCTCCCGCCCGCCCTGGAGCCCGTGGACGGCTACCTCTTCTGACGCCCGAGCCCACGACCGCGCTCCCTTGTCATTCTGTCACCGCTCGATTGGCGCAACCGCCGGCTTGGTGCCAGAGTGGCTCGCCATCGCGCCGGTGAGGCCGTGTTCTCCGTCGTCGACGCCGTGGCATGACCCTTGCGCATGGGACCCGCATGACCAGCCTGCAGCTCGCCGTCCGCAATGTTGCGCGCAACCGACGTCGCTCATTGTTGGCAGCGTCCGCGGTGTTCTTTGGTGTTTTTGCGCTGCTGTGCATCCGGGGCTCGCTCAACGGGCTGCAGACTGCGTTGCGCTCGGTTCTCGTCGAGCGGCACTCCGGTGCGCTGCAGGTCCACCGCGCGGGCTACCTCAAGCAGGTGGTGGGCACGCCGCTCTCGTTGTCCATGAAGGTCGATGACGGGCTCTTGGAGCGCATCCGGAGCGTGGAGCACGTGGTGGGGGTGAGCCCGCGGCTGGTGTTTGGCGGGATGCTCAGCGCCAATGACACCACGGCGTTGGCGGTGGTGACGGCGTTTGACCCCGCGCGTGAATACCAGGTCTGCCCGGCCAAGCCGCAGGACGTCACCAACGGGAAGCCGGTGAGCGCGGAGGCTCTGGACGGAGTGGTGGCGGCCTCGTCGCTGTTGCGTCGACTGAAGTGGGACGGTTCCACGCCCGGCGCCATCCTGGCCGGAGACCGCGACGGAGTGCTCAACGCCGTCGACGTCAAGCCGAGCGGTTCCCTGGGACTGCCCAACGTGCCGGGGCTGGAGTCCCGGACGGTGCTGATGACGCTGGCGCACGCGCAGGAGCTGTTGCGCATGCCGGGAGAGGCCACGGAGATCGCCATTGCCGTCGACGACATCCGCTACACGCGGGAGGTGCGCGACGCGCTGCAGGCGCTGTTGGGCTCCGGGTACGAGGTGCACAGCTGGGAGGACCTGGCGCCCGCGGTGAAGGGCGACCAGCACAACCAGGAGGTCATCTTCGCGGTGCTGGTGGCGGTGTTCCTGCTCGCGGCGTTGGTGGGCATCTCCAACACCATGCTCGTCAACATGCTGGAGCGCACGCGCGAGATTGGCACCATGGTCTCGCTGGGCATGCGTCGCGGCCGTTTGCTGAGCCTGTTCATCGTCGAGGGCGTGGCGTTGGCGTTGCTGGGATGCGCGCTGGGCATCCTCGGGTCCGCGTTGTTCCTGGCGTACTTCAACCACGTGGGCTTCCACGTGAAGGCCGTGGGCGGCGGCGTGCTGCACATCTATCCCGTCCTGGGGCCGGTGCAGGCGTTGGAGCTGACCCTCACCTGCGCGGCGGGCGCGGTGGTGGCGTCGTTGTATCCCGCGTGGAAGGCCTCGCGCATGACGCCCATGTCGGCCATGACCGCGGCGTGAGGAGCAGACATGGGCGCCCTGGCTTCCGTCGCGGTCCGCAACATCCTGCGCAACAAGCGGCGCACCATGTTGACGCTGCTGGCCATCATCCTCGGCGTGGCGGCCACCATCTTCGTGCACGCTTTCGTGGGCGGATTCCTGGGGCTCATCACCAACGTGCTGGTGCAGGGACGCGTGGGCGCCATCCAGGTGCACCGCAAGGGTTTTCTCGACGCGGAGACCGACCCGCTCCGGTTTGACCTGCCCCACGACGACGCGCTCATGCAGAAGCTCCGCGCCGTGCCCGGTGTGGCGGAGGTGACCCCGCGCATTGTGTTCGAGGCGATGCTCAGCAACGGCGCGCAGAGCACCATGGCGCTGGTCACCGCGGTGCATCCGCCATTGGAGCGCAGGGTCTGTCCGCAGCGGTGGGCGGCGGTGCGCGACAAGGACTTCGTACCGCAGCGTCCCGGAGATTCGCTGGTGGGTCGCTTCCTGCTGGAGGGACTGTCCGCCAAGGATGACGACGTGCTCACCATGTCCGCGACGACGCAGGCGGGCGCCTCCAACGCACTGGACCTGCGTGTGGTCAGCCCCCTGGGCACCACCGACCCGCTGATGTCCAAGCGCATGGTCGAGGTGGACCTGGGTTACGCGCAGGAGCTGCTGACCATGTCCGGGCGCGTGACGGAATACGCCGTGGCGCTGCAGCCGGGTGCACAGATTGACGTCGTGGCGGAGGGGCTGCGCAACGCGCTGGGACCGGACATGGACGTCCACACCTGGCTCCAGCTGCTCCCCGAGGTGGCCGACGGCGTGGATTCCATGGGCGTGGTGTTGTGGTTCGTGGTGGCGTTGTTGTTCCTGCTGGTGCTCTCCGGCATTGCCAACACCATGCTGATGGCGGTGCATGAGCGCACGCGGGAGATTGGCACCATGCTGGCCATGGGCATCCGACGACGTCAGATCCTGGGCGTGTTCCTCGTGGAGTCGTTGGCGCTCGGCGTGGTGGGCGGGGTGGTGGGCGGCATCCTGGGATTCCTCATCGTCAGCGTCACCAACCACACCGGCATTCCGCTCAAGCCCCCGGAGTCGGAGATCGACAACTTCCTGCGCCCCGCCACCACCGTGGCCTTCGTGCTCTCCACCATGGCCGGCGCGGGCATTGGCGCGGTGATTGCCGCCATCCAACCGGCGCGTCGCGCCGCGCGGCTCAGCCCGGTGGAAGCCCTGCGCAACGAGTGAGCGCGGACGCGCACTTGCACGCCACCGCACCATTCTGCGCCGCGGTGAGCCTTCCGTGACGACGTCAAACTGCTGCAAACCCAAGCACGTGGCCGCACATTGGCGGCATGCACCACGTCACGCATGACGGCGCCGCGTTGGCCGCGGCCTGTGTGGGTCCGGGAGTTGCCTCGTGCACGGTGTGTCACGCGCCGCTCACCGGAGCCGAGCCCTACTGGATGACCGAGTATCCGCGCGGAGAGCACACGCGGTGTCGCCAATGGCGTCGGCATCCGTACCCGTTCCTACGCCAGATCGGGGTGCTGCGTCGTTTGTGGCGGATGGCGTCGTCGGAGGGAGCGCGCCAGGAGCTGGTGGCGGCGGGACGTTGGCTCACGCAGCAGGCGGCGCGGTGGCCGGAGCAGGCCAGCGCGGAGATGGTGGTGGAGACGCTGGCGCGGCTGCGCTCGTTGCGCATGGTGCTGAACGCGCACGGGTTGGACCGCAAGCTGGTGGGGCAGTTGTAGGGTCACGGCTGCTGCGACGCCG
>JBFMGU010000161.1:0-24709 GCA_040752415.1 Myxococcota bacterium
GGGCCCGCTGGCTCCCATACGTAACCGGCCAATCTGTACGGCGGCCGGCGCAAGTGCTTCAGAGGCGTATGGGATGTACCACCCTCACACGGTGGGCCGGACGGGCGCGGAGGAGTACCGCGGTATTCGTAGCAGCCGCGAATCAAATGGGACCCGCGGTGGGATTTCCCGTTTTTCTTTCTCAACCCAACAGCAAGGAGCACCCACGACGGAACACGCAAGAACGAAACGGAAAGACGGAAGGCGGAAGGCAGGCGGTACCGAAGAGATGAGGAAAGACGAAGCGGGTACCAGACGAGCCCACGCCGAACGAGAAAACTCGAGACAGGTACCAGCGACGCGACTCGCGCTCGCGACGCACCCGTGCGCTCCAAGGTGGGCGGTACCGAAGAGATGAGAAAGACGAAGTGGGTACCAGACCAGCCACGCCAAACGAGAAAGCTCGAGACAGGTACCAGCGACGCGACTCGCGCTCACGCCGCATAGCCCTGTCCCGCTCCGCAGGCTGACAACCGGGGCACATGCCAACGCGAAATGCGGACCGGGCACCAGGCGCCACGCCAAGCGTAAGAACGCAAGGCCATGGTGCCAGCAACGCGGTTCGCGCTCGACGCACCCGTCTGCTCCGCAACTTCACGCCGGAAACCGACGAGAGATGGCGAACCACCGAAGCGGGCACCAAAACGCGCCACGCCAAATGAGAACGCGCGAAACAGTGCTACCAGCGACGTCGTTACTGTCCAGTAAGCGCTCGCATGCTCCTTGCACCAGCCCGACAGCGCGTTCAGGAAAGCTCACGCGCCGGTCTTCAGTGCAGCACGCGCCACTGTCCGCAGATGGTGCTCGGGAGGTGCCCGGCGTACGGGCCGTCCTTGGCGAAGATGACCCTGTCCATGTTGCTCGCCGGAACGTATTGCAGCGGCGCGTAGGTCCGTCCCCGCGTCCACACCACGCCCACGTGTGCCGGTGAGACCGCCAGGGTCCCGGTGGGCCCAAAGAACGCCGTCACGTCCGCGCCGGAAAGCAGCGCCAGGCCCTCCAGCGAGTAATACGTACCCCCCTGTCCAATCCAGACGCGATGACGCGGGCTGCTCGTCGACGCATCCACGAAATACGTCACACCGTTCTCGTCATGCGCCAGGAGCACGGGACGCCAGGCCCACTCCGCGCGAACCTTGCTGGCGCGACGGAGCGAGGTCAGGCGCTCCCCCTCCGGCACGGGCTCCAGGGGAACGGTCTCGTCGCCACAGTCCACGCTGGCGTTGCCACCCTCCAGCCGCAACACGGCGGTGCCCCGGTCGCGCACCACGGGGTCGGCCAGTTGCACCACCACGGCGGACCCCGCCGGTCTCGCCTCCACGACGTGCTGCACCTGCAAGGTGGCGGCATCTCCCGCGAACACCTCGGGATTGCCGGACTGCGACGAGCCATAGGCCACCATCAGCCCGCCCGGCCCCGTGAAATACCGGTGGTGCGGGTAGCGCGGCGTGACCGGCAGAAGCAGCGACGGCCGCTCCTGAGCCCGGGACGGAGTGAATCCCACCACGAGCTCCTTGAAGGGCAGGGGTTTCACCCGCGCCAGCTGCTCGGGCGGCGAGCGCATCGTCGGGAGGAGCGTGTCCAACAGGGCGGGAAGGGCCTTCCCCAGGGTGGCGTAGGTGGGTGGGTGGAGGCGCTGACGCACGGATCCCACCTCAACCAACGTGGGGGGTATCAGCAGGTCAAGGCGGAGGAACGCGCCGTCCCGGCGGTCCTCCACGGTCAGCAGCACCAGGACGTCAAAGTCGAGCGCGCGGAACAGGCGGAGGTCGCATTCCGCGCCGCTGCATCCCAGGCTTTGCCGTTCCAGCGCCATCTGCAGGTGGATGGAGATCATCTCCTCGGTGATCCCCTGGTGACCGCGACGGTTCAGCTCCGCCGCCACCATTGCCGCGGCGCCGCCCGACGAGACTTCTCCCGCCAGGCCAAACGCCGTGGGAGCAACGCGAATGCGCACCGGTGGGGAGCTGCGGTCGGGGCTGGACGGAGTGCCCCCGTCGGGAACGGTGTGCAACAAGGCCAACAGGAGAGGGGCGGCCCACATGGCGCGGCTCCTTCGGAATGGCCTGCGATCCTACCAGGGTCTCGGCGGGGAACGGGTTTGCACCTTCACTGCCGCTCAACTACGAAGCAGTTCTCCTCTTTCCGCTGCTCGGGGGCGGTGCTCCGTCGCAGCGCGCAGGGTGTCATGACCACTCTCAAGACGTTGAAGGCCAACAGCCTGAAGTCCGCCGAGCGCGCGCTCGCCGCCGGTCAGATCACGCAGGCGGAGTTCAAGTCGCTGACCGACGGACGCGTCTCCAAGAAGGACCTCGACGTGGCCAAGAGCGTGCTTGCCGACGCGCGCGCCGCGCTGCGCGAGCTCAAGAAGGACGGCGCGTCCGAGCGCAAGTTGGCCAAGGCCGAGGAGGAGGTGAAGGTGGCGCGCGGCCTGGAGACCGCCGTCCGGGCGCAGCAAGAAGCGCAGGTGAGCCGTCCCTCGACGGGCAGCGGCAAGGGTGTGAGCCGTCCCTCGACCGGCAGCGGCAAGGGTGTCAGCCGTCCCTCGACGGGCAGTGGCAAGGGCACCAGCCGTCCTTCCAGCGGCGGCTCGGTCCGACGTCCTTCCACGGGCAGCGGCAAGGGCGTGAGCCGTCCCTCGACGAACAGCGGCAAGGGCGTGAGCCGTCCTTCTGGCGGTGGCCACATCTCCCGACCCTCAACGGGCGGTGGCAAGGGCGTGACCCGTCCCTCGACGGGAACCGGCAAGGGCACTCCGCGCTGAGCAACCCAACGTGAAGCCGCAGGATGTGCTGGAAGAGCTGCTGGCTCGCGCGGACCGCACGCAGGCCGAGCTGAGAAGTGTCCACGGCGTGGAGGCGCGCTGGGAGCACCTGCCCAGCCGCACCACCAGCGAGGCGCTGGACCTGATGGCGGAGTGGATCCGTCTGCAGGTGCGTCGCATCGGGGCCAAGGGCTGTGTGGTCGGGGCCAGCGGCGGCGTCGACTCCTCACTGGTGGCGCTGCTGGCGACGCGTGCGCTCCCCGGGGAATGCAGCGCGCTCATCATGCCGTGCCGCTCCGATCCCCAGGACGAGAGCGACGCGCGGCAGCTGCTCGAGCTGTTGCGCATTCCCTACCGGGTCACGTCGCTGGAGCCCGCGGTGGACGCGCTGGTGGCCGCCATGGGTGACACCCCGACGAGCGTGGGCCGCATGGTCTCCGGGAACCTGGCCTCCCGCATCCGTGGCGCCCTGCTTTACTACGAAGCCAACCGCACCAGTCGACTTGTGCTCGGCACCGGCAACCTCGACGAGACCTACGTGGGATACAGCAGCAAGGGCACCACCGCGGACCTCTTCCCGATCACCGGTCTCCACAAGGAGGAGGTCCGCGCCCTGCTCTACCTGGGCCTCAAGGAGCTGGATGAGAAGCTGGCCGCGCGCCTGTCCCAACGCACCGCCACGCCGGGCTACTGGGCGGGCCAAGAGGCGGAGAAGGAGCTGGGCCTGCCCTACCGGCGCATCGGCGCGGCGCTGGATGTCATCATTGGCCAGTGCGCCATCGAGAACACCGGCGTGATTCCGCGTGACGACGACGAATTCATCCGGGCGCTGGAGGGCTCCGGGGTGCCCGGGCAGGACATCCTGGATGTGGCCGCGCTGATCATGCGCAACCACCACAAGGGCTTTGGCTCCCCCGCGCTGTGGCGACCCGAGCCGTACCTCCCGGATTCCGACGACACGGAGTGAACCGCGATGTCACCACGTGAAGACTCGTCGGAGTCCCTGGATGCGCGCGTGGTGGAGCTCGCGTCGCAGGTCAAGCTGGTGGGGGGAAGGATGGTGCTGCCACAGGCCGCCTATGACGCGTGGCGGGAGCGCCTGGCGCAGGTCCCGTCGTCGGAGCAGGAGGAGGTCCTCGTGGGGCTGCTGGCCTTGGGCTCGCGGTTTGTGCGCGAGGCACCGGAGGCGTCCCGGGACGCCCTGGGTCAGCTCATGTCGCTGGCGGCGGTGCTGTTGACGCCGGAGGATGCCGAGCAGCTCTTCTCCTCCATGGGGCTGGTGAGCCCCAACCAGCACGCGGATGTCACCGGCGCGGCGCGCGTCTCCAACCGGCCCGTCACCACGGCGGGGGGCGCTGGCTCGTCGGTGATGGGGGTTCGGCTGGGGAACAAGAAGCGCAAGTGAAGCAGGACGTGCAGCGCGGCGAGTCGCGGATGACGTCGCGGCGCCGCGCATGGGACTGCGCGAGTGTTCCTCAGCCACGTCCCCGCGCCACCACCAACGTTCCCCCGACGATGAGCGCGGCCCCCACGACGCTGAGCGCGGTGGGAATCTCGTGGAAGACCAGGATGCCCAGCACGTACGCGAACACCACCTGCAGGTAGCTCACCGCGGTGGCCCGCCCGGCCGTCTCCGCGTGCAACCCGCGCGTCATGAACACCTGCGCCAGCTGCGTGGCCACGCCCACTCCAACGAGAAGCACCCAGTCCAGCGGTCCCGGCCACACCGCGGAGGGAATGGCCGCGGGGATGGCCAGCGGCAGGGAAACCAGCGGGAAATAGAACACGATCACCATGGGATGCTCGGTGTCGCGGAGCTTGCGCACAATCACGTAGGCAAACGCGCTGAACACCGCTCCCGCCAGCGAGACCAGCACGGCCCACCCGTCCAGGCTGGAGGTGCCGAAGAGGAACTGCGGCCGCACCACCATCACCACACCCACCAGGCTCACCACCATGCCCACCACGTCGTGCGCGGTCATGCGCTCACGCAGCACCAGCGCGGCCAGCGCGGCGGTCAGGACGGGATTGGTGTATTGCAGCACCGTGGCGTCGGCGAGCGGGAGCGCGGTGATGCCGTAGTAGAAGCAGGACAGCCCGCCAAAACCCACCAGGCCACGCGCCACCAGCCAACCGCGTTGCGTGCCCCAGGGACGGATGCCCAGGCCGCGCAGCGTGACCACGCTCATCACCAGCGTCACCACCACGCGCGCCAGCACGATCTCCTGGCTGGGAATGCGCGCGCCGCACAGCTTCACCAGCGTGCTCATGACGCTGTAGCAGAAGGCGCTCACCGCCACGTGCCAGAGGCCAATGCTCATCCTGCCTGCCGCGTGGTCATTCTCAACACGCAGCCCACCTTGTCCCCCTGGAAGCCGCCCCGTGCCCCGCGGAATCCTGCACCGACGCGACCACGCGCAGCAACGCGGCCGGCTCCGCCCACGCCCACGCGGGACGTTCTCACGCGCGGAGCGCGGCCTTCATGGCCGGGAGGGCCAGGGCGCGGAACACGTCATCCATCTGCGTCGCGGTCATGCGCGCCTTGCCATCCGCCCACCAGGTGAGCAGGGAGAGGAACGCTCCGGTCAGGTACTGCACCACCGCTTCCGAGGGGATTGCCGTCTCGCGCAAGCGGGGCACCTGCTCCTTCAGCTCGTTGCGGATGAGCGTGGAGAGCAGACGGTGGAACTCCTTCTGGACGATGGCGCCGCCGCGCGTTCCCACCATGCTGCGGTAGAGGTCGCGGTGTCCGGCGGCGTGCTCGAACAGCGGTCGACTGAAACCCAGCGCGCGCTCCTCCGGTGACCGTCCCGACGCCAGCGCGTGGCGTTGGGATTCCACCAGCTCCCTCTCCAGGTGCTCCATGCCCGCAATGAGCAGGTCCTCCTTGTCGGCGAAATGCGCGTAGAACGTGGAGCGTCCCACGTTGGCGCGGTCAATGATGTCCTGCACCGAGACATCCTCGTAGCCCTTCTCCAGGATCAGCTGCAGCAGCGCCCCCGTCAGCAGCTGCCGCGTCCTCTGCACCCGTCGATCCGGCTTCCGTTCCGTCATCCGCGCCTCACTTCCTGGACAGTTGGCTCCATTCGTCCCGAACCGGACGAATGCGGGGGGCGTGTCGATTGCCCCCGCATTTCCGAACACTATGTTCATCACAGGATTCATGTCCAACACCGGACATCCGTCTTCCTACGGGGAATACCATGACGCCATCCCTCCCGCCGCTGCTCAAACTGCAAGACATCACCAGGATCTTTGAAACGCCCTCCGGGCCATTTGCCGCGCTCCGGGCGGTGAGCTGCGAGATTGCGTCGCAGGAGCTGGTGGCGGTGGTGGGGAAGTCGGGGAGCGGGAAGTCCACGCTCATCCACATGATGACCGGGATCGACCGGCCTTCGCACGGCGAGGTGATGGTGGCGGGAACGGCGGTGCATGCGCTGCCGGAGGGCGAGTTGGCGCGCTGGCGCGGGCGCAACGTGGGCGTGGTGTTCCAGTTCTTCCAACTGCTGCCCACGCTCACCGTGCTGGAGAACGTGGTGCTGCCCATGGACTTCTGCGCCACGCACCCGGTGCGGCAGCGTCGTGCGTACGCGTTGTCCCTGCTGGATCGCGTGGGGGTGGCGGACCAGGCCCACAAGCTCCCGCTCGCGCTTTCCGGCGGGCAACAACAGCGGGTGGCCATTGCCCGCGCGCTGGCCAATGATCCGCCGCTGCTGGTTGCCGACGAGCCCACGGGCAACCTCGACGTGCGCACCAGCGAGTCGGTGTGGCAGCTCTTCCGCGAGCTCGCCCGCGCCGGGAAGACCGTGGTGGTGGTGACCCATGACCGCGACGTGGCGCGCATGATGACCCGGATCATCACGCTCTCCGACGGCACCATCGTCTCCGACACCGGCGGGACGCCGTCCCCGCGGCACGAGGCGGCCCATGCTTAGTCCCCGCTGGCAGAAGCTCCTGCGCGACCTGTGGCTGGGGCGGGGCCGCCTGGCGTTGATGGTGACGGCGGTGGCCATCAGCCTTTCCGGCGTGGGCACGGTGTTGTCGGCGTACGCCATCCTGACGCGCGAGCTGACCCGGGCCTACCTGAGCACCACGCCCGCCTCCGCCACGTTGGAGCTGCCGCGCGTGGATGAGGCGTTGGTGCGCGCGGTGCGGGACCTCCCCGACGTCAAGGACGCGGAAGCGCGGGCCACCATCCTCGCGCGCGTGCAGGTGGACAACGCGTGGAGACCCATCCTGCTCTTCGTGGTTCCCGACTTTGACGGCCTGCGTCTCTCCACGTTCCTGCCGGAAAGCGGCGCGTGGCCACCGCCGGCGGGGACCATGCTCGTCGAGCGGACGGCGTACGCGGTCTTGGAAGCGCGGCCCGGCGACACGTTGCTGGTCCGCACTCCCGGCGGCACACCACAACCGCTGCGCATCTCCGGAACCGTGCACGACCAGGGCCTGGCGCCCGCCACCATGGAGCGCGAGGGCTACGCGTACATCACTCCCGCCACGCTGGCGCTGCTCACGGGAAGCGCCGAGCTGGACCAGCTGAAGATCCTCGTCGCCGACCACAAACAGGACGCCGCCAGCACGGAACGCACCGCGCGCGGCGTGGCGGAATGGCTGCGGGCGCAGGGGCGCAACGTCCAGGAGATCCAGGTTCCGCCCGTCGGGAAACACCCGCACCAGGGACAGATGGTGGCGGTGATCATGATGCTGCTGGCGTTCTCCCTGCTGGCGCTGCTGCTGAGCGCCGTGCTGGTTGCCAACACGCTGGCGGCCATCATGGCCCGGCAGGTTCGCGAGATTGGCGTCATGAAGGCGGTGGGGGCCAGCAACGCGCAGGTGGCGGGATTCTACACGGTGATGGTGCTGCTCCTGGGCGCGGCCTCGCTGGTGGTGGCGCTTCCCGTCGGGGTGTTCGGCGGACAGGCGCTCGGCGCGCTGGTGGCGCGCATGCTGAACTTTGCCATCCAGGACCAACATGTCCCCGTCTGGGTGCTGGGCACGGTGGGGCTGGCGGGAATGCTCACGCCCCTGGCCGCCGCGTCATTTCCCGTCCGACGCGCCAGTCGCGTCAGCGTCCGGGAGGCCATTCATGACTTTGGCGTTTCCCCGCAGGCTCTTGGCTCCCGCGCCCTGGAGCTGGTGACGCGGGGACTGCCCGCGCTGGACGCCGTCACCATGCTCGGGCTGCGCAATGCCTTCCGTCGACCGGGACGGTTGCTGCTCACGCTGGGTCTCATGGCGTCGGGCGGGGCCATGTTCCTCACCGGTCAGAATGTCGCCGCGGCGTGGCGGGTCCGCGCCCAGGAGGTCAACACCACCCGTCGCTACGACGCGGAAATCCGCCTGCAACAGCCGCAGCCCACGCGTGAGCTGGTTGCGCTGGTGGAGGGCGTGGCCGGCGTGGGACGCGTGGAGACCTGGGACTACGAGGACACCTCCTTCACGCAGGAAGAAGGCATCCCGGTGATGCACACGTATCCCGACCAGGGGCACGGGAGCTTCCGCATCCTGGGCGCCCCCGTCGACACGCAGCTGGTCTCGCTCCCCGTGCTCGCGGGTCGCTGGCTGCAACGCGGTGAGCTCGACGGCGTGGTGCTCAACCACATGGCCGCGGCGCTGGCGCCCGACGTAACCGTGGGCTCCAGGGTGACGCTGTCCGTGCATGGCAAGGCCACGAGCTGGAAGGTGGTGGGCGTGGTGCGTGACCTGGGCTCTCCCGCCGCGGCCTACGTGACCACGGAAGCCTTCGCCGGCGTGGCGGGCACCGCGGGTCGGACGCGGCTGGTGCGCGTGGCCGCAGGAGACGCGGATGAGCGGACCCGCAATGCCGTGGTGCAGGAGGTCGAGCGCGCGCTGGGTAACGCGGGCATGCCCATCTCACTGACCATCACCCGCACCGAGCTCAGCAACGCCGTGGGTGAGCACATGTCCGTGGTGCTGGGCCTGCTGTTGGCGTTGGCGGCGTTGATGACGTTGGTGGGGGTGCTGGGCCTGGCGGCGGCCATGAGCATGAACGTGCTCGAGCGCACCCGGGAGCTGGCGGTGATGCAATCCTTCGGCGCCACGCCCGCATTGGTGCTGCGCGTGGTGATGGGCGAGGGCGTGTTCGTGGGGATCCTGAGCGGCGCGGTGGCGCTGGTGCTGGCCATCCCCTTCTCTCTCGTCGTGGGAGAGGTGCTGGGGAGCCTCACCTTCCGCATGCCCCTGCCACTGGTGGTGTCACCCGTGGCGCCGCTGGCGTGGCTGGTGGTGGTGCTGGTCTCGTCGACGGCGGCGGTGGCCATTCCCGCGCTGCGGGCCTCCCGCCAGACGGTGCGCGAAGGATTGGCCCACACCTGACCGCGCGCCGACGTCAGCTCAGTTGCAGGTGCCCGCGCCGTTGTTGTTGGAGATGTCCGTGCCCACGCCGATTCCGTCGCGCGCGAGGACCTGGTCCCGCAGCCCGGTGGCCTCACACTCGGGGAGCTGGTTGTTGAAGGTGATGGTGAGCTGGCCATCCACCCGACGCAGCGCATCCATCCCCAGCACGGTGAGCGCGGAGTTCTCGACGATCTCCACGTTCCCCGCCACCGTCTCCAGGGCCGCCAGACCCGCCAGCGTGGTCAGTCCGTTGGAGGTGATGTCCAGCGCGCCGCCAATGGACGTCACGCCGGAGAGGGGCGCCACGTTGGTGAGCAGCGGGTTGTTGGAGATGGTCACGGGCCCGGTGACGCTCGTCAGGCCCTCCAGTCCCTCCAGGCTGGTCAGGAGCGGATTGTCGACGATGTCCAGCTGCGTGAGGGTGCTGAGCGCGCCGGAGAGCACGGAGAGGCTGGTCAAGCTCTCATTGTCATCAATGACCAGCGCGCCCGTCAGCGCGGTGATGCCCTCCAACCCCGCCAGGCTCACCAGCTCGGGGTTCTCATACACGCGCAGCTCCGGCACCGACGTCAGCGCGGAGAGCGCGGTGAGGTCGGTGAGCTTGTCATTGCTGCCGATGTAGAGCGAGCGGCCGACGCTGGTGAGGCTCTCCAGGCCATCCACGCTGGTGAGCTCGTCGTTGTAGATGATGTCCAGCGCGCCACCCACGGTGGTGAGGCCGGAAAGCCCGGTGAGGCTCACCAGGGCGGTGCTGTCGATGGTGATGTAGCCTCGCACGATCTGCAGGCTCTCCAGGCCGGCCAGCGTGGTGAGGTCGGTGCTCTGGATGCGCAGGTCACCGGTGATCTCCTGGCAGCCAGCCATGGCGCGGAGGTCCAGCGTGTTGCTGATGTCCACGCTGCCTTCCACCACCGTGCACGGGTTGCCGTTTCCGTTGCCGTTGGCGCCGTCACACACATAGGTGGGCGTGCCGCTCTCCTCGCCCACGTCGAGGATGCCGTTGTCGTTGACGTCGACGCCGCTGAGCACGCGGGTGCCGCCATTGGGACAGTTGCTGCCCGCCGGCTCATCCTCCGTGCGCACCACCGCGGCGTGCCCGTCCTGCCCGTCTTCTCCGTCCCGCACGGTGACGTTGGTTCCGTCGGTGCAGGTGATGGTGCGGGAGCCGTCGGCGTTGGTGGAGATGCTGCAGCTGGTGCCGTCGTCACCGTCGTTGCCGTCGTTGCCGTCGTGCACGGTGGCGGTGGTGCCGTCGGGGCAGGTGATGGTCTTGCTGCCGTCGGCGTTGGTGCTCACCGTGCACGTGGTGTTGGCGTTGTTCTCATCCCCGTTCTTGAGGACGGAGGACGTCCCATCCGGGCAGGACATGGTGCTGGTCCCGTTGCCATTGTCCTTCACGGTGCAGGACTCCTCCTCACCGCCCGTTGCCGGATCATCACAACCCACGCCCGCCACAAGAATGATTCCCAACCACGCTGCCCTGCGCATGTGCGTTCCCTCCTCGAGAAAGGGCCTTCCTTGGGGCAGCGCCCCGGGTCCTGTCAACAAAACCGCTGCGTGGCGGCGGTGTGCACATCCCGCGGGACGCAGCGCTGCCCGGCGACGCGGACAAAACTGACACAAGGCTGTCAATCCACCTCGCTACGCTGCCACCCAACCTCAACAGGAGCGAGCCACATGGAACAGCATGCACTCCAGAAGACCACCGGGATGGACCAGCACGTGGGAACGTGCCACTGCGGCGCGGTGCGCTTTGCCGTAACCGTCGACCTCGGGAAGGGCGGGACGCGCTGCAACTGCAGCATCTGCATCAGGGTCAGCCAGCTCTCCGCCATCGTGAAGCCGGGCGAGTTCACCCTGCTCTCCGACGCGTCGGCGCTCTCGGTCTACGCCTGGGGCGGCAGGACGGGACGTCGCTACTTCTGCACGCAGTGCGGGATCCATTGCTTCCTGCGCGGCAACCTCCCGGAGCTGGGCGGCGAGTACGTCTCCGTGAATCTCAATTGCCTCGAGAATGTCGAGCTGACCGAGCTGGCGGTGGCCTACTGGGACGGCCGCCACGACAACTGGCACGCCGGACCCCGTGAGCGCCCGTGGCCCATCCTCACGGCGCGTCCGGCATGAGAATGGCGGGATCCATGGGCGCGGGACTCGCGCGCAGGTCGGGGCGGGGGCTATGGTGTCGGCGTGCGTCTCTTCACCGCTGCACCGTTGCTCGTGGTGCTCGGCCTCCTTGGTTGTGTCCCGCTTTCCTACAAGTGTGAGTCCGCTGACGACTGCGCCGCCGGTTACGCCTGCGCACCGGGCGGCACGTGTCGACGCACGTGCAGCGACGTGAGCTTCTGCCCATCCGGCGAGGTATGCCGCGCGGGCATCTGTGAGACCTCCGGCGTGCTCCCCGCGCCCGCCGACGCATCCTTCTCCGACGCCACGTCGTCCGACGCATCCTTCCCACCCGACGCCGCCGGGCCCGACGACGCGGGCCGTCCCGACGGGAACGTGGCGTCACGGGATTCCGGCGCAGCCGACGCTTCCCTCCCGCCCGACGCAGGTGACGCCGGCGCTCCCGACGCGCAGGTGCTCCCGCTCGACGCGGGCCCCGGCGACGCCGCCCTCCCCGACGGCGCACTGCTTGTCGACGCCGGCGAGGTGGACGCGGGCGTCAATCAGCCTCCGGTCATCGACGTGTTGCTCCTGAGCCCGGACACCGTGGACAGCCCCGGCAGCGTCGATGTGACCGTGCAGGCGCACGACCCCGACCGGGACCTGCTGTCCTACGGGTACGCGGTGACGCCGGCGCACCCCGGCATCACGCTCGACACCACGCTCCCCGCCACACCCCGGCTGGAGCTCGACGCCACCGTCCCGCGCGGCACCTATGAGCTCGCGGTGACCGTGTCCGACGGGAGGGGCGGCAGCGTCGTGGGTCGGGCGGTGCTGGGGGTGAACAACCACGCGCCCACGGTGACCACGCTGGTGCAGGTGTCGCTGGCGCCCGGGACCGCAACGGAGGTGACCCTGCCCGTGGAAGACGTGGACCTCACGGCCGCACCACCGGACGAGCTGCAGTTTGCGTGGAGTGGCGCGGACGGCGGCGCGCTTCCCTTTGGGCTGGGCGTCACTCCGTCGGGCGCCAGCGCCACCATCGTGGTGCAGGGCGGCGGCGCGTACGTCCAGGACCCCGCGGACTACCACGACCGCCACGTCCTGCAGGTGCGCATCACCGACGACCAGGGCCTGCAGACCGTGGCCAACGTGGAGGTCACCGTGCTGGATGTCCGGGGTCCCTACGTCGACAACACCTGGCCCGTGGTGGAACCGTGCGGCGCCCTGTTCCAGCCCTGCGGCTCCATCACCACCGGGCTCACCAACCTGGCCAGCGCCAACGCTGCGGGCGCCAACCTGCCCGGGGAGGTCCGCGTGGCCACCACCGGCATCACCTACGAGCAGGCCGCCACCATCACGCTGGAGGCCGGCACCGGCATCCGCTGCGGCTACGATCCGACCACACCCGACGAGAGCGGCGACTGGGCGCAGGTGGCGGAGCGCACGCCCATCCGTTTCTCGTCGACCACGGGGTTGCTCCTGCAGGACACCGGCGGCAGCGGGCAGGGAATCCTCGTCGAGAAATGTGCGCTGGAGATGGCGCCCGCCGCCACCAGCGTCGCGGTGCGCGACGTGGTGCAGATCAACAACGCCGTCACCACGCTCCGGGACACCCTGCTGCGCTCCTCGCTCGACGCGCCCCTTGCGCAATACACCACCGCGCTCCACGTGGTTGGTGCCGGCGCGGCCCCGGTTCTCGTCGAGGGGAGCGAGTTGCACGGGGGTGAGGCCAGCTCCATCTCCTCCGCGGTCTGGTGCCGCACCACCGCCACGCAGCCGCTCACCCTGGTGGAAAGCGGCTTCCACGGCGTGGGCGGACCCAACACCTACGAGACGGTGGCGGTGTGGCTGGAGGGATGCCGCGCGGAGGTCCGCAACGCCACCATCACCGGCGACACGGCCCAGGTCACGGTGGGACTCCTGATGTACCAGGGAGGAACCGTGGAGACCTCCAACGTCGACGGAGGCGCTGCCACCGCGAACGCCGCCTATGCGCTGCTCACCTATGGGCTGGGGGTGGACGTCCTGGACAGCGACTTCTCCGTCCAGAGCGCCGCCACCTCGTTCCACGTCGTCAGCATCCAGTCCAGCGGCGCCAGCACGTTCCGCCAGTCGCGCGTGAACGGTGGGAATGCCGGCGTGACCGCGCTGGGCTTCTACTCCGCCAACGGCGCCATCACCGTCGAGGATACCGTGGTCTCGCCGGGCACCGGCCCCACCTCCATCTACGGCATCTTCGTGAACAGCCCCGCCGTGCTCACGCGCAACACCGTGCGCAACCGCGGCATCAGCGCCACCAACGTGGGCATCCAGTCGGGCAGCACGCTGGAAGCCACGGACAACGTCGTGGAGCCCGGCGCCGCCAGCGCCAACAACTTCGCCATGCTTGCCGGCGGGAGCTCGGCGGTGACCCTGACGCGCAACGTGTTCCAGGCGGGAGACGCGGGCGGTCCGGGAGGTGCGTGGGGTGCGCTGCTCTATGGTCCGGCGCCCTCCCTCGTCGACAACCAGTTCGTCGGCGGCGGTGGTGGCACGTACGGCATTGGCCTGGACCTCTTGAACAACGTGCCGGTGGTCATGTCCGGCAACACCGCGGTGGGCGTACCGACAGGAGCAACCACCGCCAACGCGTGGGGCATGCGGGCGCTCAGCACCGTGGGCGGCGTCATCCCCGTCTCCTCCACCAACGACGTCTTCCGCAGCGGCGCCGGCACCGCCGACGCGCGCGCCCTCCAGGTGCACGCGGGCCTGGTGACCATGGACGGCGCCACCGTCGAGGCGGGCGACCCCCTGAGCGGCACGGTGCCGAACGCCTACGGCGCGGTGGTGTACGCCAACAGCTCCCTGACCTGGACCAACACCAACGTGGTGGTGCACGACGCGGCGAACAGCAGCATTGGCATCTATGCCACCCCCGGCCACGCCGGCCTCACCCTCGACAACTCCACCATCACCACCGGCGCCGCCGCCGACACCTCCTCGGCGCTGAGCCTGTACGGGGGCAGCATCAACGCCTCCCGCTCCACGCTCACCGCCGGGAGCAGCGCCATCTCCGCCGCGGCGCGCCTGTTCTGCGGCGACGCCGGGACGTACCGCCTGGACGCGTGCCGTCTCGAGGGGACCACCGCCACCAACTACAGCGCGGGTCTGGTGGTGGCCGGACCGTGTCACAACCTGGCCATCCTGGACTCCGACGTCACCGACGCCTTCCCCAGCGTGATCCAAGCCGGCAGCGGGTTGACGTCCTACGCGGTGTGGAACGCCAGCGCCGCGGCAAACAACCTCACCATCGACGACACGACGCTGCGCGGGGGACCGGCCACCCAGTTCTCGAGCGCGCTGGTGGGAAGCCTGGCGGTGTCCGGCTGGCGGGTGGCGCGCTCCAGCTTGACGGTGGGCAACAGCGTGGGAATCGGCAGCCACGCGCTGTGGTTCCAGGGACCGTGCAGCGGGTGTCGCTTCCTGGGCAACGTGGTGGATGCGCGGTCTCCCGTGGCGCCGCCCACCGGCTCCGTGGGGGTCCACCTGCCGACGCATCGGCCCATCAGCGCCATGACGGTCTTCGCCAGCAACCTCGTTTTCGGGGGCTTGGCCACGTCGGAGGCCGCGGGCTTCTACGTCGACAGCGACGCGGGGGAGAACCTGTTGCTGTTGCACAACACCGTGCTGGGCGGGGAGGCGGAACGGACCGCGGCCATCCGTCTGCGCGCCACGCAACCCGCGAGCTACGTGGCCTCCCTCGAGATGATTCCGCCATGCGCGGCGGTGGGGAACATCCTGGACCCCGGCAGCGGCACCACCGAGGCGGTGGGCGTGGAGGAGTCGTGCGCGGCGGGAGATGCCTATGCGCGCGCGGTGCAGGCCTCGCGCCTCACGTACACGCTGTTTCCCGACGCCATCCCCGGCACCTACCTCCGCGACGCGCTCAAGGCCGGCAACGCCTGCAGCACCACCGACGTCACCAACCCCGCCAACGTCAACGCGCCCGTGGGCAGCGCCGGCAACATGGTGGCCGCACCCGGCTTCGTGGCTCCCGCGACGGACGACTACCACCTCGACGCCACGTCACCGGCGTTGGGCGCGGCGAACACCGCGGCGGACTGGAACGCATTGCTGGCCGCGGAGCGCGTGGACCTTGACGGCGAGACCCGCGCGGGCCCTTCCTACGACGTCGGGGCCGACGAGCGGTGACCCGCCCCGGCTCCGCGTGACGTCGTCAGCGGCCGGGTCAGAGAAGTCCCACGCCGCGCCGTCAGGACTCAGGGGAACGACCCCACGCCGTGGACGCCCTGGCGATCCTCCGGCGGGAGCTGCACACCGGTGCGCGCGAACAGCAGGTAGAGATCGTCGACGTAGGTCAGGTACCAGCCCGTGGCCCCAGCCAGGTGCGGTGCCACCGGCGCGTTGCGCGGAACCAGCACCACGTCGGGCGGGAAGTCCGCCAGCACCGCCTGCCATTCCGTGGGCGCGTCGTAGAAGTCCCGCAGGCGTCGCCACACCGCGAGCTCATACGCACCTTCGAAGCGCGTGTCGTTGCTGACCAGGCCACCCTGCGGGAACAGCTTCCACATCACGTAGCTGCCCTCCACGAACGGCGTCATCACCCGTCCACGGAAGCGGTGTCGCTGCAGGTAGTCCACCGCGCCCACGGGATAGGCGGGCATCCCCAACGCGCGCTGCCATGGCTGGTCCGGCACCACCAGCTCCCAGGGACGCGCCGGCAGCGACGACGCCACCGCCACCGCACCCGCGAGCCACGCCGCCGGCGCCAGCACCCTGGCCCGCTCCCGCAGCACGCGCTCCACCGCGTTCCCCAGCGGCGTGCGCGAGAGCCACGGCGTCACCGTGATGAACCAGACCACGGCAAGGATGGAGATGTGTCGGAAGCCCAGGAACGGCGCCACCAGGCACACCGCCACAATGGCCGCGCCCGGCGCACGACGAGGTCCCAGGTGCACCAGCGCATACAGGAATCCCGCGAGCATGACGACGTAACCGCCGCCCACGAGGTCCCATCCCAGCCGCAGCGGAGCCCACTCGGTGATGTCGTTCTGACGGGGCAGGAGCAGGATGCGCAGCAGGTAGGGCACGTAGTCCCAGCCCCACGGCGTGGCGAGCGGAAGCAGCGGCAACGCGACGAGGAGGACCAGCAGGTGGCGCCCGCGCTCACCCCGGGACGCCTGCTCCACGACGTGGAAGAACAACATCCCCGCGCCAATCACGAACGCGGCATGCACGTTCACCCACACCAGGTGCAGCAGGAGCCACGGCGCCACCCAGCGACGTTGCCCCGCGCGGTCCCCGGCCAGGCACAGCATGAGCGCGGCCACGAAGAGCAGCGTCAGCAGCTGCGCGCGGATGGTGGTGAACGCAAAGTGCATGAGCACCACGGCGGGAAGCGCGCACACCAGCAGCACCACCGGCGTGGCCCCACCGACGAGGGCGCCGCGCACGCACAGTGCCAGCAACGCCGCCACCAGCAGGTACTTGAAGGCCAGGAACGCGCTGGCGCCGAGGGAGGACACGGCCAGCCACAACACGCCCGCGCCCCATTCATGGTGCAGACACGGCGTCACCGTGCCGGTGAAGGAGAAGATGTCCGTGCTGGGGAGTCGCCCGTCCTTGAGCGCCTCGCGCGCAACGGCCATCTCATGCCACACGTCCGGGTCGACGAACGTCAGGGTGCTCATCAGCAGCAGCGTGAGCGCAAGCACCAGGAACGCGCCCGCCACCACCACCGACCGCAAACGGGGCTGGCCTGCCGGGCTCGTGGCGACGTCTGACATCGGAGAGGGTGCATAACACAAACTCCCACCCTCACTTCACCGCGAGCCCAAAGAACTCCAGCGCCAGGGCCGTGGCGTCGGGACCGCGATGGTCACTGAAGGGAAGCCACCACGGGCCACCACTCCAGCCGTGTCCCATCCCGTGGACCTGCACCAGCTCCACGCGCGCTCCCTCCACCGGGGGATAACGCGTCACGGTGTAGCCCAGGCCTCCGTCATCGCCGTCCCGCTCCACCACCTCCACCGGCGTGATGGCGCTCCGCCATCCGGCCTCGCCGTGCTCCAGGAGGTGGTTGGCCCCGGCAAACTGCTTGGCGGTCTGGGGCCCCTGATGCGGCAGGGAGATGACGTCCCACGTCCCGTGGATCACCAGCACGGACACCGGCCGGCGCGCCCGTCCCTGCTCCAGACACCGCAGCGCGCGACGCGTCATGCGTTCCCGGGCCGGGGCCAGCTCGCCCAGGAGGGTGTCCGGCGGCAGGGCCACACCGTAGGGAGCGCCACCCACCACCGCGCCCGCCTCGAACACGTCCGAGCGACACGCGAGCAGGTGCGCGGTCATCACGCCGCCCGCCGAGAGGCCCATCACGTACGTGCGCGTCTTCAGGAGCGGAAAGCGCGCCTGGTAGTCCTTCACCAGCGCAACAATCTCGTTCATCTCGTACGCGTCGTCGCCCAGGAACCAGTTCCAACACTTCCACGGATTGCGCAGCCGCGACTGCTCCGGCATCAACACCGCAAAGCCCCGCTGCTCCGCCCACTCCTCGAGACGCGTGGTCCGCAGGGAGTGCCAGGTGACCTGCTGGCAGCCGTGCAGGTACACCACCAGCGGAATGCGCTTGGCCGCGGGGGCCGACGCCGGGAAGTAGAAGCGGTGCCCCCACGCGCTGATCACCGTGGGCCCACGCGCGCCACGCTCATGCGCTAGACACCCCAGCGCCGAGCACCACGCCACCACGACCACCAGCACGCTGCGCCACACGCCGCTCATCAGCGCGGGATTGAAGCGTAACCGGTCGATAGGGGCAACCTTGCGTGCGTTGGAGACTCGTTTCCACGACGGAATACCGGCCGCGATTCAGATCCGGCTCAACAAAATGCAGCGGTCGGCCGGGTGCCCGGTGACGTCGATCTTTGTTTGAACATTGATCTTCGCGCGCGTTACCAGTGGCGTTGCGTGCGGGAGCGTTCCCGTCGTGCGGGGCGCAGGACGTGCTCCACGGAGGAAACAGGAATGAAGAGCTTGCTGGGTGGTGTGAGGATGGTGGCCTTGGCAGTCCTGGCGGTGGCGTGCGCGCAACCCGCAACCACCACGCCGACGGGGAGCGAGAACAACGGGATGCCGGCGTCCTATCGCGTGGTGCGGGGCAAGATGGTGTCCCCGCGCGGCATCCAGTTCAGCCACGTGGTGGCGGTGCGCGCGCAGACCGGCCCGGCCTCGTCGGTGCGGGCCCCGGTGGCGGCGGACGGCACGTTCTCGCTCCAGTTGCCCAGGGGCGCGCGTTACGTGGTGAGCGCGGAGTCCGGCGGACGCCTGGTGGCAACGCTGAAGTATCCGGCCAACGCCAGCGGTCAACGCACCGCGCTGCTGCCCGTGGCCGCCGCCCCCACCTCCGGCCAGGCGCTGGAGGACGAGACCGACCTGGGCCAGGTCACCGACGAGGGCACCGGCGAGGCTTCCACCGAGAACAACCCGCTGGAGCAGGAGGACTCCGACCAGGACGGCACCTCCGACTACGCCGACGATGACGACGACGGCGACGGCCAGGATGACGCCGAGGACGAGGACGACGACAACAGCGGCGCGGCCGACGACGACGAGGACCACGATCAGGATGATGACGGCGACATCGACGGCCTGGACGAGGATGACGACGGCGACGGCGAGATGGACGTGGCCGACGCGGACGACGACGGCGACGGCCTGCCGGACGAGGAGGAGGACGACGCCGACGAGGACGGCGAGGCCGATGCCGAGGACGAGGACGACGACAACGACGGCATCCCCGACGCGGAGGACCCCGAGTCCGATGACGACGGCGTCTCCGACACGCCCGATGACGCGGACGAGGACGGCGTGGCCGACGAGGCCGACACCGACGACGACGACGACGGCATCTCCGACGAGGCCGACACCGACGACGACAACGACGGCATCTCCGACGAGGCCGAGGCTGAGGACGGCGACGCGGACGACGACGGTGAGCCGGACGAGACCGACACCGCCGACGGCGAAGACGGCACCGACGGCGGTGAGGACTCCGGCACCAATCCCTGACCCGCGGTCCCGAGGACGGACGCCGGGCCTCCCTGCCACGGTGATGGGTGCGCTGGGAGGCCCGGTGCTTTTCCACCCCGCTCAGTTCAAAGCGTGGGAGCGGGTGGTCACGCGGCTGACGTTCTTGTGCGCCAGCACCTGCTCCTCCAGCGAGGAGAGCAGACCGGAGTTGGCGCGGAGCGCTTCCCGGGCCTTGTCGCGACCCTGTCCCAGGCGCTCACCCGCGGCGCTGATCCAGGTGCCGTTCTTCTCGATGATGCCGGCCTCCTCGCCCAGGTCCAGCAGCTCGCCCACCTTGCAGATGCCGCTGCCGTAGAGGAGGTCGAACTCCGCCTCACGGAACGGCGGGGCCATCTTGTTCTTCACCACCTTGACGCGCGTGCGGTTGCCGGAGGCGTTCTCACCGTCCTTGAGCGACTGCACGCGGCGCACGTCCAGGCGCACGCTGGCGTAGAACTTCAGCGCGTTGCCACCGGTGGTGGTCTCCGGGGAGCCGAACATCACGCCGATCTTGTTGCGGATCTGGTTGATGAACAGCACCGTGGCCTGCGTCTTGTGGATGGTGCCGGTGAGCTTGCGCAGCGCCTGGCTCATGAGGCGCGCCTGCAGACCCACGTGCTGGTCGCCCATCTCCCCCTCGATCTCCGCGCGCGGCGTCAGCGCGGCCACGCTGTCCACCACCACCAGGTCCACGGCGCCGCTGCGCACCAGCGTGTCGACGATCTCGAGCGCCTGCTCGCCGTTGTCGGGCTGGCACACCAGCAGGTCCTCCACGCGCACGCCCAGCCGACGGGCCCACGCCAGGTCCAACGCGTGCTCGGCATCCACGTACGCCACCACGCCACCCAGCCGCTGCGCCTCCGCCGTGGCGCTGAGCGCCAGGGTGGTCTTCCCACTGCTCTCCGGCCCGTACACCTCGACAATGCGCCCGCGCGGCAGGCCGCCAATGCCCAGCGCCACGTCCAGCGCCAGGCTCCCCGACGGGATGACACTGGGCTGCTCCGCCACCGTGCCCTCCTCACCCAGCAGCATCACCGCGCCCTTGCCAAACTGCTTCTCAATGGCGCTCACCGCCGTGGCCAACGTCTTGTTGCTCTCCAGAAGACTTCCGCTCATGACATCTCCATGGCCTTCCACCACGTCGGGTGGAACGGCTCAAAATCCACGCGCCCATCCCGGGCAACCGTGGCAATCGTTGAAATTGCCCGCCGCCATTGGCGGACGCGGCGCCACAGAGCAGCACCCGTGCCAAGCGCGTTCTCCCTCGAGAACCAGGCTGATGAGGGCGGCGGAGGTGTCCGGGATTTGGACAGGCTGACTGAAAATCGGACACCTGGCCCGCGCGGCCAAACGCGTGCGCCGGCAGGAGCGCGGAGCGTCACACCGGTGTGTATCCCAGGGTCCCCGGCACGCGGGGGCTGCGCCGGAACAAGATGTCCAGCGGGACTGCGGACGTCGTGAGCGAGCCACGACCTGGAGTGCGGCGGGCCCTCGCCGCCCTGGCCAGCGCCGAGTGGGTGGTACTCACGTCAACGGTCGACGGTCGCGCAGACGTCGACGCGCCCTCGCGGCCAGGCCGAGGACCAATCCACACGTTGATAACGCGCTCGGCGCTGGCCAGGGCGGCGAGGGCCCGCCGCACTCCAGGTCGTGGCCCGCCCACGACGTCTGCAATCCGGATGGGCATCTTGTAAAGCGGTACCCATTGAGATTGACCGGGGAAAGTGATGGCAATTGGCCGCGGAATCGCAGACAGGAATGGCCGCGTCACGGGCATTGAGCCGTCGCTGTCGTGTTCCCGCGGGGCATGGGGCCAATGGACCGTGGCGCAGCCATTCTTGTCTGCGATTCCGCGGCCAAGGCCATCTCCTCGCGGGTGTCACGTTTTCACCCGCCGCCACCACGGTCGACTTCCACAGCACCCTTTGGCCGGACTTCCACCGTGCGCCGTCGTCGCTGGCGACCCAGATCCCTTCCCCATGGCCTGGGCATTCCTGTCTGCGATGCGCGAGGGCGCCTCAATCCACGGTCAACCTGTCCCGGAACCACGGTCTTGGGCGGCCCAGCATGTGGGCTCGGGGTGACCGACGCGCCAGGCAGCGGCGGCGCCGCGCAGGTCCTCCAGGCTCTTCACCCGGCCGAAATCCAGCGACTTGATGAAGCCCACGGTGTCCGACTGCAGCTCCTTGCCGCAGCGCTGACCGGTCCGCGTGCGCAGCGTCTGACCCGCATCCACCACCTGCTTCCACGCGCTGTCCTTGCCGGTCTTCACCATGTCCTTGAGGCTCTCCTTGCCCGTGGCCTCGTCGGAGGTGGCCTGGCGCTGCTCCACCAGGCGCAACACCCCCTCCACCGTCATCTGGTCCAGCATGTCCAGGTCATAGACCACCTGGCTCACGCGGCTGACCGGCGTGGGATAGTCGCGGTCACAGGTCTTGCTCACGTGACGACGATCCCGCCAGTCCATGTTGAACCCGCACGGACCCATGTGACGGAAGATGGCGTCGGCCACCACCACGCTGAATGCCACGCTGCGGTCGGAGAGGCGGTGCTTGATGGCGCGGATGCTGTTGAGGGCGCCGGTCTCGCCGTGCATGCAGTAGCGGTCCTTGGGGGAGACCTTGGGGAGGTTGTCCTTGAGCGCGTCGTGCAGGAGCGCCGCGGTGCGGACCGCGCCCACGTGCGCGCCCTCCGCGCTGGCGAAACGAAGCGCGCGTTCCTCCATGCGCAGGCTGTGCAGGTCCGTGGCGCTGCCCGGCTGCACGAACTCATGCAGCGCGCGCACCGCCGCACCGCGCTCCAGGGTGGTGAGGTCTCCTCCCAGCGAGGTCTCCGGGATCATGCCCACCAGGGTGCCCAGGAACCACAACGCAAACCCGGTCCACCACGCGGTAGCGCCCAGCGCGGCGGTGGCCAGCGTGACCCGTCGGAAGCGACGCGCCCGCGGGCTGAAGAACAGGATGACCGGACCCACCGTCCAGACGAACAGGGTCTCCAACACCTGGAGCAAACGGGCCTTCATGCGCCATCCACCTCTTCCCCGGCACGGGGATGTCGCCATGTTAGCGGGCCGCGCCTGTCCGCGCTTGCTTCATGCCTCCGCTCACGTCCGCGTTGTGGTCCTACCGTTGTCCACCCCTGCGGTGACGACGGAAATACACCAGCAGCCCGACCAGCCAGGGGTTCGGCGGTGCGGACGCGCAGCTCCCCGGCGCGGGTGATGCCTCCTCCCCGGGGTCCTCCGGTGACGACGACACCGCCGTCCCTCCATCCTCCGCCACCGGCGAGCTCTCCGCGCCGGCATCCGGCGTCCCGGGTTCCGCCGCGTCGGGAGGTGACCACGTCGCCGCATCGGTGGTCTCGGCCGCATCCGCCGGCTCCCCCGCGTCCGGCGGCGCACCGGCGTCCGGCTCCGTCTCGACGGGCGCGGCGTCGGGTGACGACGAGGGGGACGCATCCGGACGTGACACCACCCCCGCGTCACGCGGCACACCGGCGTCGGGAGTGGGCGCGGGGAGCGGGACCAGTCCCACGCTGCACCAGGTGGTCTCCCCCGACGTCACCGTGCAGGTCCGTTGCCCGTCCTGGTAGCCGTCCGCCGTGACCCGCACCACCACCTCGCCCGCTTGCGCGGTCAGGGTCCATTCCGCGTCGGCGCCGCTTGCCACGGTGGCGGTGTTGGTGCCCACCAATCTCACGCTGGCGCCGGTGATGCGGATGGACATGTCGGCGGTGCCCACGCCCTGGTCCTCGAACACCACGCCGCGCACGGTGCCGGTCTGGGGTGCGGGATTTCCTCCGCCCCCCTCGCAGGTGTCGCCGGGCAGGCCGCCGTAGCTGCCCTGCTGGACCCAGTAGCTGACCGGTCCGGCGCAGTCGCCGCGGTAGGGATCGTCGGAGACGTTGTTGGCGTGGCGCACCTCGAAGTGCAGGTGGGGGCCGGTGCTGTTTCCCGACGAGCCCACCTTGCCAATCGCGGTGCCGCACGTCACCTGGTCACCCACGGAGACCAGGAGGGAGTTCTTCTTGAGATGCGCGTAGTAGGTGCGCTTCCCGTCGGCGTGGTCGATGCGCACGTAGTTGCCAAAACCGTCCGCGCAGTCGCACGAGCCGGTGGTGCAGCGGTCAAAGCACCCGTCGCGCACCGCGGCCACCTCCCCATCCGCCGCCGCCACCACCACCCGGCTCCCGTCGTCGAAGACCGCGAAACCGCCAATGCCGATGTCCGTGCCCTTGTGGTTGTTGTACGTCTCGCTGCCGCACCGGTAGTCATCCAGCGCGTCGCCGGAATTGTTGTCGCGGTGCGCGGTGATGTAGGGCTGGGTGCCGCTGGCGGGTCGCCGGATGGGGAAGCGGTAGCTCTGCGCGTGCGCCGCGCCGGAGCACAACAACAGCAGCCAGGGCATGACGCGCGTGATCACGGCAGCACCCCCGTCGCGCCGCTGTCCACGTCAATGAACCAGGTGGCGTCGCCGGCGTCGTAGATGACGCGGGAGCCTTCCTGGCGCAGCACGCGCACCGGCGGCGGGACAAACCGGTCTCCCAGCGCGCCCGGCCGCGCGTGGTGGTTGGTGAGCTGGCGCCAGCCGCTCCCGTCGAGATTCGCCACGTACAACGACGCCACGCCCCCGCGGTCGGCCACGAAGAGCACCCGCCCGTCGGGCAGCACGGTGGGCTGGCCCTCCGCGCCGGGCCACGTGAGCCACGGCCGCGCCTTTGCGTCATCGACCTCGACGATCCACAGGTCGGCCTGGCCGGGCTCCTCGCTCCGCGTGGCCAGCACCTTCCCGTCCCCGAGCACCGCGGGCACGCCCACCACCGCATCCAGCAGCACGCGACGCTGCACTCCGTCGGTGAGCACCAACCGGCCCGGCTCGTCGACCACCACGGCGCGTCCGTCGGGGAGCACGGCGGAGGCACGCACGTGGCCCAGGTCCAGGCGCGCCACGCCGTCGTCAAAGTGGGCGGGCTGCACGCGTGGTTGGTCCGTCTCCGGACGGCCGGGCAAAGGCGCGCCCAGCTGCACGGCATCCACGGGTTGGGAGCACCCCAGCGCCGCGGCGAGGAGCAACACGGAGATTCGAATCATGGCGCGCAACCTAGGTCCGCGCCCGGAAGCTCCGCGTCCGCCAGGGGACCTCGGTCAGTTGTCCAGGGACGGTTGCGGTCCCGGAAATCCATGGGAAACGCGCAGGGGTGTGCGTCGCGAGCGCGAGTCGCGTCGCTGGTACCTGTCTCGAGTTTTCTCGTTCGGCGTGGGCTCGTCTGGTACCCGCTTCGTCTTTCTCATCTCTTCGGTACCGCCTGCCTTCCGCCTTCCGTCTTTCCGTTTCGTTCTTCCGTGTTCCGTCGTGGTGCTCCTTGCTGTTGGGTTGAGAA
>JBFMGU010000162.1:0-24633 GCA_040752415.1 Myxococcota bacterium
CGAGCGGATCGCGGACCCGGCGTTTCGTTTTCGACACAGCTGGTGCGCGTGCACGTGCTTCGGTTCCATTGGGACGACGCTCTTGGCTCCCTGGCAAGGACATGGCGTCGCGGCTCTTGGCTTCCTGCCGACGAGATTGGGCGCGGCTCTTCTTGGACGACGCGCTTGGCTCACTGCCAATGAGATTGGGTGCGGCTCTGTTGAAACGATGCTTGGCCGCGGGCGTAGGCACTGGCGTGCAACGTCAGCCCAGCGGTTCATGACGACGGAGAATGGCCTGCAATGTAGGGGCTGCCCGTTGCCGGTACCGGCGTGAACGGTGAAGGTGGCCGGCAATGGTCAGCCCCGGGCCCAGCGGTTCATGACGACGGAAAGCGGCACGCGATGTGCTGGAGCAGTTGGCTCCCGTCAGCGGAGAACTGGCCCGAATCGTACGGGCTGCCGGAGCGCGTTCTGGGTGAACCGTACGCTCCGGACGCGTGGGGGCCGGTTTGGTCGTCGTGGACCGGTTTTCCGTCGTCATGACAACGCCGCCCGGGGCTGACCATTGCCGGGCACCTTCACCGTTCACGCCGGTACCGGCAACGGGCGGCCCCTACATTGCAGGCCATTCTCCGTCGTCATGAAACGCTGGGCCGACGTTGCACGCCAGTTTCCGTCGTCATGAACCGCTGGGCCCGGGGCTGACCATTGCCGGGCACCTTCATCGTTCACGCCGGTCCCGGCAACGGGCAGCCCCTACATTGCAGGCCATTCTCCGTCGTCATGAACCGCTGGGCCGACGTTGCACGCCAGTTTCCGTCGTCATGAACCGCTGGGCCCGGGGCTGACCATTGCCGGGCACCTTCACCGTTCACGCCGGTACCGGCAACGGGCAGCCCCTACATTGCAGGCCATTCTCCGTCGTCATGAACCGGTCGGTCCGGTCGCATCGCGTCCCGTTTGATGTCGTCAAGCCGACCGGGCTGACCATTGCCGGCCTGCGGATGTGCTTACGCCTGCGGCCAAGCGTCGTTTCAACAGAGCCGCACCCAATCTCATTGGCAGGAAGCCAAGCGCGTCGTCCCAGAGGAGCCGCGCCCAATCTCCTCGGCAGGACCTGACGTCGTCACAGCACGCCGATCTGGAACTCCGCCATGAAGCTGTTGCCATTGCGCGGCATCATCTTGCCGTCTTCCATGGGCTCCCACGTGCGCCACTGACGGGCCACCAGCGAGAAGAACAGCAGGCTGAGCCGGGTCTCACCCAGCAGCATGGACGTGCGCGCCGGCTCCCACGCCCGCGTGTAGTCCTGGAACCCGCGGTTCACGTACGCGCCCATGAACGAGAGGACGCCGAGCACGTGCAGGATGCCGCCCAGGCGCATGGACGCCTCGTTCTTGCCAAAGCGCGGGTCCAGCTGCACCAGGTCATCCAGCTCGAAGAACAGGCCGAACGTCTTCAGCAGCTGCGCGCCCAGCTGCAGGCTGTAGCCGTGACGCGCCATGGTCCGACGCGTGATCTTGGGCGTGCCGTTGTACGCAATGCGGTCCGCCTCGTAGTTCCGGTCAAAGTACGCCGGCATGTAGTTGGGGCCCGCCAGGCGGTACTCGAACGCGCCGCCGATCTTCAGCAGCTCCAGGAAGAGGTTGAAGCGCACGCCCGGGCTCACGCCGGCGCCCCACAGGTTGGCCACCGACTCGCCCGTCGTCGCGCGTCCGTCGGTGCCCAGGCCCGCTTCACGGAAGGTGCGGCCCAGCATGGTGGCGTTGGCGTAGACGTGCGCGGAGATGATGCTGTGGTTGATGCCCACGTCGCCTTCCAGTGCCAGCGCGCCGGCCGTGCCCGGCACCTGCGCCGGCTGGTTGTCCAGCGCGTACGCCTTCACCATCGCGGGGGCCTGCGTATCCATCGCGCCGGTCACGCCCACCGTCAGCGCGCTCAAAAGAAGCGCGTAGTAGTCCAGGTTGCCCGCCGCCTCCGGCTCCACGTTGCTGTACGTGCCGTAGATCCACTCCAGGGGGCGACCGTGCACGTTGAAACCCAGGAACCGGCCCGGCTCCAGGATGTTGCCCGTCATCACCGAGCCGCCCACGCTCTTGGCGCGCGCCCCGACGACAACGCCGAAGGTGTTGAGGTTGAACCCGCCGCTGGGGTTGTTCAGGTAGCGGTTGATGACGGAGCCGTGCCCGAAGGTGGTCTCGATGGCGCCGAGCTCACCCCACATCGTCTCGCCGTCGTCCATGAAGGTCATGCGGAAGGGCGGGAGCTCCGCCATGACGTCGTCCTGGATGCCGTTGTCGGCCTTGGGCATCAGGTTGGCGTAGCGCGAGAACGGGTGCGGCATCTTGCGCGAGACCGCCCCGGCCACGTTGTCCTCGTAGTAGTAGCTGGCCAGCGGGAAGCGGATGGTGAAGAGCCGCCCCTCGGTGCCCATGTCGGAGCCGAACGTGGTGGTGCGCGAGTCCTCCAGCATCATGAACTCCGTCTGGAGTCGCTTGCGGCGGACCTCCCGACGGGTGCCAGGGTCCAGCTGGGCTTCCTGCTCCGCCTGCGTCTGGTACTGCGCGTAGGCCGGCATGCTTGCAGCCAGCGTCGCCACTCCCATCACCATTGCGCTCAGTCTCATCCGTTCCTCCCGCCAAAGGCGGCCTGACGAGCCAATCGTCCCATTCAACCACGGACGGCGTGCCTTTGCCATTTTGCGCCCGCCCTGCACGTCCCGGGCCCGGCGTGCGCGCACCCGTCCCACCCTCGTGACACGACGGCCCGGCAGCTCCCGGTGTGACCGGCTGGCCACAGTCCCACCGTGAACCGCGGGTTGAGACCCCCCGTCGTCCGTGGCATGGGAAGGCGGGAGCCGTTCATGGCGCAGCCACGTCCCACCTTTCGTGCACCCCTGGGCGTTGGACTGCTCGCCGTGGCGCTGTCGTGCGGCGGCAACAACGTCGACGCGCCATACAACGCCCCCAACACCGGCGAGAACACGGGGAGGTGCGGCACGCTGGCGGAGGCCAAGGCCACGCTCAAGGCATCCGCCACACGCGCGGATTTCATCCCCCTCGGCGAGATCCTGCGCGAGGAGCTCATTGCGCGCGGCAAGTTCCGCCAGCTGGTGCGCGTGGGGTTGGCGTTGTTGCGCCAGGCGCCACCCACCGGGCTGTCCGACGCGCTGCGCGGCCTCCAGCAGGGCGAGGGATTGGCCAAGCTGACTCCGCACATGGCGGCGGTGATGGCGTACTTTGTGGGCTCCACGAACCTCCCCCTGGCGCCGGATGAGCAGTTTGCCGCCGGAGAGCACCTGGGCCCGGTGCAGGTGGTGGCCGACAGCATGCGGATCTGCCAGCCGCAGACCGCCATGGAGCTGTTGCACCGCCTGCTCAGCGTGCGCGTCCCGTGCGAGTCGTGTCCCAGCGGCAACCGGCTCTTCCTGGCCTCCCTCACCGACGCGATTTCCGTCGTGGTCCTGGACCCCGAGCTGGGCGGCATCCTCGAGACGCTGGAGTTCTCCGACACCTCCAGCAATGAGACGGCCATCGGTCGTCGCGCATTCGCGCTGTTCCTGGACCTGCTGATGGAGGGGCTCTCCTCCACCAGCTTCAACCTCGAGTACTTCGACCAGAACCTGCGCGTGCAGGTCGACGACGTCATTGGCCGCCGGCTCAACCCCGGCGCGCGCGCCAACCTGGATGCGCTCATGGGCGTGATCCGCGCCGGACTGGATCCGGGGCTGGGTCTCATCACGCCGCTGCAGGAGACCATCCGCTGCATGCTGCGCATGGATGACAACCACGAGATTGCCAGCATGCTGTTCGACTACGTGCGCCTGGACTCGCTCGAATACCGGGATTTCGTGAGCAACATTGCCGCCACGTTCGAGACCGGGAGCGGCTCGACGCTGCTGACCTACATGTCCAACGTGTTCCGCATCCTGGCCAATGACCCGCAAGCCGCGCGTGACGTCGTCAGCAGCGTGTTGCCGCTGTTGGAGCGCGACGTGGCGCGCAAGCTGTTCCGCACCCTGGACGGCATGCGCGGCAAGGGCGTGGCGCACGGGCTGCTGGAGATGGCGGCGCGTTTCCTGGGCGGCTGCAGCGGGGAGGCACCGCCGTGAGCGTGCACGTGGTGTGGTTCCGCTCCGACCGGTTTGTCCAGGGTCACGCGCCGCTGGCCCGGGCCGCCGCGCTGTCGCCGGTGATCTGTCTCCACGTCGTGAATCCCGGTGACGCGCGGGAGGCGGTGGAAGCGCTGGATGCCCAGCTTGTCGAGGTGGGTGGGCGGCTCACGCTGCGGCAGGGCAGCGTGGTGGCGGCGCTGGAGGAGCTGCACGAACGTCACCGCGTGGCGGCGGTGTGGGCCCACCACGAGGACGGAGACGAGGAACGCGAGGCGCAGGTGTCGACGTGGACGCGTCAGCACGGCGCCGCGTTCAAGCTGCTGGTGCGGGGAGCGCCGGAGCGCGTGCTGCGTGTGCAGGTGCCCTCCAACGTGGACCACGGAGTGTGGCGTGACGTCGTGGTGGCGACGCGTGACACGGGAGGGGTTGTCGGGGAGCCCGGTGGTGTTGAGCTGGGCCAGCAGCGCAAGCGCGTGGCGTCGGGTAGGCTCCCTGTGACGCCGTGACGGGAGGGGGCCTGGGTGGCAATGGACCGCCAGGAACCTGCGCCCCGTGGCGGCAAGCACTAGTGTCGCCACAGGTTCCCTGGAGTGTTCCGCACATCATGGCCGACGTTGCTCCCGAGCTGACCATCAACCTTCCACCCACGGGCCGGGGCATCTTCTGCAACCGCACCCTCAACATGCGGTCCATCAACGCCATTGGCTACGACATGGACTACACGCTCATCCACTACCGCGTGGAGGAGTGGGAGCGTCGCGCGTACGCGCACATCAAGCTGCGCCTGCTGACGGCGGGCTGGCCGGTGGCGGACCTGGAGTTCGAGCCGCACCTGGTCATGCGCGGGCTCATCATCGACGTCGAGCTGGGCAACGTGCTCAAGGCCAACCGCTTTGGCTACGTGAAGCGCGCCTTCCACGGAACGCAACCGCTCGAGTTCGACCAGCAGCGCAACATCTACTCGCGCAAGATGGTGGACCTGGCGGAGGGACGGTTCGTCTTCCTCAACACGCTGTTCTCGCTCTCGGAGGGTTGCATCTACATGCAGCTCGTGGACCTGCTGGACCAGCGCAAGCTCCCCGGCGTCATGGGCTACCGGGATCTCTACTCGCGCGTGCGCCAGACCACCGACGAGGCGCACATGGAAGGCCAGCTCAAGGCGGAGATCATCGCCGAGCCGGAGCGCTTCGTGGAGCTGGACGGGGACACCGCGCTGGCCCTGCTGGATCAAAGGACGGCCGGCAAGAAGCTCATGCTCATCACCAACAGCGAGTGGGAATACACGCGGGCCATGATGGCCTACGCGTTTGACCGCTTCCTGCCCAGGGGCATGACGTGGGAGAGCCTGTTCCATTTCATCATCGTCTCCGCGCGCAAGCCGGCGTTCTTCTCGGAGCGGGGTCCCGTCTTCGAGGTCATCCGCGAGTCCGGCCTGCTGCGTCCGCTGGTGGGGCCCATGAAGCCGGGCGGCGTGTACCTGGGTGGAAACGCCGGTCTCGTCGAGCATCACCTGGGCGTGTCCGGGGATGACATCCTCTACGTGGGCGACCACATGCACACCGACGTGCACGTGAGCAAGAACGTGCTGCGCTGGCGCACCGCGCTGGTGTTGCGGGAGCTGGAAGCGGAGCTGGCGTCGGAGGACGCGTTCAAGGAGGACCAGGCCCGGCTGGACATCCTCATGGCGCGCAAGGAACGCCTGGAATACGTGCTCAGCCAGTTGCGTCTGGACCTGCTGCGTCACAAGGACGGCTACGGTCCCAGGAGCCCGCTTCCCGTCGAGGAACTGGAGGCGCGCAAGACCGCGCTGACCGAGCAGCTCATGGAGCTGGACAAGACCATTGCGCCCCTGGCCATGGCCTCCAGCCAGCTGCACAACAAGCGCTGGGGCATGCTGATGCGCACCGGCAATGACAAGAGCCACCTGGCGCGTCAGGTGGAGCGCTACGCGGACATCTACATGTCGCGGGTGTCCAACTTCGTCTTCCAGAGCCCGTTTGTGTACCTGCGCTCCACGCGGGGCTCGCTCCCGCATGACCGCACCGTCGAGGTGGTGAGCGCGGAGGAGGCCTTGCGCAAGGAGCTCAGCACGCTTCCCAGGGCGCGTTCCTAGTCCAGGGACTCCGCCCCGCGTTTCACCGCGCGCAGCATCTGGGGCAGGTCGCGCGTGGTGATGTAGTCCTCGAGGAACGGCGGCAGCGGGAAGCCCGTATCCAGCGAGATGGTGTAGACCGCCAGCGTGCGGCCGGGCCCGTGCGGGATGAACCGCCAGGTGCCGGTGGTGTCGTGGATGTCATTGGGCCGCGACTTGTCCAGCTGCCAGCTCACCATCCGCTCCGACGGGTGGAACGTCACGTCCAACGTGTAGCGCAGGCTGCGCAGGCCCAGGCCCACCAGGTGGAACACCCGCAACCGCTCCAGCGCGCGCTCCAGCACCACCACCTTCTTGAGACGGGGAATACTCTGGACGAAGCGCTCATAATCCTGCGCGAAGCGCCACACCACGTCGGGGGGACGGTCGATCACGATGTACGCGCGTCCTTCTCCCGCCCGTCCGCCGGACGCGTTGAACGCCATGCGCGTGCGCACCACCGGCTCACCCGCTTCCAGGCGCTTCAGCTCGTCGGGGTGGGGGAGGTCGGTGCCGCCGGACGCGGCGGAGGTGGACAGGAGCAGCACCACCACGACGACACGCATCCAAGGTCGCATGGATGCTGATATACCGATGAGAATCCGCGCGGGCCGGAGGGTTCCGAGGAGAGGGAACGGATCCAACACCGTGAGCGCGTCCTGCGTTCCGTCATGTCATCAGCGGGAGAAGATGCCCCACGCCGTGTGCGCCGGGCGGTCCTTCAGCCAATCCGTGGGACGGTGGCGCGCGCTCTGCGGAACCACCAGGGAGCCCACGTAGTCGGCGTTCGCGTACACCTGGCGGATGCTGTTGCTGACCTCGGCGAGATCCTCGTTGGACACCACGCCGTTGCTGGTGGCCTTGTAGAACTGCACCGTGACGCGGATGGGGAACCGCTCGTCGCGTTCCACCTTGAGACCGCGCATCTCCTCGAAGGGACCCTGGTCCGCGCCGTGGCCCAGCACCGCCTGCTCCACGTCGGAGCCGCCGCGGCGACGCTCCGCCTTGGCCATGGGGGCACCCGCCGCCGGTGCTTCCATCTCCGCGCTCATTCCCTCAACGTCGTCGGAGAACCAGGCCGGGGCGCGGTGCTTCAGCGGCACCTGCACGATCATCATCATGTCCGCGCCCGACTCCAGCGCGCCCTCATCCTGGTCCGTGGCCTGACCCGAGCCGATGCGCGCCGCCACGTCGGACTTGCGCTCCGCCGTGAAAGCCGTCTTCTGTCCGCCGTGATTGAAGAACAGCTGCTGACCCCAGCCCTGCAGGCTCTGGTCGCCGGGGCGGTTCTCGATCACCGTCGCGGAGAGGCCCTGGCGCGTCACCAGCAACGTGAGCACCGCGGGGGAGCCGGGCATGGACTGGTAGTTGAACAGCACCGGGTTGAACTCCACCTTGCCGGAGCGCGGCACCGGCAGGAACACGTGCTGCGCGCTGACGAGGAAGTGGCTGTCACGCTCGGAGAGCAGGTTGCCGGTGCCCTGCAGGCTCGTCGGGTTGGAGAGGTACTCGCGCAGGTTGCGCAGCACCTCGGTGAGCGGGACCGCGGTGGGCTTTCCGCCGGGCACCTGGTTGCCCACGCGCACCCAGAGCTTGTCGGCGGGGACGTCGCCGGTGACGTCGGAGAAGTTGGGGTGGCGGATCACCGGGAGCAGGTGCGTGCGCAGCCCGTGCGGCGTCTGCTCGCGGACCTGCAGGGTCAGGTCGCTGATGTTGGGCCCCACCGCGGAGCCCTCGTGGCGGCCGGTGTCCTCCCACATCACGTTCACCACCTGCAGCCCGTGACGACCCACGCGCGACTGCAGCTCGCCGTCCTGCGGCATGGCCACCACCTGCTGGATGACGTGGCTGAAGCCCAGGTCCATTGGCGCGGGACGACACGCCTGGACGGGGACGGGACGGAGGGTGGCGGCCGCAGCGACGGAGGAGAGCAACAGACCGGCACGGGAGAGGAGGGACATGGGGATGCTCCGGTGGAAGGGGTGCCTCTGTTCACGTCCCAGCCCGCCGGAAGTTCTCCCGGATCACGCGCGCCGTGAGGATCTCGTTCCCGCCCAGGCTTGCCGCCGCCGCGGCCCGCCAGCATGTACGCCGATGTGCGCGGCTGCGGCCGCGAGGAGGTCGCCCATGGAGTCGGTGAAGGGGATCCTGGATGCGCTGGAGGCGCTGGTGCACCTGGAGATCGACGCGTTCCACGCCTACGGCCAGGCGCTCAAGTTCGTGGAGGTCCCGCCGGTGCGGGAGAAGTTGCACAGGCTGCAGGGAGAGCATGAGCGCAATGCCACGCACCTCAGCGAGATCATCACCAAGCTGGGCGGCAAACCGCCGCCGTTCAGCCGTGATTTCAAGGGCTTCCTGCTGGAGGGATTCACCGCCATCCGCAGCGTCACGGGCACGGAGGGCGCGCTCCAGGCACTGCGCATGAACGAGCGGCTGGTGGGCATGATGTACGAGCGCGCCATGGCCATGGATCTGCCCAAGGACGTGTACGACGCCGTCAAGCACGCGCAGGAAGACGAGCGCAAGCACCTGAAATACCTGGAGCACGCCATCAACACCCGGGTGTGGGAACCGGGCCAGCCGGGCGCGGCCGCCGCGCGTTGAGCCCCGCTCCGTCGTCACGAATGCCGTGCAACCTGGAAAAAGTGGTGCGCGCGGAATAGCGCGGACCGTGAACGTGTTCCTTGAAGTGAGCAACGACTTCAGGAGGTGCCCGGTTTCATTGGCGAGCTGTGACACCACCAACACAAGCTGATTGCCCCCATTTGAAGCAGGCCGTGATGGTCTGCGAGCCCCCGCCACCCACCCCGGTGCCGGGGGCTTTGCTTTTTTTCCAACGGCAATGCCGCGCCGCCCGCCCGGCGCCCATCCCACCTGCGTTCGCTCCCGCCACGAGGTCCTCCCGCTCCCACCGGCCCGGGTCGTGTCCGCGCTGCGCAACGCGGGTGGCGGCAGGTGGGCCCGCGGGCGCCGGGTGTGATGGGCCAGATGTTTGAAGGGACGCAGCACGACGTGGTGGTATGGGCGGTGGGGAATGGACGGAGGCTGAATTTCACGGCGCGCGGGATCAGGGGCGCACCGTGGGGCTGGGCTGGTGAGGACACGTGCAGACGATCCTGATTGTGCAGGATGAAACGTTGAAGCTGCGGCTCGAGGCCTCGTTCATGGAGCGCCGGTCGCTGCGCATCCTGCTTGCCACCGACGAGAGCGCGCTGGACATGGCGCGGGAGCACGTGCCCGACGTCATCATGCTCAGCGTGCCGCAGGCGGACGAGGAGGCCTTCACCGTCTGCCAGGGCCTGCGCCCCTCGCTGGATGCCACCACGCCCTATGTGGTCATGGTGACGGCGGAGCCCCCGCCCGCCAACATGGTCCCGCCGGCGAACATGTCCGTGGTGGAGCGCGGGCGGATGGTGGAGGCGGTGGCGCATGCGCTGGCGGCCCGGATGCGTGCGGCGCCACGCGTGCTGGTCCAGATCATGGCGCGGGTGGACACGCTGCAGGGCGAAGGCCGGCCGATGATGTTCGCCAACATCCTGGACCTTAGCGAAAGCGGCCTAAGGCTGGAGTGCAGCGAAGCGCTTGCCATGGGCAGCAGGGTGCGCGTGTACTTCGTCCTGCCGGGCTCCTCCGAGCGGATTGGCACCACCTGCCTGGTGCGCGTGCTGCATGACAAGGATCAACTCCACTATGGTCTGTCCTTCGACGGCCTGGATGACTCCTCCCGCCGCGCCATTGGCCAGCTGGTGGAAAAGCGCCTGGCGCGCTGAGCGAGGGCGGTGATGCGGAACGTGGGCATAGACCTGGGGACCACCAACACCTCCGCTTCCCTGGAGGGGATCCTGGTGCGCGTGCCGCAGGAGCGGACGGAAGACACCGTGGTCCCGTCGGTGGTGGCGTTCGTGCCCAGCGGCGCGCGCCTGGTGGGGCATCCCGCGCGTCGTCGCCGGGCCATTGATGCCAAGAACACCATCTTCTCCGCCAAGCGTCTCATGGGACGGAGGTGGAGCGCGCCGGAGACGCAGGAGTTCCGTCGCCGCTACCCGTTTGACATGGTGGAGATGAAGGACGGCAGCGTGGGGTTCCGCACGCGCGCCGGCGTGTTCGACCCCGCGGACATTGCCTCCATGGTGCTCACCCAGGTGCGCCAGATCGTCGGCGTGGGGGAGGCGGTGGGCAGCACCATCACGGTGCCCGCGGGCGCGTCGGAGGAGCAGCGCCAGGCCACGGTGTTGGCGGGACGTCGGGCCGGATTTTCCGAGGTGACGTTGGTGGAGGAGCCCGTGGCCGCGGCGCTGGCCTACGGCGAGAAGCTCAAGGGCTCGCGGGTGGCCGTCTATGACCTGGGCGGCGGCACCTTTGACTTCGCGTTGCTGGACTGCAGCGGCGCCAAGCCCACCGTGCTGGGGCACGGCAGTGACATGTTCCTGGGCGGCGACGACGTGGATCACGCGCTGGCCGGCTGGGCCGCCGACGAGGTCCTCAAGCTCCACCGCTGGGACCTGCGGCAGGACCCGGTGGTGTTTGACCGCCTGGTGGCCGAGTGCGAGCGCGCCAAGGTGCGCCTCTCCGAGCTGCCGCAGACCGCGGTGGAGCCGGGGCAGGTGGACCCCATGGCGCTGGAGAACGCCGCGCCGCTGCCGCTGGATCGACCGGTGCTCGCGCGCGTGTGCGCGGACCTGGTGCGTCGGACGTTCATCACCTGCGACGGCGTGCTGCGCGCCGCGGGCATTTCCCCGCGCGACGTGGACGCGGTGGTGCTGGCCGGAGGCAGCACGCGCCTGCCCATGATTCGCGACGGCGTGGAGCACTACTTCGGCAAGAAGCCGCGCGAGGAGATCCCGGTGATGCACGTGGTGGCGCTGGGCGCCGAGGCGGCGGGGAAGGCCTGAGCCCGTTCAACGCCAGCGACCGATCCGCTCCAGCAGCCCGCGCTCACCCACGCGGTGACACAACGCCTCCAGCTCGTTCCGGCGGGCACCGTGCCAGCGGATCTCGTCGAGGGATTCGCTCACCGGCGCGTCGCTGCGCAGCGTGGCCAGCGTGCGGTAGAGCACCGCGTTGTTGCGCTGCTCACGCAGGGAGGCCGCCAGGTTGGCCGCGCCGCGCACCTTGACGTCCCAGTGCTTGTCGTCGTCGGGGATGGCCTCCAGGTGGCGGTAGCGCTGCAACACCACCGCCGCGCTCTTCATGCCCCAGCCGGGGAGCCCGGGGATGCCGTCGGCGTCGTCGCCCACCAGGGCCAGCAGGTCGGGGATGGACGCGGGGGGCACGCCGTATTTCTCCTCCACGCCGCGCTCGTCCAGGGAGACCTTCTTGCGCCGGTCGTGCATCACCACGCGCTCGCCACGCACGCACTGCGCCAGGTCCTTGTCCGGGGTGCACAGCAGCACCTGCGTGACGTCGGGATGTTCGTGGAAACGCATGGCCGCCGACGCCAGCGCGTCATCCGCCTCGAACTCCACCATGGGCCACACCGTCAGGCCCAGCGCGTGCGCGGCCTCCTCGGCCAGGGGGAACTGCGCGGTCAGGTCCTCGGGCAGTCCCTCGCCGGTCTTGTATCCGGTGAAGAGGTCGTTCCGGAACGACTCGATCACGTGGTCGAATGCGATGCCGACGTGGGTGGTGTCCGGGTCGGACAACAACGCGTTGAGCGTGGCGAGCAGTCCGCGGATGGCGCCCACCTCGGTCCCGTCGGGCGCGGTGGCGCGGGGCGCGCCGAAGTAGCAGCGGAACAGCTCGTAGGTGCCGTCAATGAGGTGCAGGCGCATGCGGTTCTCCGCGTAGCCGCGCGGCAAAGGGCTGTCCACTCCTCACAGCAGCTCGTGGATCAGCGCGCCGCCGTCGACGGTGTCGATGGGGCGGCCCTCCGGCGTGTAGCGCGTCTTGTCCGGGTCCAGCCCAAGCACGTGCGCCACGGTGCGGAACACGTCCGGGACGGTGATGGTCCGGTCACGGATCTCCTCGCCGGTGCTGCTCGTGTTTCCCACGGCCTGTCCCCCGCGGATGCCCCCGCCGGCCATCACCACCGACGAGACCTGGGGATGGTGGTCGCGTCCCCCGTTGTCATTGATGCGCGGGGTGCGACCGAAATCCCCCAGCCACAACACCAGCGTGGACGAGAGCAGGCCGCGCGCGTCCAGGTCATCCAGCAACGCGCTCATGCCAAGGTCCAGCTCCTGGCAGAGGTGCTTCACCGTCGGGAAGTTCTCCTTGTGCGTGTCCCATCCGCGCTGCGTCACCTCGACGAACGGCACCCCCGCCTCGAGCAGTCGCCGCGCCATCAGGCACCCGCGTCCAAAGGTGGTGTCGCCGTACCGCTCGCGCGCGCGGGCCGGTTCCTCGTCGAGAGAGAAGGCGCGCACCCGGGGGGAGCGCATCATGGCCAGCCCCTGTTCCACCACCTCACCCTGTCCCTTCACCCACGACGAGGAATGCGTCTCCGCGAAGCCGTCGTGCAGGGTGCGCCACAGGCCCATGCGTTCCCGGAAACGCGCGTTGTCGACGTTGTCGGGCGGCGTGAGGTAGCGCACCGGCTTGTCCGGGTTGCGCACGGGGAAGGGCGCGTACGCGGCACCCAGGAACCCCGCATCCTCTCCCGCGCCCCCAATGACGACGTAACCCGGCAACTCCGACCGCCCCCGCTCCATGGCCACCAGCGAGCCGAGCGCGGGATGATCGGCACCGCCCTGCGGCGGGTAGCCGGTGTGCATCAGGTGGCGCGCGCGCACGTGGTTGCCTTCCCGCGTCGTCACCGTGCGGAGGACCGCCAGGTGCTTCATGCGCGCGGCGAGACGAGGGAGATGCTCGCAGACCTGGATTCCGGCCACGCTGGTGGGGATGGCGCGGAACTCTCCTCCCGTCGGAGTGCCCGGCTTGGGATCCCAGGTGTCCAGCTGACTGGGACCGCCTTCCATGTAGAGCAGCACGCACCGCTTGGGCGGCGGGGTTGGCTCGCCACGCACGCTCCGCGCCCACAGTGCGCCCACGGCAGAGGCCAGCCCCAGCTCCAACGCACGTCGACGGGTGAAGGTGATGGGCATGGGCGGCCTCAGTGGTTGGTGATGAATTCCGTCGAGGTGATCAGCGCGTAGAAGACGTCCTCGTATGCGCGCGGGCGGTTGCGGTGTTCCGCGAGGTACTGCTCCAGCCGCTTCCGCTCGTCCGTCGTGGGCGGGCGCGAGAGAGTGGTGAGGAACATCGCCTCCAGTCGCTCCGAGGGCGTGGCGTGCCGGTCCAGGATCCTCCCCAGCACCAGCGACGGATGGGAACGCGTGGCGCGATTCACGAGCTCACCGTTGAACATGAGCAGCGCCTGCGGGACGTTGCCGTTGAAGGTGTCCGCTTCGCCCATCTCGTCGTCACCGTGGATGAACAGGTATTCGCGCAGCACCGCCTTCATGCGCTTCTCGGCCTTTTCCTCACCATGCTTCTCCGCCGCCGCTTCCGCCGCGCCCGTGGCGACGAGAACGGAGCGCAGCAGCTGTTCCGGCGTGAGCGGCCGCACCGCCGCCTTGGCGAAAGCGTGTTCCAGACGCCCCTGTGATTCCGACGTGCGCGAGGTCCGCTGGTAGGCGCCCGAGAGGACCAGCAGCCGCAACAGGCGACGCAGGTCATGACCGTGACGTCGGAAATCCTCCGCCAGGGCCTGCAGCAGCGGCGGATGCGACGGGTCATTCTCGCCGCCCAGGTCATCCAGCGTGGTCACCAGGCCGCGGCCGAACACCATGGCCCAGGCCCGATTGACGGCGTGCTTGGCGAACAGGTCGGAGCCCACGACGGCGCGCGCCAATGCCTCCCGGCGGTCCCCACCGTCCGGAATGACGACGGCACGGCCCAGGAATGCCGGTGTCACGCTCGCCAGCTCGGGCGCCTGACGACGGGCACGCCGCGCCGGGATGTCCACCAGTTCGAAGGACTTGTCGTCGCCACGCACGGGACGGGCACGCGTCTGCACCAGGAACGCGGAGAACGCGCGGAAGTCCTTCTGCTTGTAGCGGTCGTTGTTCGGGTGGTCGTGGCACTGGGCGCACTGGATGGGCGCACCCAGGAACGCGCGGGCCACGGCGGAAGTCGCTGCGTCGGGGCCACCGCCCTTGGCCATCTGCGCCACCAGGAAGCTTGCCTCCGGCACCTGTTTCACGTCGCCACGCGCGGTCAGGAGCTGGATGGCCAACGTATCCTGCGGACGGTTCTCGCGGAATGCCGTGGTGAGGAAGGCGCGGAATCCGTCGGTGGCGTCGCGCAGCAGGCGCTCCTGGGCGCCCAGCAGCAGTCCCATGGTGACGTCGGCCAGGTGCGTGGCGTGGTCTTCGCTGGTGAGCACCCGGTCGACGACAACGGCGCGTCGATCCGCCCGGCGGTCCACCAGGAACGCACGCACCTCCGCCTCGGTGGGAATGCGGCCGGCCAGGTCCAGGGTCACCCGACGGAGGAACTCCGCGTCGTCGGCGGCGGGCGCGGGAGTGATGCCCTCCTGTTTCCAGCGTTCCTGCAGCAGCGCGTCCACGTCGGGAGGCGCCACGGCCGTTGCAAGGGTGAGCAACAGGGCAAGCATCCGTCCTCCTGGACGCAACAAGCAGGTCGAGAGTTAAGGCTGGCTCAAACACGTCACGCCACAAAACCCCTCCGCGCTTCCGGGCAACCTGCTAGGGTGTGCAGCCCTCATGGTCCGTCACTACCAGCTCAAGCCCCAGGTCCTGCCCTCGCGGCTCGGAATCCCCTACGAGAAGGACCTCAACGAGCAGCAGCTCGCCGTCGTCACCGCTCCGGACGGGCCCAACCTCGTCATTGCCGGCGCGGGCAGCGGGAAGACGCGTGTGCTCACCTACCGCGTGGCGTACCTGCTGGACCGCGGCGTCTCACCCAACCGCATCATGCTGCTGACGTTCACCAACCGCGCCGCGCGTCAGATGCTGGACCGCGCCGGGCAGCTCTGCGGAGCGCAGGCGCGCGCCATGTTGGGCGGCACGTTCCACCACGTGGCCAACGTCATCCTCCGCGACCATGCGCAGGCCGTGGGCTACCAGCCCAACTTCACCATCCTGGACCAGGAAGACGCCAAGGAGATGCTCACCGCCGCCATCGGCGACGCGCACATCGACGTCAAGGCGCGCCGCTTTCCCAAGGCGGACGTGGTGCTGGACCTCATCAGTCGCACGCTCAACGAGCAGAAGCCGCTGGCCGACGTCATTGCCGCGGAAGCACCGCACTTCCTGTCCGTGCAGGCGGAGATCATGGAGGTGGCGCGCTGCTATCTCCGTCGGAAGCTGGCGCAGAACGTGATGGACTTTGATGACCTGCTCATGAACTTCAAGGTGTTGCTGCAGGAGGGCGGGGAGGTTGCGCGCGCGGTGCAGTCCCGCTTCGAGCACGTGCTCGTCGACGAGTACCAGGACACCAACAAGCTGCAGGGCGACATTGTGGACGGGCTGGTGGCGCCGCACCAGAACGTCATGGTGGTGGGTGACGACGCGCAGGCCATCTACGGTTTCCGTGGCGCGCACTTCGACAACATCCTGGGCTTCCCCAACCGCCACCCCGGCGCGCGCATGTACCGGCTGGAAGTGAACTACCGCTCCACGCCGCAGATCCTGGACCTGGCCAACGCGTCCATCCGCAAGAACCGCGCACGCTTCGACAAGACGCTGCGCTCCTTGCGTCCGCATGGTCCCCAACCCGCGCTCGTCCCCACGCGTGACGTGTTCGAGCAGGCGGCGTTCGTGGCGCAGCGCATCCTGGAGCTCCGCGACGAGGGAGTGGGCCTGCGGGACATGTCCGTGCTCTACCGCGCGCACAGTCACGCGCTGGAGCTGCAGGTGGAGCTCACCCGGCGGGGCATCCCCTTCGTGGTGCGCAGCGGTCTGCGTTTCTTCGAGCAGGCCCACATCAAGGACGTGCTGAGCTACCTGCGGTTCATCCAGAATCCCAGCGAGGAGCTGGCGTTGCGTCGTGCGTTGAAGCTGCACGAGGGCGTGGGCAACGCGTTGGCACAGGGCATCTGGGAGAAGGTGCAGGAGGCGCAGCAGAAGGGTGAGGAGGTGCGCGAGGGGCGTTTCTTCGTCGGGACGACGGTGACCGGAGCGCCGCGCGCCAAGCAGGGTCTCGCGGTGTTCGCGCGCATCATCGACCAGCTCATGAATCCCGCGGTGAAGGACAGCCCGCAGGAGATGATCCGCGTGATCCTCGACGAGGGATACCGCGACTACCTGCGCAAGACCTACCCCAACAGCCGCGAGCGCGAGGTGGATATCGAGCAGCTGGGTGATTACTCGGTCACGTTCGGCTCGCTGGAGGAGATGCTCAGTGAGATCTCGCTCATGGAGAGCGTCTCCAGCGAGGACGTGCTCAGCGCGGAGGAGGCCGACGAGAAACTGACGCTGAGCAGTGTGCACCAGGCCAAGGGGTTGGAGTGGGGGCGGGTGTTCATCATCTGGCTCGCGGATGGTCGCATTCCCCATGACGTGGCGCTGCGCGACCTCGACGGAGAGGAGGAGGAGCGCCGGCTGTTCTACGTGGCGTGCACGCGCGCCAAGGACGAGCTTTACCTGGTCTATCCCACGGTGCATCAGCGACGTGACCGCGCGCTCACCATCATGCGCCCGAGCCGTTTCCTGACGGAGCTGGGGGACACCGAGGCCACCGACGCGCGCGCGAGCCTGCTCTGGGAACGCTGGCAGCTCCACGCCGAGCCGCCGCAGATCATTGGCGCCATGCCTCCGCCGCCGGCGCTGGTTGCTGGTCCCTGGACCGCGCGCGCTGACGACGACGAGGTGGTGGGCGAGGAGGAAGCGTGACCCGGCCGCGTTATTGCCCGTGGGTGACGCGCCCCACGCACGAGAAGAACGGCCGCCTCCAGGTCGACAAGTGGCGCCCCATTGCCTACGGCTACTGCCCCCAGACCCCCGACTGCGCCAGCTGCGCCGGCACGCTCTACAAACCCAACATCCTCATGCACATTGGCCGCGAGACGGACACGGTGGCTTGCCCGTACTGCGCGCCCGAGCGGTACCGGAAGGAGGTGGAGAAGCTGAAGGCCGCCAATCCACGCCTGTTCGTCGAGGAGCCCAAGAAGGAGGAGCCGCAGAAGCAGGCCCCCAAGGCTGCACCCCGCAAGCCCCCGGTGAGAGGCCACTGAGCTGCTGAGCGCGGACTGCGGTCTCGACGCATCACCCATCAGGAAACCAGTGGGGCGGTGGCCGTAGAACGCGGGAAGAACAGGGAGATTTCCGCGCGCACCGCTTGGCACCAACGCTGCACCGTGCTGGCGACATCACCCCTGCGGAGGTCGCCCATGCGCTCATTCCCCCGGCTCCAGACCCTCACCGTGCTCACGCTGCTCGCCGGGACGTCGGCTTGCGGTCCCTACATCCCCTGCAACGACAACACCGCCTGCGCCCAGGACGAGGTGTGCATCGAGAGCATCTGCGTGGGCGTGCACGCGTCGCGCGGAGCGGGTGAGGCGGAGGGCTCGGAGACGGAATCCTCGTCGAGCTCGTCGGCGAGCCCGGACGCGGGAAGCAACGACTCCATGGGCGGCAGCAGCAGCACGCCGGTGATGCTGGACCTCCACGGCAGCGGTCGCGTCGAGCTGACCAGCGTGGTGACAAGCACGGTGCGCTTCGATCTCGACGCGGATGGCGTGTTGGACCGTGTGGCGTGGACCCTGCCCCAGGGCGCGCGCACCGACGGGTTCCTGGCCTGGGACCGCAACGGCAACGGCCGCATTGACGACGGGAAGGAGCTCTTTGGCAACCAGCACGGCGCCGCCAACGGCTTCAGCGAGCTCGCCCGCCTCGACGACAATCACGACGGGCGCATCGACGCGCAGGACCGCGTGTTCACCGCGCTGCAGGTGTGGCAGGACCGCAACGGGGACGGAAACAGCGAGAAGGACGAGCTGGACACCCTGTCCGCGCACGGCGTGCGTTCCGTCTCCCTGGATTACCTGGAGTCCAGCGCCAAGGACGTCCACGGCAACGCGCTGAAGCAGCAGGGTACCTTCAGCCGCACCGACGGAACCACGGGCGTGGCGGTGGACGCGTGGCTGCGCATGACGTCGGGAAACGCACGCGTGTTGTGAGCTGTTGTGCGCCCCAGGTTATGCTCGTGGAGTGACGAGGTGGGCAGCTTGACGTCACTGCGGGTCGGGAGGAATGCTGGACCTTGTGATTTGCATCGTCCTACCCGCCTACAACGAAGAGAAGACGCTGCCTCCGTTGCTGGAATCCATCCGTGAGGTGATGGCGGAGGAGAAGCTGGACTACGAAGTCCTCGTCGTGGATGACGGGAGCTCGGACGGTACCGCGCAGGTGGTGCGGGACTTCTCACAGCGGATGCCGGTGGTCCTGAGACAGCACCCCGTCAATCGCGGGCTGCCGGAAGCCATCAAGACCGGGCTCTTCGAGGCGGCGGATCGCCTGGAGGACCGCGACATCATCATCACCATGGATGCGGACAACACCCACTCACCGGGGTTGATCCTGCGCATGATCCGGCTCATCCGGGAGGGCAGCCACGTCGTGATTGCCTCCCGCTACCGGACGGGCTCCCGCATCCGTGGTCTGTCCAGGTCGCGGGAGGTGCTGAGCCTCGGCGCCAACGTTCTCTTCCGCGTGTTCCTCCCCATTGAAGGCGTGCGCGACTACTCCTGCGGCTACCGCGCGTATTCCGTGGCGATCATCAAGCAGGCCATCTCCCGTTACGGCGCGGCGCTCACCAATGAGCCCGGCTTCTCCTGCATGGTCGACATCCTGCTGAAGATCCGGGAGCTGCAGCCCATTGTCACGGAAGTGCCGCTCATCCTCCGCTACGACCTCAAGGAGAGCGCCAGCAAGATGAACGTCTCTCGCAACGTCAAGGAGACGCTGTCCCTCCTGGTGCGTCGTACGCTGGGGGTGCCCTGATGGGCGCGGAGAACGTCTGGGACCAGGGGCGCTGGCGCCTGGTGCGTCGTCCTTCGTTCGACTTCATGACCCGCTACATCGCCCAGCAGATGGTGGCGGCGGTATCGCCCGCGGGTCGGACGTTCCTGGAGCTGGGCTGCGGTACCGGGCGACTGAGCCGGCTGATGCTGGACCAGGGCGCTTCACACGTGACCATGGTGGACTCGTCCCGTCGGGCGCTCGCCCTGGCGCGCAAGCTCTTCGAGGACGTGAGTCCCAGCCGCTATGACGTCGTGGAGTCGGACATCCTCGAGTACCGGCCGCCGCAACGCTTTGACGTGGTGTTCTCTTCCGGCGTGGTGGAGCACTTTGACGGCCCGCAGCGCCGCGGCGTGATGCAGCACCACCTGGACCTGTGCAGCGGTGACTGCCTCATCATCCATCCCACCGACACGCTCTACGCGCGGTGGTTCTCCCGCTTCCCGCTGGCGGTGGCGCTGTACGGCTTCCAGCGCCCATTCTCCGACGAGGAGATGACCGCTGCGCTGGGCGGTCACGCACGCCTGCTCGGCTGTTCCCATCAACGCTTTCACGTCTTCTACACCATCCCGGCGCTGCACAACCGGAGCATCCTGAACCGCGCGGCCGACATGCTCCCCGTCGGAAAAGAGCTGGGCGGGTTGACGCTGACCCACGCGCGCGTATCGGCGCCAGGGTGAGGGGCGCATGGTGCCCTCGTCGCTGAGCAGCGGATCGACGCGCCTGGCCTGGGGCGCAACCGCCCTGGCCATGCTGCTCTGCCTCTTCCCCATGCTGGTGTTCACACCCACGTGGGGGCTGATGGATGACGCCACCAATCTCCTGATGGTCGACGAGATCCGGCGCGTGGGGCTGTGGGAGTTCTCGCTGCGCTACCTGCGGGACGACCTCATCCGCGGCGTCATCCGCCCGCTCTACCCGGCGCAGGTGTACGCCATGTACGCGCCCACCGAGCACAACGCGCGCGCGCTCTTCCTCCTCAATGGCCTCCTCGTGCTGGGGCTGTTGGTGCTGTGGCAGCAGCGCTTGCTCCGCGCGGTTTTGCCCTCGCACTTGCGTCTGCTCGCCCCGTCGCTGCTGATGGTGCTGGGCTTCTTCCACTTCCACGACTTCTTCTGGTACCCGTCGCTGCAGGAAAAGCAGGTGTGGGTGGCCGCCTGGCTCGGGGTGGCGTTCCTGGACTCTCCCCGTGCCGCGCGGCTTGCTTCTCCGCTGTGGATCCTCGTCGTCATTCTGCTGGTGGCGGTGGGCATCTCCACCAAGGGCCAATTCCTGGCCATCCTGCCCATCATGGTGCTGGTGCAGCTGGCGCGGGATTTGTCGACGGAGAAGCCCGGGCGCGCGCGGAGCTTCTGGCGCACCGCGGTGGTGTTCCTGGCGGGAATGGCGGGCTCGGGAGTGCTGTACGTGCTGGCGCTGGGGGGGACGTACACGCGTGGCTACCTGACCTCCCCGTGGGCCGAGCTTTCGCGACCCTTCCCGGCGTCACTGGTGCTCACCGCGCTGGTCACGCTGGGGGTGCTGGCCCTCCGTCTCCGACGAGGAACGCTGGGCCTCGTGGATGCCGTCCGCGCCGCTGGCGCGCCGTGCGCCATGCTGGTGTTCCTGTGGATCCTCGCGCCGCGGGGTATTGGCGGGTTCATTGCCGGATTCCTGGCGCCCATGGTGGCGTGCTGCGTGCTCATCCTCACCGACGGTCACTCCCGGGCCTGGCAGGGAATCCTGGCCATGGCGCTGGTGCTGGCGCCCGGGATAAGTGGCTTCCGTGCCGTCCGCGCCTTTGCCCGCTCCGACGACATGCACCGCATCTACCACTCCCAGGAGCTCAAGGACCTGGCCCGCCAGGGGGTTCCGCTGCACGTTCCGTGTGAAGAAGGGGCAGGTGCCGTGCAGGTCTATGTGCGTCGACTGGCGGGCCTGGACCTCCAGGTCATCCGCGCGGACCCGGGCAAGCCGGTGCCAGCGCACGTCGTGGACGGCACCACCACGTACTGGATGGGCGACGCGCGCAACTGTCGCATCCTGGAGGCGCTGACGCCGGAGCAGCAGCAGCGGCTGGAGCAAGTCATCCGGCCCAACCTGGAGGGCGGCTTCGCGCTTTGGCGGCTGAAGCCCGCGGGGACGTCGTGAAGATCGGTTTTCTCGTCGGCACCCGACCCGAGCTGATCAAGATGGCGCCCGTCATCCACGAGGCGGCGCGTCGCAACGTGCCCCACGTGCTCGTCCACACCGGTCAGCACTACTCCCAGGGATTGGACGCGGTCTTCTTCCGTGACCTGGAGCTGCCGCCCCCGACGGTGAACCTGCAGGTCGGCTCCCTCCCGCCCGGGCGGCAGCTCGGGGAGATCCTCGCGCGTGCCGCGGATGCGTTGCAGGCGCTGCGCCCGACGGTGGTGATGGTGCAGGGGGACACCATGAGTGTGCTGGGTGGCGCGCTGGCGGCCCATCTCAGCGGGGTTCCCGTGGCGCACCTGGAAGCCGGGCTCCGCTCCGACGACTGGGACATGCCGGAGGAGGCCAACCGCGTCCTCACCGGGAACCTGGCCTCGCTGCACTTCTGCCCCACCACGCTGCAGGCCGAGCGCCTCCGCCAGGAAGGTATCACCCACGGCGTGCACGTGGTGGGAAACACCGTCGTCGACGCGTGCCTGCGCTGGGGCCGCGCGACGACGGAGACCCCGGTGGTTCTCTCCCGCCTGGGGCTGACGGCGCGTGGGTATGCACTGCTGACGTTGCACCGCCCGTCGAACGTCGACGATCCCGGCCGCTTGCGCGCGTGGATCCAGGTCATTGGCGCGGTGGCGCGCGCCGGCGCTTTCCGCGTGGTCTTCCCCGTCCATCCGCGTGCGCGCGCAGTGCTGCAGCACCATGGCCTTCACGACGGAATCTCCGCGCCGCCGTGGCTCACCCTGGAACCGCTGGGCTACCGGGACCTGCTGCAGCTTGCGGCCTGCGCCGACGTCATCCTCACGGACTCCGGTGGGCTGCAGGAGGAGGCGTGCGCGCTGCGCGTTCCCTGCATCACGTTGCGTCGTAGCACCGAGCGGCCGGAGACCTTGGAGGTGGGCGCCAACGTGCTGTGCCCGGAACCGGAGGCAGGTGCGCTGGGCGCCGCGGTGACCCGGATGCGCGCCCGCGAGAGGAGCTGGATCAATCCGCTGGGAGACGGCACCACCGCGGCCCGCGTGCTGGACGTGCTGCTGCAGCCGGGAATGGTCCTGCGCCCCTCGCGCGCGCCGCGCTGACGTTGTTCACGACTGAGCGGGCTCCGCCTCGTGATGCACCACCAGTGGAAAGCCGTTGGCGCGGGCGCGTTGCGTGATGCGCTCGCACATTTCATGGGCCTGGGCCGCCGACAGCCCGCCCACGTGACAACGCCCGGAGTGGTGCACCTCCCACATGATTCGCGTGGCCTCGGCCTCGTCCTGCCCCAGGTCCTCGCGCAGGGTGCTCACCACGAACTCCTGGGTGGTGGCGTCGTCGTTGTGCAGCACCAGGCGGTGAGGCGCATCCTTGGGCCCGTCGGTGCACCGCGGCGTTCCCTGCGGCCACTGTTCCGCAATGAGCAGGGGCACCCAGTCACCCATCACCTCGTCCAGGGCCTGCTCCACCGCAGCGGTTTCCCCCGGACCGCCCCACGCTTCGCCGTCGGCAAGAGCGCGGAGCATCGTCTGGCAGCCCACCGGCTGACCGCGAGGAAGCCTGGCCAGCAGCGCGCGCATTCCGTTGGAGCTGAGTCCCGTCGCGGGCCAGTACGGCTTCCCGGCCCGTCGCAGCTCGCCCTGCAGGTCCGCCACCCGCCGTCCCGTCGTCATCAACGCCAGGTCCAGGCCGGGGATACGTTCCAGCAGCTCCGCAGCCAGGTCATGCAGGCACACGCCCCGGCCCGCCTCGTGCGCGGAACCGCTGGCACTGCGCCAGGCGTCCTGCGCGGGCCCGTCAAGCTCGGCGGTGCTGCGCGCGGAAGCCTGCTGGGCGTGTCGTTGCGCGGCCTCTTCCACGGGGTCGGGCGCGGGCGGCTTCATGAACAGCGGTGCCAGCAGCCAACGGATGAGTCGCTGCCACCATGACTCGCGCTGCGGCGGACGGGGAATCCCCGCCGAGGTGGAGGGCGCCGACATGTAAGAGAGCTTCGAGCCCGTTGGCGCTGCGTGCAACCCCGTCGTCCGGCGCCGTCACGCCAACGTGATCTGCCGCGCCACGCGCGAGAGCGGATGCCCCTTGGCCTGGATGGACAACGTGTGGAACCACCCGAAAGGCGTCCGCAGCGACGTGTAACCTTGCGCCGCCAGCCGAGCCTGCACGTCCTTGAGCACGTCCACCGCCACCTGCGGCGCCGCCAGCTCCACGAACAGGTGCGCGAAGGAGTGCAGGATCACCGTGCGCGTCCCCAGGTTGGTGGCCAGCTTGATGATCTCGTCGGTGCAGCGCTGCGCAATGGCGCCGGGGTCCACCTCGTCATCCTTCTCGCACGCGGCGTAGACCAGCAGGCTCTCAGCGGCCTGGACCACGCGTGTCTCGTCGGTGACCTCGTCACGGATGGGGGAGCGGCCCTTCTCGGTGACCTCGGCGCGGAAGGAATCCAGGTGCCACATCAGGATGCGCATGGCGCTCACCTCGTCCGGTGCGTGGGGTTGCTAGCACGTCCCTCCCGGAGGAGGCGCCCCGCGCAACGGCAAGATTGTCGTGGGGTTGGCGCCCCGCGGCCCGGAGATTCCGCCCCCGTCGCCGGACAGACGCCACGCCGTGCGTTAGCTCCGTGGGCCCTTGCGTGCGGGCGCTGGTCCTGAAAGGGTCCACTCCCTCATGCAGCCCGGCCGCCCCGGAGGCGGCGTACAGGTCAGCCCATGGACTTCTTCCCCAACATGGACCTCTCCTTTGCCCAGGTGCAGTGCCTGGTTCGCGGCCTGCACACCCTCGCCGTCACCGACGGAGTGCACGAGCGCGAGGACGCCCTCATCCGCGAGTTCTTCGAGGCCTGTCGTCCCGCCGGCGGCCCCTCCTACGAGGACACGGTGCGCCATCCATTCACCATCGAGGATGGCCTGGAGCACCTGCGCAGCGCGGAGCTGCGTCGGATGTTCATCAAGACGGCCTGGCTGCTGGCGTTTGCCGACGGGAAGATCACCACGCCGGAGCGCGAGCAGATTGCCACCTACGCCCAGGGCCTGGGCATCTCCGACGCCGACAACCAGGAGCTGCAGGCGCAGGTCAAGGAATTCCTCCTCGGCAAGCTCTCCCACATCCGCAACACCTCGTCGCTGGCAGAGGTTGCCAAGCAGATGAAGATCGTCTGAACCCACCTTCCGCAGAGCATCCCCATGAGCGCAACGCTGTTGACACTGTTCCTGTTGGCCCAGACCTCCACCGAGCCCGCGCCCGCGCCGGAAGCGGCCGTGGAGCAGAAGGATGAGAAGGCGGGGGAAGCGGCGCCCGGCCCCGAGCAGCCCCAGACGCCCACCACCGAGGAGGCGACCCCGGCG
>JBFMGU010000163.1:0-24500 GCA_040752415.1 Myxococcota bacterium
AGCCAGGCCGGCGCCCGCCCCGTCCCCACCGCCAGCATGGCCGCGGCGCGACCGGTGCCGAACACGTCGATGGCGGCGGGTCGGGCGGTGCCGAACGTGAGCCAGGCGGCCGGCCAGCCCGTTCCCACCGTCAGCGGATCCAACCTGCCCCCGGTGGTGGGCGCGGAGCTGCCCGCGGATCCGTCCGCCGCCCCCGCCGTGGCCGTGCAGGCGCCGCCGCGACCCAAGCCCCGCCCGCGTCGGGCGCTGACGGAAGAGGAGCTGGGCATTGCGCCCAAGCAGCCCGACAAGGCCGGCGGGTTGAAGACCACCGTGGTGCTGGGCCTGGGCGGCCTGGCCATCCTGGGCCTCGTGGTGGGCGTCCTCGCCGCCTACCGCGTGCGCACCGAGAAGCTGGCCAACCTCAGCAAGCCCGCGCGGGAGGCGGTGAGCCAGGACAGCCTCCCCTCGCTGCGCAAGGGCCTGAAGAACTTCGAGGAGATGCTCGACATCTCCAGCGACCAGCCCATTGCCGTGGCGCACATCGCCTACATCAAGGCGATCATGTTCACGCAGTACGGCACCACCAAGGAAGCGGAGGCCGAGGCCGCGGTGGCCGCCGCCGAGAAGAAGGCGGAGGACAACGCCACCACGCACGTGGCTCGCGCCATGATGCTGACCAAGGCGGGCAAGGCGCAGGAGGCGGTGAACCTGCTGGAGGACATCCGCACCAAGCTGGGCGACAACGCCGCGCTCGAGGTGGCACTGGGTGAGGCGTACCTGGCGCTGGGCAACCTGGAGAAGGCCGGCGACGCGTTCCAGAGCGCGCGCAACCGCGGCCCCAAGGATGCGCGCCCGGTGTGGGCCACCGCCGAGCTGTTCCGCCTCATCGGCCGGGACCGCGACGCGATTGGCAACTTTGACGCCGCGCTGCGCGTGGACCGCGACCATGCGCCCAGCCGGATTGGTCGCACGCTGACGCGCCTGGAGACCGGCACGCCCTCCGACGTGCAGGCCGCGCAGACCGACCTCAACATCCTGGCCGACCGCCCCGAGAGCCTGGGCGAGAACTACGGGACGTTGAAGGACCTGGCCAGCGCGGAGGTCATGCGCCTGACCGGCAACGCGGACTTCAAGAAGGTCTTTGACGACGTCAAGAAGAAGCTGGGCAACCACCCCGACGTGCTGGTGGTGCAGGCGCGCATTGCCATGGACGAGGGCAAGTCCAGCGAGGCGGCCAAGATCCTCAAGGACGTGGTGGCCAAGAACCCCGGCCGGCTCTCCGCGCAGATTGCGCTGGTGCGCGCGCTCATTGACGCGGGCCAGTACGGCGAGGCGGAGACGGTGGTGGAGAAGGCGCAGAAGGCGCTGGGCAAGCCCAACCTGGACCTGGCCATCCTGGTGGGTGTGGCGCGTCGGGAGAAGAAGGACCTCAAGGGCAGCGAGGACGCGTTCAAGAAGGCCAACGAGATCTACCGCGACCACCCGCGCGTCCAGCTGGAGCTTGCCCGCACGTACACCGAGGAGAAGAAGTACGCGGACGCGTTGACGTTGCTGCAGTCCGCGGTGGAGGGCAGCGCCGACAACCGCAGCCTGCTGGTGGAGACCTTCACGCAGACGGCAATCACGCTCTCCGCGAAGGGCGACGACAACCTGGCCCTCGTGAGCCTCAACGAGGCGCTCAAGACCGACCAGAACTACGCCCCGGCCTACTACTGGCGCGGCATGGTCCTGAAGAACGACAAGAAGCAGCGCGACGAGGCCCGCAACTCCTTCCAGAAGTACCTGGACAAGGCGCCGCGCGGAGAGCTGGCCCAGAAAGCCACCCGCGAGCGCGACGCGCTGCGCTGACCCATCCCGGGAGATCCCATGGCCAGATCCGTGTTGCGCGGTCTCATCGTGCTGACCGCGTTGGGCACCACCCTGCCCGCCCTCTCCGCGCAGCCTCCCACCGACGGGTACGCGCAGGTGCTCAAGGCCAGCGTGAAGGGCAGCAAGGTGGATTACGCGGCGGTGCGCGCGCAGCGCGAGAAGCTGGAGAAGTACCTGGAGTCCGTGGCTGCCGCGGATCCCAAGACGCTGGGGCCCGACGCCAAGGCCTTCTACATCAACGCCTACAACGCGCTGGTGCTGCGCCAGGTGCTGCGTGAGCAGGACGCGCGCGGCGGGAAGCTCAAGAGCGTGCTGGACGTGAAGGGCTTCTTTGACGCGCAGAAGCACAAGGTGGCCGGCGAGGAGCTCACCCTCAACGAGCTGGAGGAGAAGAGGATCCGCAAGGCGTTCCATGACCCGCGGGTGCACTTCGCGGTGAACTGCGCCTCCGCGAGCTGCCCGCCGCTGGCGCCCGAGCCCTTCCAGGCCGCCACCCTCGACGCCAGGCTCGACGAGCTGACGCGCGCGTACTTCGCCACGTCGCACGGGCTGCAGGTGAAGGGCGCGGCGGTGAGCGTGACCAAGCTGCTGGAGTGGTACGCCGGCGACTTTGGCGGTCCCGCCGGGGCCAAGGACTTCGTGGTGAAGTACGCGCCGCAGAAGGACGCTGCCGCCGTGAAGTCCGCCACCCTCTCCTTCCACGAGTACGACTGGGCGCTCAACGCGCTGTGAGTGCCATGAAGCGCGCGATTGTCGTCGGGGCGGCGTGCCTGGTGCTGTTGCCAGGCGTGTTCGTGGGTGTGCCCGCGTACGTGGAGAACGACCTCAACCGCGTCCTGGAAGCGCCGCTGCCGCCGCCCTCCGAGCGCGCCGTGGCGCTGCACCAGAAGCTGCTGGTGGCCGACCTCCACGCCGACAGCCTCCTGTGGAACCGCGACCTGCTGGGCCGCGCCAGCCGCGGTCACGCCGACCTGCCCCGCCTGCGCGAGGGCAACGTGGCATTGCAGGGCCTGGGGCTGGTCACCAAGACGCCGCGCGGGCAGAACATCGAGAGCAACGACGACAGCACCGACAACATCCTCCTCCTCTCCCTGGTGCAGCTGTGGCCGCCGCGCACCTGGCTCAGCCTCAAGGAGCGCGCGCTCTACCAGGCGGCCAAGCTGCACGACCTGGCGGCCCGCTCCGACGGTGGCCTCACGATCATCCGCACCGGGGTGGAGCTGCGCGCGTTCCTGGAGCGTCGCGCCAGGGATCCTTCCGTCGTGGCCACGTTCCTGGGCGTGGAGGGCGCGCACGCGCTGGAGGGCGAGGTGCAGAACGTGGACGCGCTGTTCGAGGCGGGCGTGCGCATGATGTCGCCGGCGCATTTCTTTGACACCGACATGGGTGGCAGCGCGCACGGCGTGGAGCGCGGCGGCCTGACCGGGAAGGGTCGGGAGATGATCCGGCGCATGGAGGCGCGCAAGATGCTGGTGGACCTGGCGCACGCCTCGCACCAGGCCGTCGACGACGTGCTGGCCATGGCCACGCGCCCGGTGCTGGTGAGCCACACCGGCGTGAAGGGCACCTGCGACAACAACCGCAACCTCTCCGACGAGCACCTGCGCGCCATCGCCCGCACCGGCGGCGTGGTGGGGGTGGGACTGTGGGAGACGGCCACGTGCGGGACGGATGCGCGCGCGGTGGCCAGGGCCATGCGTCACGTGGCGAACGTGGTGGGCGTGCAGCACGTGGGCCTGGGCACCGACTTCGACGGCGCAGTCACCACGCCCTTCGACGTCAGCGGGCTGGTCCACGTCACCGACGCGCTGCTCGCGGAAGGATTCTCCGACGAGGAGATTGCGCAGATCATGGGTGGCAACATCCTGCGCGTGTTGCAGGAACAGCTGCCCTGAGCGGTAGCGACGTGGTCAGCCCTTGAGCGCGCGGATGGGCGTCTGCTCCATGGCGTCCATGGACTTCATCATGTTGCTGAGCATCTCGTACATCTTCTGCAGGTCGCTCATCAGCTTCTGCAGCAGCTGCTGCTTCATGGTGTCGCTCATCTTCGAGGGGTCACCCTTCACGCCGCCAAAGTCCTGCGTGCCGCCCGCCGCGCCGACACCGAGCTGCTGCTGCATGGTCCCGCCCATGCTCGCCCACGCGCCGCCCTTGCTCCCCGTGGCTCCCGGCGCCGCCCCGCCCTTGTCCAGCTGCTGCACCTTGTTGAGGATCTCCTTCTCCTTCTTCTCGGCGTACTTCATGAGCAGGAACGTCACCATGTCCTCAAAGCTCATGTTCCCCATGCCCTGAGGCAGACCGCCCTGCTCCCTCACGTTCTGCGCCAGCGACGTCACGTTGGCCGCCATGCGCTGCATGCAGCCGCCGACGACACCGCCGCCCACGCTCCGTCGCACCGGCGTGCGCGCGAGCGCCGCGCAACATCCCGTGTTCGCAATCTCGCCGCTCTTGATCGCGTTGCGCAGCTGCTGCGCCACCAGCGGGCTGCCCGGCTTGTAGACGGTGAGCACGCCGTCCTTCTTTCCGTCGGGGATGATGATGCCGCCGAGCATCTTCTCCAGCCGGCTCTTCAGCGCGGGGTCCTTGCGCATGGCCTTCTCGATGGACCGACCGAGCTTGCCCTTGCCGAACGGCGCCACGCGCTCCGTGCCACCCCACGCGTTCATGCCGCGCTCCACGCACCCGTTCTCGGCGAGGATCTGCGCCGGCGCGGGCATCACCTGCCTGGCCGCGAGCGCGTGGCCGCTGATGAGCTGCGGGTCCACGCCCGCCGTCATCATGCCGAGCTGCTGGATGAGCACGTTGATGTCCATCCGCGTCTGCCCCACGCGCGAGGTCAGCGCCGTCGCGAGCGAGTCCGGGATGCCGAGACGGGAGACCACCGCGGGAGTGATGGCAACGTGGGACATGGAAGGCTCCAGGACCGGGGAGAACGGCCCGAACCCGTCAACGATGGCCCGTTGTCACGACGTTGGCAACACCGGCGCCGTCCCACCGATAACGCTGTCAAAGCCCCGTCAGGACGAGAAGAAGCGTCGCAGGTCCTCCAGGTGCGTGCGCAACATCCCCGCGCGCTTCTCCTGCACCAGCCGCTCCGGCAACACCAGGTCCAACACCGAGGGCAGCTCGGTCTCCAGGTGCACGTCCAACCGGGTCGTCTCCGTCGACACCGGGACCAGCTTGAGCCGCGCGCGGATCTCACTGCCCATCACACCGTCCACCACCGCAAAGCGCACCAGCCGTCCGGGCTCATTGCGGAACTGCATGGTGTAAGGGCGCTCGAAGCGCAGGGAGCGGAACTGCACGCGCGCGTCGTCACGGCCGCCGGACACCACCGTGGTGGAGCGGATGCCCTGGAACACCTGCGGCCAGCGACCGTAGTCGGTGAGCGTGGCGTAGACCTGCTCCGCCGGCGCGGCCAGCTCGACGGCACCCAGGCTCACATCCGCGTCGCGCGGCGCATTCCACACCCGCGCTCCCGACGTGGACGCCACCGCCAACGTGGTGCCCAGGAGCAACATCACCGTCAGCACGAACCGTCGCGCCATCCCGCCCTCCTCGACCCGGGCATGTACGTGGGTTGACATCGCGCGGCACATCACGTCCAACACGGACGTCCATGACTGCTCGCGCTTTCATGCTCCCGTTGGTGCTGTTGCTGGCCGCGCCCGCCGTCGAGCCCACGCTGCAGGTGGCGCGTCGCTGGTTGCGCCTGCAGGAACCCGTCAAGGCCCTGGCCACGCTGCGCGAGGGCGCGCTGGGGGCTCCGTCGACGAATCCCGCGCACAACGGCGTGCTGGCCCTGGCGGCAAGCGGCGCCGGGGAGCGGGCGTTGGCGCAGCAGGCGCTGGAGGCGTTGCGCGGCGTGGAGCTTCCGCCGCTGGCCCGGCTGGCCCTCGACGCGCGGCTGCTGGGGGTGTGCGGGGATTGTCGCGTGGGTGGGCACAGCGCGGCGGAGGTGATGGCGGCGCCGGTGATGGTGCAGGCGCGTTATCTCACGGGGCTGGTGCGCGTGGATGTGGCCGCGGCGCGTGCGCTGGCCAAGGAGATCATGCGCAAAGAGGCTTGGCGTGACGACGACGCTCCACCCCACGAACGTGCCGAGCTGCTCTCCGCCGTCTACACCGCGCTGGAGGTGGGCGGAGACCGAAAGGCCGCCGACGAGGTCATGGTGACGGCGTGGCAGCTGCTCCCCATGGAGCCGGCGCTGGGCTACCTGGTGCGTCCCCTCCTCGAGACGGACATGATCGCCCGACACGGCGTGGCCGCGGGCGTGCTCCACCTCGAGGGACTGCAGGCCGCCAACCGCAACCACGAGGTGCTGGGGCTGGGCGCGCGGCTCTGCAAGAACGTGGTGGTGCAGGACAAGCGCGTCTGTCCCGCGCTGGAGAAGCCGCTGGGATGTCGCGTGGCGTTCGCGGTGGGGAAGGCGCTGCGGCAGCGTCGGAAGTACGAGGATGCGGAGCGCACGCTGGGTGCCGTTGCCGACGGATGTCCCGAGCTGGCCGAGCGTGCGTTGTACCTGGGAGCCCGCGCGGCCATGGCGCAGAAGGGTGGCGGACCGCGTGCCATCGCCTTGCTGGACCGGCTGGCCACGGGGTTTCCGCAGAGCAACCTTGCCGACGACGCGCTGGTGCTCGCCGGTGAGACCGCGGCGCGCATCGAGGATCCCGACCGCGCGCGTCGCTACTGGCAGCGTGCGGAGGGGCTGTCCCAGGGCGACATGATGCCGCAGGCCGCGTGGTGGCTGGCGTGGAGCGCCATCGACGCGGGTCGTCACGACGAGGCGCGGGAGCGACTGGAGACCATCGTCAAGCGGAACGTCGCCACGGACCCGGTGGAGTGGCGACGGGCGGCGTACTGGCGCGCGCGCCTCAGCAAGGATCCCGCGATGGCCATCTCCGGGATGGAGGAGATCGTGCGTCGGGAGCCGCTCAGCTTCGAGGCGGCGATGGCGCGTGGATTCCTCCGCTCCCAGGGCGTGGGCGTGCCCGCCGCACCCGCGTTCCCAACGACGAAGGAAGTGACACCTGCTTCCCTCGACGCGCTGGCGAGCGCGGGCATGGCGCTGTGGCGCCTGGGCATGGATGACGACGCGGCGGCCATGTTGCGCGCCTCCCTGAACGAGCGCGCCGCGAACGGAAAGACCGCGCCTTCCGACGTGGACGTGGTGCAGATGTTGCTCGCCGCGGGGGATGCACCCCATGCTTCACGCTGGATCCGCAAGCGGTGGCGTGACTCCCTCCACGGTTTCCCCACCGACGTCACCGCACGCGTGTGGCGCGTGGCCTACCCGCTGGCGCACGAGGAGGCGATCAGCACCGCGGCCAAGGACTCCGGCGTTCCCGCGCCGCTCCTGTTTGCGCTGGCACGCGAGGAGAGCGCGTTTGACCACGCGGTGACGTCGTTGTCCGGGGCGGTGGGGCTGATGCAGCTGGTGCCGCCCACCGCGCTCACCGAGGCCATGACCCTCAAGATGGAGCTCAACAACGAGGCGGAGCTGCGCGACCCGTACACCAACGCGCGGCTGGGCGCGGCGTACCTCATGCGCAACCTGCGACAGTTCCACGGCAACGCCGCACTCGCGCTGGCCGCGTACAACGCGGGCCCGGGCTCCGTGCACAAGTGGCTGAAGGCCGACCCGGAGGCGCCGCTGGACCTCTACGTCGAGAGAATCCCCATTGCGGAGACGCGGGACTACGTGAAGCGTGTGCTGGAGAGCTACAGCGTCTACCTGGCGCTGCACCAGGGCGGCACACCGCTGGAGCTGCCGCTGCGCGCCGCGGATGCCATGGTGCCGGTGCGCTGAGCCCGAGGGCGCCTGCAGCCCATCCACTGGTCCGCACCAACTGCTATGTTGTGGGGCATGGAGCCGACAGACACGTCACCGGAGGCGAGGCGGGTGCAGATCGAAGCATGGCGAAGGCTCGGCCTTGAAGGGCGCGTGGCCGTCATGCTGGACATGTGTGAGATGGCCGCAAGTACGAGCAAATGGGGCATCCGCCACCGTCACCCCGACTACACCGACGAGCAGGTCCATGACGCCTTCCTGGTCTTGCTTTGGGGCGAGGAACTGTTTTCCAAGGCCTGCCCTGGGCGACCGCTGTGCAAACCATGAACGCCGGCGCAACGTTTCTGACGCGTCTCCTGGCCCTGTTGGACGCCGCAAAGATCGTGGCGAAGTTGGAGTGGTCCAAGCTCTCGGGCGGCTCCCAACGCCAGCGACGTGACGTCGTCGGAATTCTCACGGTGCAGACAGCTCTGGACATCCCGTACATCGAGCACTGGGTCCGTGACCCGGGCCTTGACGAAGAATGGGCCGCGGTACGAGCGCTCAAGGACGGGTGACGTCGCCCATGCACGTGTTGCGTCACTCCGACGGCGCGAAGAGCGCCACCGTCGGAAGATCCTCGAACTCCAACACGCCGAGCTCGGCAAAACGCGGGCGCAGGAAGTCGTCACTGAGCAGGCCCAGGCGCTTCACGTTGGGGACGATGTTGCTGAAGAGCAGCCGTCGGAAGTGCTGCATCCCCTCGGATTCCAGCGCCAGGCGCTTGCACTCCTCCACCGGGTAGCCGAGCCGTTCCCACACATCCACGAACAGGAAGCGGTCGCGCAGCGCCACCGAGGCCTCGTAGACGAACTCCTCGCGCTCGCGTTTCTCGACGGGAGACAGCGTCTTGAAGTGGTCCCGCAGCGCGAAGAGACCAAAGGCCACATGGCGCGCCTCGTCGCGGATGACGAAGTGGGTGATGTTGCGCAACAGGGGCTCGTCGCCAATGTCCTGGATGAGGTTGAACGCCGCCAGGGCCAGGCCCTCCACCATGATCTGCATGCCCAGGTACTTGAAGTCCCAGCGGCTGTCGGTGAGCAGCGTGTCCAGCAACGAGCGCAGGTTCTCGTTGCAGGGGTACATGAGCTGGACCTTGTCGCGGATGTAGCGGGCGTAGACCTCCACGTGCCGCGCCTCGTCCATCACCTGCGTGGCGGCGAACAGCTTGGCGTCGGTGGCCTCCACGGCGCTCACCAGTTGGCTCGTGGCCAGCAGCGCGCCCTGCTCCCCGTGGAGGAACTGGCTCACCATCCACGCCTGCACGTGGTAGCGCCAGCGACGACGTTCCTTCTCGTCCATGCGTGCGTGGATGTCGGAGCCGTGCAGCGGGAGGAAGGCGTCCGCGCTGGTCTCCCGCTCAGGGTCGACGGAGATGGTCCAATCCAGGTCCTTCTCGCCGTGCCACTGCAGCTCGCGGGCCTTGTCGTACAGCGCGAGGAGGCTCCCGGCTTCCTGGCGGTACTTCCAGTCGTACAGGAGGCTGTAGGGCAGCACCCGCACAGCGCTGCCTCGTCCGGCGGGTTGGAGCGGCATGGCTTCCCTCCGACGTGGTGGAAGCATGGACCCGCGAGCGGCGCCGGTTGTTCCACCGCCCATCCCACGTGGACACCAACGGCCGACGGGTGGCGTCACTCCTCGGGCGCGGGGAAGGACACCGTGGCCACCGGGCTGGCCAGGTTGTCGACGTGCGCCACGCGGATGCCGGCGTCGGAGATGGCGTAGACCATGTCATCCGCCATGACGCTGCGACGCACCGTGGGCGTCCAGAAGAAGCTCCACCGGGAATTGCCGGTGCGCTCGAACAGGTCGGAGACGCGCACGCTGCCCTTCTCCGTGAAGCCCGTCTCCACGTCGACACCCAGGACCACCAGCTTGCTGTCGAAGGTGCTCCACCCCGAGCCGAAGTCCCAGTCCGCGAGCGGAATGGCGAGCTGCTTGCGCTCCGGGAAGTAGTTGAACGCCTTGTGCTCGAACGCCGCCTCCGTCCAGCTCGACAGGTCACCCAACAGGTGCGTGAACGACTCGCGCGGCTGGGCGAAGTCGGTGACGTCGAAGATGGTGAGCTTCATCCCGTTGCGGCGGTTGGTCTCCGCGGAGATGTCCATGCCGATGGTGAGCAGGTGGTTCTCATCGATGGGATGGATGTACGTGGAGACACCCGGCACCTTCAGCTCACCCACGATGCGCGGCTGGGCCGGGTCGCTGAGATCCACGGTGAAGAGCGGGTCCACCTGGCGGAACGTGACGAGGAAGCCGCGGTTGCCCAGGAAACGCGCGCTGAAGATGCGCTCCCCGGGCGCCACCTCGTCGGTCTGGCCCGCCACCACCAGGCGCGTCCCGTCCTGCTTGAGCACCGTCACGCGGTTGGTGGTGGTGAAGCGGTTGTCACTGTCCGCGAAGAACGAAGTGACCGCGGCCCGCAGGAAGCCGTTGCTCTCGTCGAGCGAGAACTGGTCCACGACGAACCCATCCAGTCCGCCGCTGGCGACGTAGGTGGCGCGCGTGGGGTCGGTGATGTCGAACTTGTGCACGTAGGTGTGCTGGCGCTGGCCCGGCTCCGGGAAGAACCACCAGTGGCGGTTGGTGACGTAGAGGGACTCCGTGTTGGCGTACACCTCGTCCGGCTGCGCCACGACGGAGGAACGGTGCAGGCCGGACTCCGGCGCGTCGAGGTTGAGCGTGGCCACCGTGAGGATGCCCCAGTTCACCGTGGCGTTGGAGCGCGTGAACTCCGTGCACTCGTGACCCAGCTCCACCGTCTCACCCGTGGGCGTCACCCGACGCGCCGCGGGCAACCAGTGGCTCAGGGTCTGGTCGCGGATGATGCGCTCGTTGCGGGCCATGAGGTCGTCATAGAGGCGGGAGCGGATGTTCTCCGGGAGGAGGAACGCTGGGCCCTCCAGGCCCCACTGGATGCTCTCCGGCCAGCGGAAGTGGTCACGCAACACCATGCGCACCGCGGGACCCACCCGACGCGCCTGGTGGTACAGGCCGGGCACGTAGACCTCGTTGAGCACGCGCGGCGCGGTCAGCTCGCTCACGTCGACGACGGTCACCTTGGTGGTGTTGGCGTAGTACATCCCGCATTCCAGGCTCAGGCATTGCGGCTTGTGGGGATCATCGGCGCGCTCGCTCCACACGGTGGAGAAGATCACCACGCGGTCCTGCTCATCCAGGAACATCTCCTGCGGCCAGCCCTCCACGTCGAGGACGGCGGTGGTCTGCAGCTCCTGCGCGGGCCAGCTGCGGTTGATGATGAGCTTGCCACCGCTGAGCACGAAGATGCGCGTGCCGTCGTTCTTGACGAAGTCCGCCTCGTCGACGCCGCGCACCTGCGTGTTGGTCTGCGTGTACGCGCCCGGTCCGCTGTTGCCCGCGCTGCTGGCCATGCCCGCCGAGTCGGATTCCGCCGTGGTGCTCTCCTCACCGCCGCTGCTGCGCGTGGTGGCGTAGTACGCGTTCCAACGCTTCATGGACTCCAGGTACGTGCGCATGGTCAGCACGGCGGAATCCTCGATGTGGGTCTCCAGCTGGTCGCAGCTGGTGATGGGCATCAGCGCGGGCTGCTCCTGGATGGGCTGGTTGGTGACGTCGACGCTGGTCTCACACGCCGCCAGGGCCACGGCGCCCGCGAGCACCAACGGGCGGCCAAGGCGGGAACGCGAACGGTTGCGCTTCATCGGTTTTCTCCACTGCGGTCAGGTCGCCACACGGCTCCGCAAGGGCCGGGCCACGGGGGCACCTCCGGGAACCGCTGTCTTTCCGCACACTTCCGCGTCACAACGGTGATAACCGCGCGCATCACCCTCAGAGATTCGGTGATGGGTGGGGACGTCAGTGTGGGATCGAACCCACGGCGGAGATGACCTACGCTCCGCGCCATGATGCATGCGCAGCGACCGCCGTGGGCGTCCTTCGTGCTCGGCTTCTGCACCGCGTTGATGTTGGTGGGCCTGGGCGGATTGGCCTTGATGACGACGGGAGCGTGGTCAACGGAACCCCCACCCGAGCCGGAGGTTCCGCGTGTTGACGTCGCGCCCGCGGTGCCGGTGGAGGAACCCACGACGACGGCGGAGCTGCTCATTGGCACCAAGCCGCCAGCGCGCGTGTTCCTGGACGGTGAGGACACGCAGCTCACGACGCCCATCTACAAGGGCATTGCGCTCCACACCGCGCCGGGGCGACACACGCTGATGTTCGAGACGGCCGACAACCGTCGCTACTTCTACGACGTCATCCTCAGCGCCGGCACCAACCGCGTGATCATCATGGGCCTGGGCAACCAGCCGCTCGCGCGCGATCCGTGCCATGCCGACTTCGTGCGGGAGGAAATGCCCTGAGACGTGGCATCCGTCGCGGGTCGCAGACAGGAATGGCCGCGCCACAGGGATGGATACCGACCTGGTCGGGAGAACGCTACGGCGTCACGCACAGGTACATCCCGAAGGTGGTGATGTAACCGGTGTCGGGGGGCGCGGCGTCATACACCTGCAACGTCCACGTCCCGCCCACGGTGGTCCCATTGAAAGCACTCAGCGGTTCCTGCGGGCGGTACGCTCCGGTGAACGGCGGAAACCCCTCGGCAATCCCTGAAGCGGCCCCGTCGTGGAACACGGTGGCGGTGAAATCATCCCCGCTCCCGCCCGCGCGCGAAGCCAGAATCACCTCCGTGCCGGTGGGACCCAGGAGCGTCAATTCCATGTCGCTGTCGTAGGTGTGCGAGATGAAGACCTCCACGCCCAGCGCCACCACCTCGCCCGCGCCGGTGACGTTGATGACGCTTGCCACCTGCGCCACGTCCGGGATGAACACGGGAGTATCCGTGGCGGAGACGCTCATGCCCGCGTTGGGCGCGTCGCACGGCACCAGGCACGCCGCGGTGGAGGCGCAGCCGGTGTCCCCGCAGTCCGTCTGTCCATCGTTGTCGTTGTCGACGTTGTCGGCGCAGTCCACCTCCGGTCCGCAGGGCGCGCGCAACGCGCAACCGTAGTCCGCGCAGTCGGTGGCGCCGTCGCCGTCGTTGTCGAGGTTGTCGGTGCAGCTGCGCTCGTCCGGCCGCTCGCAGGAGCCCACCTGGGCGCAATCCTCGTCCAGGCAGTCCACCGCGTAGTCACCGTCATTGTCCACGCCGTCGCCGCACGTGGTCTCGACGAATTCGCACGTCCCCACCCCGTCGCAATCCTGGTCACGACAGTCGACCGCGCCGTCGGCGTCGTTGTCCGTCAGGTCATCACACGTCCGCTCCGGGACCTCACAGAAGCCCACGCCGTCGCAGTCGACGTCGCGGCAGTCGAACTCACCGTCGCCGTCGTTGTCGAAGACGTCGTTGCAGGTGAGCTCCTGTCCCGGCTCGCAGCCGCTCGCCGTGGCGCAGTCCACGTCGGCGCAGTCGGTGTCACCGTCGCCGTCGTTGTCGACGGAGTCGCTGCAGCTCAGCTCCTGGCCGTACTGGCAGGAACCCACCTGGTCGCACTCCTGGTCGGCGCAGTCGGCCTGTCCGTCCAGGTCGTTGTCGTCGAGGTCGGAGCAGTCCGTCTCCGGCAAGCAGCGGGGGTCACCGCGACAAACGGAGTCCGCACAATCCAGCTCGGCGTTGTTGTCGTTGTCGACGCCGTCACGACAGGCCGCGCCCAGCTCGCAGTCGGTGCAGGTGCACAAGAGCAGCTCGAACTGGGTGATCTCTCCCGCGCCGGTGTCGGCGTTCTGCACGCGCAGCTCCCAGTTGCCGTCCGCGGGCTGACCATGGGCGCGCGACAGCGGCCGGGGCGGGGCCCAGGTGCCGATGAAGGGCGGGAACCCGCTGTAGATGGGACCCTGCGCAGCGTCGGAAAAAGCCGCGTCGGCAATGGTGTCCAGGTAGGCGTCGTTCCGCAGCAGCAACGTCACGGAAACGCCGTTGGGCGACACCAGCTCCGCGGACAGGTTGGCCACGCTGAAGGAGTGGGTTGCCCCCATCCGCACGAACACGCGGCTCACCAGCTCCTGCCCCGACGCCGTGGCGACAGCGCTGGCCACGCCGAGACCGGGCACGGCCACCGGCAACACCTGCGTGATCCCCACCACCGGCGTGTCACCGGCCGGGCACGCGAAGGCCGGGTCACACGCAAGCACCACGGCGCAGTCACCGTCGGCGCAATCGACGTCACCGTCCCCGTCGTTATCCACGCCGTCACCGCAGCTGCGCTCGACACCAAACTCACAACCCGCCACCCCGTCGCAATCCTGGTCCGCGCAGTCGGTGACCCCGTCGGCGTCATTGTCCAGCGTGTCATCACAGGTCTGCTCCACGCCGAACTCGCAGCCCGACGCGCCGTTACAACCGTAGTCGGTGCAATCCGCGTGACCGTCACCGTCGTCGTCGGTCCCGTCGCCGCAGTTGGCCTCCGCGCGGCACCACGCGCTGGTGGAACAATCGGTGTCGGCGCAGTCGGTGGCGGTGTCCGCGTCATTGTCCATCCCGTCCTCGCAGGTAAGCTCCGTGCCGAACTCGCAGCCCGCCACGCCGTCGCAGTCGGAGTCCCGGCAGTCGGTGTTCCCGTCGTTGTCGTTGTCCGCGCGGTCACTGCACGCGGATTCCGGCAGGCAGAACGGGTGCTGCCCGCAGTCGGGATCGTCGCAGTCCAAAAGGCTGTCCCCGTCGTTGTCCTGGTTGTCGGTGCACACCAGGCCGAACTCACAGCCCGCCGTCCCGTCGCAGGTGCAGAAGTACAAGGTGACGTCGCGCAGGATGCCCTGGTCACCCGCGGAGTCGTCGGCCACGGTGACGCGCCACGCACCGGTGGGGGAACGCCCCGTGAGCGGCAGCAGGCTGTCCTCCGGTCGATAGGCACCCACGTACGGCGGCCGTGCGGTGGCGATCTCGTCGACGGCGCGCTCGACGAAGATGGTGGCGGGGTAACCCAGGCCGGGGTTGTCGGTGGCCAGGTCCAGGCTTCCGAAAGGCGTGGTGAGGATCACGTCGACGTCGGGATTGAACGGGTGGGTCAACATCAGGCGCACCGCCACCTCCCGCAGCAGGCCGGTGGCCGTCACGGTGGTGTCGACGTCGATCTGGCCGGGATCCGGAAGCAACGTCATCCCCGCGTCCCCGACGGGCAGCTCCGCGCGGAAGCGGGTCAGCGTGGTGGCGGGAGGACAGGGGTAGTTGCAGTCCGGCTGCGCGGTGCACTCGGAATCCAGGCAGTCCGCCACGCCGTCACCGTCGTCGTCCAAGCCGTTGTCACACGCTTCCTGCCCGCCCGAGGAGGAGCTGCTGCTGGAAGAGGTGGAACTCGACGACGAGGAAGTGCTGCTGGAAGTGGAGGTGGCGGTGGACGACGTGGCGGAGGACGACGACGCGCTGCTGCTGGACGACGAGCCAAGGTCACACGGCCGACACGCGCCGAACCCCGTGCCATCCGCGCGACAGCTCTGCGTTCCCTCCGAGCCATCCGGACAGCTGCACGCCTGTTGCTGCCCCACCTGGCACACGCCGCCGCCGGATGACGACGTGGTGCTGGTGCTGGAGGTGCCGGGCGCACAACCCGACGACAGAGCAAGCACCGTTCCGGAGAGGAGCAACCACCGCTTCATGAGCGCACCGAGGAGGGAGGACACAATCCGCTCCTTGTAGCACCCGCCGGGCGGGCTCATCGAGGATGTGACGGATGCCGCATGTCCACGCGTGACGTGCGTGGCCGTGATCACACGTGGCGGATGTCGTCGGGGAATGGTACCGAAGGGCGGATATGCGTACCCATGGCCTGTCATGTGTCTCCCTGGTCCTGACGGCGGGCGCGGTGGTTGGCGGCTGCGTCTACCCCTTTGAGCCCACGCCCGCGGAGCGCTTTGCTGGCGACGTCACCGGCCTGATGGTGGGCGTTCCCCCCGGCGAGATCGGCGTCCGTCCGCTGGCGGGCGCGCGCGTGGCACTGCGCCGCAGCTCCGTGGTCCGCACCACGCGCGCCGACGGGAAGTTCACCATCCGCAACCTCCCGGAAGGCGACCACGTGCTGGTGGCGACGTGGGATCGCAACCAGGACGGCAACGCGGAGCTGCGCGCGCAGGTCACGGTGCCCATCAAGATCCGCGCCGGTGACGCCCGTCGTCCCTGGGTGGACCTGGGCTCGGTGGAGCTGCTGCCGCCCTCGACGATCCACGGTCGCGTGGCGGGGCTGGCGGACTTTGCGCCGGCGCTGGTGACGCTCCGGGACACCGACGAGGTGGTCTTCCCCGACCCCACCACGGGCGAGTTCACGATCGAAGGCGTGGGCGCGGGGCCGTGGGAGATCGTGGCGGCGGCGCCGGGGATGATGAGCGCGGTGCAGCAGTTCACGGTGGGCGCGGGCGTGGAGATGACGCTGGGCGAGCCGTTGACGTTGACCACGCTGGTGGACCTGGGTCGCGTCTCGGGCACCGTGGTGCTCCCGCCCGACCAGCAGACCTCCGCTTCCACGCTGGCGCAGGGCCTGGGCGAGAACGCGCGTTTCCGCCTGGTCAACCTGGCCACTCCCGAGGGCGACGAGCTGTCCACGCTCAGCGGCCTGGACTTCAACATCGAGGAGCGCGCCGGGGTGTACGTGCTGGAGCTGGACCTGGGCGAGGAGCTGCTCCCGGTGCGCATTCCCGGCGTGGTCATCACTCCCAACACCATCGCCACGCTGGGACAGATTGTCTCCTCCTACAGCCCCGGCGCCGGCTGCACCGACCTCGACGACGACGGACTGTGCCTCATCATCGAGGAGAACCACCCGTGCCTGGAGGCGTGTCGCGAGCAGGGCACCAACCTCACCGTGGCGTGCGTGGCGGCGGGCACGCCCTGGGATTGCGACGACGACGGGGACGGCCAGGCCGACGCCGAGGAACGCCTGGGCAGCCTCACGGGAGAGCCACCGTGCCGCTGCGGTCCCGAGGGTACGGTGCAGGGTCCCACCTGCGAGAATGACCCGCTGCGCTCCGACCTGGACCTCGACGGAATCTGCGACCTCTACGACCGCTTCCCGCGCTGCCGGTACAACAATGCCGCGTGCGTCCCGGAGGGCGGCCCCGACGCTGGCCCACGACCCGACGCGTCGGCGGGAGAGGACGCGGGCGTGACGACGTTGGACGCCGGTGTCGACGGGGATGCCGCGGTGACGACGCAGGACGCCGGTGGGGCCGACGCGAGCGCGCCCGGGAGTGACGCCGGAGCGCCCGACGCGGCGGTCGACGTCGACGCGGGCAGCACGGATGCGGGCTCCCTGCCGGACTTCCCCGCACCGGTGCTGGTCATCCCCACCTCGTCGAGCTTCACCCCGGTGGCGGTCTCGGTGTCGCCCAGCGGCGGCTTCCACGTGCTGGGCCAGGCCTTCAGCGCGGTGGACCTGGGTCCCGCGTGCCAGACCGTCGTCTCTGGACAGGGCTACGCCGTGGCGCATTTCTCCGCGACCGGAGATTGCCTCTGGCTGGCCGTGCAGCAGTACGACTTCAAGGCGGATGCCGATCTCCAGGCGCTGGCCATGACCACCACCGACGATGGTCGCGTGGCGGTTGCCGGCATTGCGCGCGGGCGCGTGGACTTTGGCGGCGGCGCGCAGGACCTGGGCAACACGGAGTCCATGTACCTGACGGTCTACAACACCGCGGGCCAGCTCAAGGGTTTCCGCAGCATCCTCGACGTCCGTCCCACGCCGTTAGGGCTCCTGCCCATCCCGCAGGGTTTTGCCGTCTCCGGGACGGTGGAGAACGCCAACGGCGTGGAGCTCAGTCCCACCATCTCCCTCGCTCGCCTGGGCGCGGCGTCACGACTGGCGGTCTTCGTGGCGGCGTTCAACCACGACCTCTCCGAGGTGTTGCGCGGCGACCTCGTGGAAGGCGCGGAGAGCCGCGAGGATCGTCGTCCGCTCACCCTTGCTCCCGACGGCGCGCTGGCCATGGTGAGCGACGGCAGCGCGGTGCTGTCCCGACGCTGGGCGGATGGAACGCAGGCGGCCACCGAGCCGAATGTGACCCGGGGCGCCGACGAGAAGCTCTTCGTCCTCAAGATCCCTCCCACCCTCACCGGCCCCTCGACGTTGGCCTCCCTGGACCTGCAGGTGCGTCCCGTCGTCGGTGTCGACGGAGCCCAGCTGGACGTGGTGGCGGCGGGCAAGGATGCGCAGGGCCTGACCATGGCGCTCTACTCCCGGGGGATGGACGTGGAGCTGCCCGACAGCACGGTGATTCCGGGCGTTGTCGACGGGCGCGTCCTCTCCATCTCCCTGGGGAACACGAACAACCTGCGCGGCGTGGCGCACCAGGGCGGCGGGTACGACTACAGCCCCAGCGCCGTGGACGTGCAGGCGGGCGAGGTCATGACGGCGGCCACGTTCCCCAAGGGTATGTTCACCGCCGACGGCAACGGCGCATGGTCCACGGTGTACGCACCGGTGGTTTCGACCGCGTCCACGTCGACGGCGGCGTTCACGTTCCTGGACGGCGCCACCGGCGCATTCCGCGCGGGCGTGATGGCCTACCCGTTGACCTCCGCCAACTACGACGGGGCCTACGTGCATGCCGCGGACCGGTTCCCCGACGGGACGGTGCTGGCGGTGGGGTTCACCTACGGTGACGTGGTGTTTGGCACGCAGCTGGACTGCAACGGTGTCCCGACGGGCGGCGACACCGTGTCGAGCACGGGGATGTTCCTCTGGAAGTTCACCCCCACGCCCGACCCCGCCTGCATCCCGACGACGGCCGGGCCGCCGGACGGCGAGTTGGAGGTGGGCCCGCTGCAAACGCCTTCCGTCACCACCGCGCTGGAGGGCATTGACGACGTGGATTGCTTCACCCTGGACATCTCCGCGAGCAGCGAGAGCTACGTGGTGAGCGCGGACGGTCCGGACGGCACCTGCGCCACCGACACCGTGCTGCAGCTCAGGGACGTCAGCAACGGTGCCAACGACATCCTCTACACCGTCGACGACACCGGGGTGGACCGTTGCGCCACGCTGCAGGCCTTCCTCGCGCCCGCCAGCTACGCCGTGTGCGTCTCCGGGTTTGCCGGCCAGCCCGTTCCCGACGTCACGCTGGCGGTGGAGAGCTCCGTGGGCGCGCCCGCCAACGACGGCTGCCGCGACCCGGGCACCCCGGTGCTGGACCTCTCGCCCGGAGTCCACGCGCTCAGCGGCAGCACCGTGGCCGCGCTGAGCGACTTTGAATGCTTCGCCGCCACGTGCCCCACCCCGGACATCCAGTCCAGCCAGGGCAATGACGTGTTCTACACGCTGGACCCCGGCCCCACGGACATCTCCGTGCGCATCAACGTCAAGCGGACCGGCTACCCGGAGCCCGTTGACACGCCGCGCGTCTTCATCGTCGACGACGGCTGCGGCGGCATCCCGCTGCGCGCCGCGCCCTATGACACCTTCCTGGGTGGCGCCACCACGCGCATCCACGTGCCGGGCGGCAGCGTCTATCACCTGGTTGTCGACGAGGCGTCCGAGTCCGGAGAGGGTTTCCACACGCTGACCTGGGAGACCTACAACGGCCCGCCGGAGATTGCCGGCGCGGATGCGTGTTCACTCACCGAGCCGGAGATCCTGACGCTGTTCAACGACCCGGTGCAGGGCGGAGCCGACGCGGCCACCAGCGGCAACACCGTGCTCAACAACGACAGTCCCCCGCTGCCCTGCACCGACTTCCTGCCCGGCAACGACGTCCATTACGCCTACCAGCTGGAGCCGGGACAGCAGATCGACGTCGTGGCGAAGTTCTATGATCGTCCCGGGGCGTTGGTGCTGACGGAGGATTGCGGCGCGCAGACGTGCCAGGTGGCCTATGGCGACTACTCCGGCGGCGAGGTCACGCTCACCGACACCAACGCCACGGCGGGTCGCGTGACGCGCTACATCCTGCTGGATTCCACCTCGCCCGGCGGTGGCGACTACGAGCTGCGCTGGACCATCACCCCTTGACGTCACCCCGGGATCGGGAGTGCTGTGCTGACGACATGGCACGCAACGATCCCGTCCCCGAGCTGATTGACCGACTGGAGATCCCGTTCAACGCGCTGGGCGTGGATCCCTACGGCATCTCCAAGAAGCACCTGCGCATCTTCTTCCGGGCGCTGGCGGCGCTGTACCGCCACTACTTCCGCGTGCAGGCACACGGCATCCACCACGTCCCGCCGCGCGGCCGCGCCATGTTGGTGGGCAACCACTCCGGCGGCGTGGCCGTGGACGGCGCCATGGTGATTGCGTCCATGCTGCTGGAGATGGAGCCGCCGCGGCTGGCGCAGGGCATGGCGGAGAAGTTCCTCAACACCTTGCCGCTCAGCTCGATGTGGACGGCGCGCACGGGACAGTTCACCGGCCTGCCGGAGAACGCGGTGCGTCTCCTCGAGGATGAGCGCCTGTTGATGGTGTTCCCCGAGGGCGCACGCGGCACCGCCAAGCTGTTCCACGAGCGCTACTCGCTGGTGGACTTCGGCACCGGGTTCATGCGGCTGGCCATGAAGACGAAGTCGCCGATTGTGCCATTTGGCTTCATTGGCGGCGGCGAGGCCATCCCCACCATCCACAACGCGTACCGCCTGGGGCAGCTGATGGGCGTGCCCTACATCCCGGTGACGCCGTACCTGGTGGCGCTGCCGCTGCCCGTGCCGCTCTCCGTCTACTACGGCGAGCCCATGCGCTTCGAGGGCACCGGTGACGAGGAGGACGCGGTCATCCAGCGCAACGTGGACCAGGTGAAGAACCGGATTGCCGAGCTGATTGAGCAGGGTCGGAAGGAACGTGGCCTGCTGGCGACGGGAGGCCAGTCATGAAGGTCCTGGTGATGGGCGTGGCCGGCGCGCTGGCCAAGGCGGTGGCGCTGGAGCTGATGCGTCGGGGACACGAGGTCATGGGGCTGGACCGTCGCTCCTGGCGGGATGCGCCCAAGGGCCTGGACGTGTACGAGATGGACCTGCGCAAGCGCGCCGCGGAGGACGTGTTCCGACGACGCCGGCCCGACTGCGTGATCCACATGGCCACGGTGAGCGCGTTGACCGCCAGCGGCGAGGAACGCTCCCGGCTCAACCTGGGTGGCACGCGCGCGGTGTTCGAGCACAGCAGTGCGCACGGCGTGAAGCACGTGGTGTTCGTGGGACGTCACACCTACTACGGCGCCGCTCCCGACTCACCGCTGTATCACACCGAGGACGAACCGCCGCAGGCGCTGGGCCTCTTCCCCGAGCTGGCGGACCTGGTGGCCGCGGACCTCTACGCCGCCAACATGCTCTGGCGCACCCCCGGGCTCACCACCACGGTGCTGCGGCTCTGCTACACGCTGGGTCCATCAAAGACCGGCACGCTGGCGACGTTCCTCAGCGGCTCCCGCGTGCCCATGGTGCTGGGCTACGACCCGCTCTTCCAGTTCCTCTACGAAGCCGACGCGGTGAACGCGATTGTGCTGGCGACGGAGAAGCGCAGGGCCGGCGTGTTCAACGTGGCGGGCCCGCCGCCGCTGCCGCTCTCGGTGATCATCCGCGAGACGGGACGCACCGCGGTGCCGCTCCCGGAGGCGGTGCTCTCGCGCCTGATCGGCCGCTTCGGCTTTCCGGCGCTGCCGCGCGGGGCGCTCTCGCACATCAAGTTCCCCGTGGTGGTCGACGCCAAGGTGTTCCGCGAGGCCACCGGGTTCCACCACGAGATCGACGAGGTGGAGACGCTGGCCCGGTTCCGCGCGCTGCGCTAACGAGGATGCGGATCAGCCGCGCGAGGAGTGTGAAGCGGTGTGGCGCGCGTCCCCCATTGGCCGACCGCGTCCGTTGGCTCAACCAGGGTGAACGCACCGCGTTGACGGTGTGACCGCCCAGACGATTGGTGCGGCCGCACCGCACGTCGTGAAGGAATGACCGGCGCGCGCATGCGCGTTGCAGCCGGGATCCTCGACGTCACGACGGAGCAATCCCGTGGGTCTCGCCGAATACCATCGCAAACGGAATTTCCAGGTCACACCCGAGCCGCGCGGTCGCGTGGAGAAGCACGCTCCCGGGCTGTTCGTCATCCAGAAGCACGACGCGTCACACCTGCACTACGACTTCCGCCTGGAGCTGGACGGCGTGCTGAAGAGCTGGTCCATCCCGCGCGGCCCGAGCCTGGACCCCAAGGTGAAGCGCCTGGCCATGCCCACCGAGGATCATCCGGTCGACTACGCGGACTTTGAAGGCGTGATCCCCGAGGGGGAATACGGCGGCGGCACGGTCATGATCTGGGACCGCGGCACCTGGTCCACCGACGAGAACCCACGCGAGGCGCTGGGCAACGGCCGGCTCACCTTCACGCTCAAGGGCCAGAAGCTGCACGGTCGTTGGCGACTGATCCGCGTGGGCAAGACGCGCGGCTCCCGGGGAGGAGCGGGCTGGCTGCTCATCAAGTCACGCGACCAGCACGCGCGCGAGGAGAGTGCGTACGACGTCACCGTGGCGAAACCCAACAGCGTCACCACGCGCCGCTCGCTCGATGCGATTGCAGGCGCACGGTCACGCGAGCGGCCCGCGAAGGGCGGTCGGAGCAGGGTCCGGGCCACGGTGACGAAGGAGCCCGCGCCCAACGGCCACGCGCGCGCCAAGCGCAACGGGGCCACGCCCCACGACTTCCACGGCGTGCGCATCACCCACCCGGACCGCGTCATCTACCCGGAGCAGGGCCTCACCAAGCGCGACCTGGCGGAGTACTACGAGGCCATTGCCGACGAGATCCTGCCGCACCTGCACGACCGTCCCCTCACCATGATCCGCTGCCCCGAGGGAAGGACCGAGCAGTGTTTCGTGCAGAAGCACACCGGCAGGTGGAAAGCGCCGCAGCTGCGCGTGGTGACCCTGCGGGAGCGCAACAAGACGGGCGAGTACGTCATCGCCGAGTCGGTGCCGGGGCTGGTGGCGCTGGTGCAGCACGGCGTCCTGGAGCTGCATACGTGGAACGCGGTGGCCCGCCACGTCGACCAGCCGGACCGCCTGGTGTTCGACCTGGACCCCGACCCGGGGATGCCGTGGCGGCGCGTCGTCGACGGGGCGTGGCGGATGCGCCAGCGGTTGGAGTCGCTGGGATTGGAGAGCTTTGTGAAGACCACCGGCGGCAAGGGCCTGCACGTGGTGGTGCCCATCCAGCGCGGTCCCAGCTGGGATGCCTGCGCGGACTTTGCACGCGCGGTGGCGGAGGACCTCACGCGGGAGGATCCGCGGGGCTACACCGCCGACGCCAGCAAGAGCGTGCGCAAGGGACGCATCTTCATCGACTACCTGCGCAACACCCGCGGTGCCACCTCCGTGGCGGCGTTCTCACCACGCGCGCGCAAGCACGCCCCGGTGTCCGTCCCCATCCACTGGGATGAGCTCACCGTGGACCTGCGCTCCGACGCGTTCACCGTGCGCAACGTGCTGGAGCGGCTCCAGCGGCTGCGGAAGGACCCGTGGGAGCGCTACCCGCGCGTGCGGCAGCGCATCACCGTCGACGCCCGACGGGAGATCGGCCTGGGTTGACGCTCACACCCAGCTGCCAAAGCCCAGCTGCTCATCCGGGTCCATCTCCTGCAGCGCGTCCGTGGGATGACGCACACGCAGGTGGTTCTCCACGGACTTCACGCCGAGCACGTCGTCGGCCAGGTCCTCCGCCATCCACTTGCTGTGGCGGTCGGGCACGTAGCCGCTGAGGCGCACCTTCCCGTTCTCCACGCTCACCTCCACGTCGCGTGCGTCGATGTCCTCGTGGTCGGTGAGGATCTGGATGACGTCGTCCTTGATGCGGTCGTCGCGGCGCTGGTAGCCGCGCGGCCCCACGCCGCGGTAGCCGGAACCCCGGCCTCCCATGGGCGGCACCCGCGGCTTGGGCGCGCCGCCATACGGGTTGAAGTTCAGCCAGGCCCCCCGCGGGATGTTGGCCCACGTGCGCGAGCGACCGGCATCCCGGGGCGCGGGGCGCGGTGTCACCGGGGTCACCGGGTCCTTGGAGAGATTCCCGCCGGAGTGCAGCACCTCGTGCTCGGAACGTTCCATCCTCTGCATCCGCCTCATGACAGTTCCTCCCGCGTGGTGCACCTCTCCCTCGAGGTACCCGACGTGGGCGGCGCGGCAAGCGGTTTGGAGCTGCGCGGGGAGCGCGGACGCGGACGCGGGCGTTGACGTCGTGCCCACCGTCGTCGACGTCGTTACATGGACAGCGGAGGCGCGCATGCTGGAGCCAGGGCTCGCCGTGCTGCTGTGCCTGGTGATCACGGGGCTGCTGCTGTGGGCCCTCCGACTCGGTCGTGACGGTGAGCCCGCGCCGTGGCTCCCCCCGCCGGAGGAAGACGCCGACCTGGAGCGGGAGACCCGGGAAGCGGTGGAGCCCCCCCTGGCTCCGCCGGGCCTGCCGCCCCTCGACGCACGCATCCCGCCACGTCACAAACCCAACGCTCCGCCGAGCCCGCAGACCTGAGGGCCTTTGGAGAGGCTGCAGCGCTTCTGGAACGACGCTGTGGGCTCCGCCAATGAGATTGGGTGCGGCCCTTTTGAGACGACGCTTGGCCGCAGGCGTAAGCAAATCCGCAGGTGGCCGGCAAATGGTCAGCCCTGGGCCCAGCGCTTCATGACGACGGAAACTGGCGTGCAACGTCGGCCCAGCGGTTCATGGCGACGAAGAATGGCCTGCAATGTAGGGGCTGCCCGTTGCCGGTAACGCGTGAACGGTGGAAGTGGCCGGCAATGGTCAGCCCCGGGCCCAGCGGTTCATGACGACGGAAACTGGCATGCAACGTCGGCCCAGCGGTTCATGGCGACGAAGAATGGCCTGCAATGTAGGGGCTGCCCGTTGCCGGTAACGCGTGAACGGTGGAAGTGGACGACAGAGGACCGACCAGG
>JBFMGU010000164.1:0-24377 GCA_040752415.1 Myxococcota bacterium
GCAGCCGCTCAGTGAGCACCTGGGGCGTGAACGGCTTGGCCAGGAAGGCCACCTCCGGGTCCAGCGCCTCCTCGGTATGACCGCTCATCACCAGCACCTTGAGGCGCCCGTTGCGCTCCACCAGGCGACGCGCCAGCTCCACGCCGCCCATGCCCGGCATCACCGCGTCGGTGAGCAGCACGTGGAACTGGGACCGCTCGGCAAGCTGCAGCGCCTCCTCGGGACGGGCCGCGGCGAGCACCCGGTAGCCGGCGCGCTCCAGGATGCGGTGGGTCAACGCCCGCACCTCCGGCTCATCCTCGACGAGCAGCACGGTCTCCCCGCGCGCCCGGGTGGCGCCGGGGGTGCGCGCGTCGACGACCGGGGCGGCCTGGTCCGCCGCGAGCGGGAGGCGGATGCGGAAGGTGGTGCCAGCCCCGGGCGCGCTCTGGGCGTCAATGAAGCCGCCGCACTGGTGGATGATGCCGTAGACGGTGGCCAGGCCCAGGCCGGTGCCCTTGCCGCGCTCCTTGGTGGTGAAGAACGGCTCGAAGAGGTGGGCCATGGTCTCCGGGGTCATGCCCTCGCCGGTGTCGGTCACGGTGAGCTGGACGTAGGTGCCGGGCGGGATGGTGAGCGACGCGCTGGGCGCCGGTCCGGTGTACCGCACGCGGGAGGTGCGCAGCGTGAGGGTGCCGCCGCGCGGCATGGCGTCGCGCGCGTTCACCGCCAGGTTCATCAGCACCTGCTGCATCTGGCCCGCGTCGGCCATCACCGCGCCCAGCTCCGGGGCCAGCTCCGTCACCACCGCCACCTGGCTGCCAATGAGCCGCTGCAGCATCTGCTGCATGTCCACCACCACGTCATTGAGCGAGAGCGGCCGCCGCTGCACCACCTGCCGACGGGAGAACGCGAGCAGCTGCGCGGTGAGCGTGCTGGCGCGCGTGGCGGCCTCCCGGATGGCGCGCAGCTCCTCCACCGCGGTGGGCTCCAGCCCGGGACGCTCCAGGACGAGCTCACAGCCGCCCAGGATGGTGGTGAGCATGTTGTTGAAGTCATGGGCAATGCCGCCCGCCAGGCGTCCCACCGCCTCCATCTTCTGCGCCTGGCGCAGCTGCTCCTCGCTGCGGCGCAGCGCGTCCTCGGCGTCCTTGCGCTCGGTGATGTCGCGGCAGTTGACCACCACGGTGAGCTCACCGTCGTCGGGGACGCCCTTGCCCACGCACTCCAGCCAGCGCCAGCTCCCATCCAGGTGGCGCAGGCGCATCACCGCCACGCGCCCCACCTCGTCGGGACGACACCAGGGAGCAAAGGCCTCCTCCGCGCCGGCCAGGTCGTCGGGATGCACGGCGTTGCGGACCTGGCAGCCCACCATGTCCTCCGGCGCGCGGCCCAGCACCCGCCGCACCGAGGGGCTGGCGTAGCGGAGCGTGCCGTCCAGGCCCAGGATGGCCATGATGTCGGTGGCGTTCTCGGTCAGGGAGCGGAAGTGCTCCTCGCTGCGACGCAGCGCCTGTTCCATGCGCCGCTGCTCGGTGACGTCGCGCGCCACGCCGTAGAGCACCGGGTCATCCGGGGTGAGGCCGTGACAGCGCCAGGAGAGCCAGCGGTAGGAGCCGTCCTTGTGCCGGTAGCGGTTCTCGAAGGCCACCACGTCCTCCCCGGCCTGCAGCCGCTCCCCCGCGGCGAGCGTGGCGGGCAGATCCTCGGGGTGGACCAGGGAAAGGAACGGCACGGAGAGCAGCTCCTCCATGCTGCGGCCCAGCGTGGTGACCCAGGCGGGGCTGAGGCGCTTGAAGTGGCCGTCGCGACCGCAGATGGCGAGGAGGTCCAGCGAGAGATTGAAGAAGCGGTCGCGCTGCGCGTCGGCCCGCATGCGCGCGGTGAGCCGGGTCAGCTCCTCGGCCGAGACGCGCAGCTGGTCGACGAGCGCGGGGTCGGGCGTGGCGGGCTCGGCCTGCAGCAGCTCCAGCACGCACCCCAGCCGGCCGTCCAGCACCATGGGCACCGCCATCCAGCCGCGCAGCCCCGCGTCCGTGGCGATTTCCCGACGGGTGAAACGCGGCTCCCGTTGCACGTCCTCCACCCACGACGGCTCGCGCGTGCGCAGCGTCTGGCCCAGCAGCCCGTCGCCGGTGCCCAGCAGGAGCTCCTTGCTGGCGGTGAAGAAGCGCTCGTGCTCGGGGGCCGCGGTCCAGCGGTCGGCGGAGCGCAGCGTCTTTCCGTCGTCACTGACGTGCCAGCAGATGACCACCCGGTAGCCCAGCGTCCTGCCCAACGCCGCCAGGGCCCGGCCAGTGACCTCCTCCGGCGAGGACGAGTGCGCCACCGCCTCCATGATGCCGAGCTGGAGGCGCAGGATGCGGTATTCACCGAACTCCCGGGTGAAGTCCCGCCCCACCACGCGCACCCGCGCACCGTCCGGCTCGCCGTGCAGCGCCCACTGGATGTGACGGATTCTCCCGTTGTGGGTGATGGCGCGGAGGACGGCGCGACGTGGCTCCTGGCTGCGCGCGCCGGTGAGCGCCTGGTGCAGCGCGTCCCGGTCGAAGGGATGGATAAACTCGTGCAGCGCCTTCCCGCGGAGGCCCGCGCACGGGAACCCCAGGGAGTGCTCCCATCCACCGTGTGCCTCGAGGAGAACGCCCTGAGCATCCAGCAGACCGAGAAGGTCCGGACACACCGCAAGAAGCTGTTGAGACATCGTCGCCACCCCGGCGCGCACCCTAGTCCAGTCCCGCCGGCAGTGTCCCGCGGTTTTGTCGGGTTGGCGCGGGCGGCGCGGGAGCGCAGCAAAAGGCCACACGCGCGGGTTAGGCTGGAGCGCACCGTCTCCCGCGGAAGGACCGTGTCATGAGCGCGCTGCACCCACGTCCCTGGCTCCTGGCGCTGCTGGCCGTGGCGCCGCAGGCCTGCACCGCCGGAGGCACCTCCACGGGAGAAGACACCACCAGCTCCTCCAGCGGGAGCTTCCTGCGGCCCAGCTCGTCGACGTCAATGGGCGGCTCCTCCAGCCTGTCCGCATCCTCGTCCACCAGTGGCAGCGGGACCTCCTCGTCGGAAACCGATGGCAGCAGCGCCGCCTCCACCGGTGCGTCGTCGGGAACCAGCAGCTCGTCCTCCAGCAGCTCGACGGGTGGGTCAACTTCTTCCGCGTCATCGTCGTCGTCGTCGTCGAGCTCGTCCAGCACCTCCAGCTCCGGGGGCTCCTGCGTGGATCTGTGCGTGGACGGCACGCTGCGGTGCGTGGACAACGCGGAGTCCGTCTGCGGCAACCACGACGAAGACGCGTGCTTGGAGTGGGGCGCGCCGGTGGCGTGTGACGTCGGAGAGCGGTGTGGCGCGGAGGTGTGTGAGCCGCTTCCGCGCGTGGTCATCTCCGAGCTGCTCTACGACACCGCGGGCACGGACAACGACGTATTCGTGGAGCTGTGCGGGCCGGCGGGGACCAGCCTGCAGGGCTTCTCGCTGGTGGGCATCAACGGCAACAACGGCGCGCCGTACAACACGGTGGCGCTCACCGGCGTCATTGCCGAGGACGGCTACTACCTGGTGACCCGCACCACCGCGAGCGCCCCACTGCTGGCGCTGGCGGACCAGAGCGACGACCTGGTGGACTACCAGAATGGCCCGGACAGCGTGCAGCTGCGCCACGGTGAAAGCGTGGTGGATGCGCTGGGCTACGGCGCGTTCGATCCGACGGAGGTGTTCGCGGGGGAGGGGCGTGCCGCGCCGGACGTCAGCAACGGTCGCAGCCTGGGGCGGGACCACGCGCAGACGGACACCGACGACAACGCCGCGGACTTCCTGCCCCGTGACGTGCCCACGCCGCACGCTCCCAACGAGCGGGCCCCGCAGCCACCCAGCGCCGCGCTGGCCTGTCCCACGACGACGGAAGCACGCCAGCCGGTGGACCTGGACGCCTCCGGTTCCACCGACGGGGACGGCACGGTGGTCACCTTCACGTTCGACCCGGGCGACGGACAGCCACCGCTGGTGCTGACCACGCCCTCCGCCGCGGTGAGCTACGCCACGCCCGGCGCCTACCAGGCGCGCGTCACCGTCACCGACGACGACGGGCTCACCGCCGAGGCCACCTGCGACATCACGGTCACCGCCGACGTCACCGCCCCGCTCCTCGTCGTCGACAACCTGGCGGAAGCGGCGCAGCTCCCTACCGGCGCCACCACCTTCAGCGTCACGCTGGCGTTCTCCGAGCCCGTCACCGGTGTGAGCTCCGCCAACGTCACCGTCGACGGCGGCGCCACGCTCACCGAGCCCACGAGCGCCGACGGGGTTTCGTGGCGCTTCGAGCTGCAGGGGCTCTCCAACGGCACGGGCTACACGCTGGCGTTGTCGGCGGGGATTGTGGACACGGTGGGCAACGCGCTGGTCCCGGTGCAGCGCAACTTCACGGTGGGCGGCGGAGGCAGCAGCTCGTCGAGCGGCGGGGCATCCACGTCGTCCTCGTCCTCGTCCTCGTCCTCGTCGTCCACCGGCGGGATGCCGCCCACGGTGGTCATCTCCGAGGCGCTCTACGACACGCCCAGCTCCGACGTGGAAGTGTTCGTGGAGCTGCACGGTCCGCCCGGGACGAGCCTGGATGGTTTCACGTTGGTGGGAATCAACGGCAACGGCGGCACCGCGTACAACACCATCACGCTGGGCGGGAACCTGCGGAATGATGGATTCTTCGTCGTGGCCAAGCCCGGCTCCCAGCTGGAGGCCAGCGCCGACCTCACGAGCAACGCGGTGGACTACCAGAACGGCCCGGACAGCGTGCAGCTCCGCTACAACGGCGTCACGGTGGACGCGGTGGGCTACGGCAGCTTCGGTCCCACCGACGTGTTCGGCGGCGAGGGGAGCTCCGCGGGCGCAGCCCTGCCCGGCCAGAGCGTGGGGCGCGACTACTTCCAGTCCGACACCGACGACAACGCCGTGGACTTCCGCGTGCTGGGAACGCCCACGCCGGGCGCGCACAACCGGCCGCCGCCCAGCGCGGTGCTGGTGTGTCCCCTCACCGCGGAGGTGGGGCAGCCCATCACGTTGGACGCGTCGGGTTCCAGCGACGTCAATGGCTCCGTGATGACCTATGCGTTCGGTTTCGACGACGGCGGTCCCGGCGAGGAGGGTACCGCGTCTTCGGTGATGCACAGCTACGAGATGCCCGGCTTGTACGAGCCCAGCGTGCGCGTCACGGATGACGACGGCCTGACCGGTGACGCGACCTGTGAGATCACCGCCGTGCAGCCCTGACGGATGGAACCCGGGCCCGCGCCGTGCCACAACCCGTCGGCGAGGGCCTGCCATGCCTGCTTTCCGTCGATCCCTTCACCCGGGCGCGCTGTCCGTGCTTCTGCTCGTGAGCGCGTGCGGGGAATCCTGCGTCTGGGTGCAGCCCGCGCCATGCTCCGGAAGCCGCACGCCGTGCCACACCGCCGCGGGAGACGTGTGCTGCGACGAGGGAACACGCTGCTGCGCCGCCGCGCAGTCCGGATTGGCCGCGGACCAGTGCGTTCCCGACGAGGACGCGTGCCCGGTGGCGTGCAGCGGAGCACAGGTGGGGTGCGGCGGGGAGCAGTTGTGCCTGCGCGGCGCGTCCGGTGAGCCCACGTGCACCACGTCGTGTGAGGTGGCGCAGCGCTGTGGGGAACGGGACTGCTGCGCCGACGGGCTCTCCTGCCAGGACGGGGTGTGCCAGGCCGCGGACCTCGTCGTCGACGCGGCGTCGTTGGCGGGGACCCTGCGCTTCCACGAGCGCCACTATCCGCCCGAGAGCTGCGAGGCGCAGGCGGGCTGCATGGGCACCGGCTGGCGCAACACGCTGCGCTTCATTGCCGGCGTGCGCAACGCGGGGCCCGGCCCGCTGCGTCTCCCGGAAGGCTCGCCGCTCCTCGACGACGGACGCTGTGGGGAAGGGCCGGTGCTCCGCGGCCTCCTGCGCTGGCGCGCGCTGGACACGCTGGGCACGGTGAAGGCGGAAGGCACCCTGGATGCGCACTGCTTCCAGCGCAGCACCGGCGACGGCGGCACGGTCTGTTCGCTGGTGGAGCTGGCCGCGGGGGCCACCACGTTCCAGCCCTCGTCGGAGACGTGCGGTTTCGCGGACATCACGGACCTCCCGCCGGGCGGCTATGAGCTGGAGCTGACCGTGGACCCCGAGGGGCGCATCCCGGAATCCGACGAGACCAACAACACCGTGCGCGTCCCGCTCGAGGTGCCGCGGTGCATGCCGCCCAACAGCAACTGCGGCGGCGGTTGCTGCCAGAGCGCGGACGCCTGCGTCGAGGGCGTCTGCTACCTGCCCGACCTCAGCGTCGACCAGCACGCGTTGGAGGTGTCGGTGCAGACGCAGTACGCCAACTTCCCCGCGGATGACTGCGCCATCGCCGAGGAGTGCGTGCGCGGTCGTGGGGCACGTCGGCTCCTGCGGTTCAAGACCACCACGCCCAACCTGGGCAACGCGGACCTGGTGATGGGCGACCCGGAGGGAAACGCGCGCTTCGAGTACTCCAGTTGTCATGAGCACTATCATTTCCGTGGCTACGCGAACTACCGGCTGCTCGACCTCGACGGGAACGACGTGGTGACGGGTCGCAAGCAGGCCTTCTGCCTGGAGGACGTGGACCAGCTCTCTCCCGACGCGGGGCCCGCGCGCTTCACCTGCGACAACCAGGGCATCTCCGCGGGCTGGGCCGACACGTATCACCAGGCGCTGGATTGCCAGTGGGTGGACATCACCGGCGTGCCCGGCGGGAACTACCAGCTGGAGGTGTCCGTCAATCCCGAGCGCATCATCCCGGAGCTGAGCCACGCCAACAACGTCACCACCATTCCACTCACCATCTCCTCCGACCCGGCCAGCTGCGTGGTGCACGACGAGACCTGTGGCGACGGAGAGGACCAGGACTGCGACGGTCTCATCGACGAGGACTGCGCGCCCATCACCGGGAATGACACCTGCGCCAACGCGCATCCCGTGGCGGGCGGCGGCATCTTCACGGCGGAGCTGGGCGCGTCCACCGCGCTGCGGCCTTCCTGTGGCGGCGAGGGACGTACCGCCGTGTTCTCCATGCAGCTGCTGCGCAGTGAGCTGGTGTACCTCTCGACGTACGGTTCCACCGTCGACACCGTGCTCGCCGTCTACCGTGGTGATTGCGCCGGCACCGACGTGCAGTGCGCGGATGATGCCTGTGCTTCCGGGCAGGCCCACCTGGCGGCGGAGCTTGCGGCGGGGCAGTACTTCGTGGTGGTGAAGGCCAAGGACGCAATGGCGGCGGGGACGGTGCGACTCAAGGTGGTGCGCTCGGCGTGCAGTGGTGCGCTGCCCATCACGGGACCGGGCGAATACAGCGGCGACACCACGAACCTGCAGAACAACACACTCAACAGTTGTGGTGAGGGTCGTGGGCCGGACCAGCTCTGGTACATGACCACGTGCCCGGGCACCACCCACGTCGAGATGGACACCTGCGCGGCGGAGGGTTTTGACAGCGTGGTGGAGATCCGCGGGGAGAGCTGTCGCGGGGAGAGTGTCCCGGGCTCCTGCAACGACGACACACCCACGGAGTGCAGCCACCGACGCAACGCCAGCCTGGTGACCGCGGACCTGCACGGGCCCGGTGAGGGCGACGGATTGTGGTTCGTGGTTGTCGACGGATTCGCCGGCAACGCGCGCGGTCCCTACGTGCTGCGCGTCACGTACTGAAAGCGTGTCCCCAGAACCCCTGCCCCTGCCCGTGCCTCTGCCCCTGCACTTGCTGAGCCGAGTGCTCACGGAGGGCACGGAGGCTCCACCACGCTCACCACGCTGCTGCCGTTGAAGAACATCTTCCCACCCACCGCCACGGCGGAGAGCGGCGGTTGCGCCAAGGGCACGTGCGCCAGCAGCGTGGGCGATTGTGCCGCTGCGTTCACCACCGCCACGCCGGTGCGCGTGCTGACAAACGCGGTCTGCCCGTCGAACGCGAGGACGCCGTGGGACTGCTCGGGCAGCACCAGGGGCCCATGCGCGACGAGGGAGCCTTCCGGGGAACCGTCGACGACGTCGAAGGCAAGCAACTCCTGCCCCGACCACGTGGCCACGCCCCACGGGTCGACCTGACCCACCACCGCCACCACGCGACTTCCCGAGACCGCGAGCCCGGTGGTCTGTCCCGCCACGTCGCCTCGCGCGCGCACGCGGGGAATGAGCGGCGCGGTCACGTCGACGACGATAAGCCGGTAGGGAACGCCATTGCCCGCACCGCAGCCTTCGTCGATGAAGAGCGCGTTGATGGCGAGGTCGCGTCCGTCGTCGGAGAGCGCCAGGGTGGGGCGGTTGTTGGAGTTGCAGAGCGGAAGGGGGAAGGTGGCAACGGGAGGGGAGGGTTGGTCGAAGCCGGGCGCCAGCGTGGCCAGGTCGCGGACCTCCAGCGTGCCTTCACCCAGGCGGTAGAGCCAGCGCCCATCTCCGTCGACAACGCCGGGCACGGGGGAAAGCTGCACCGACGCATGGGGTTGCGGTTGCTGCGCCTGCGAAACATCCATCACCAGCAGCGGACTGGACAGCGGCCCAAAACGCGCGCCGCGTTCAGTCAGTGAAAGGATGACGGGCGTCGTCGTCGTGGTACCCAGCTTGAACAGGCCCGCCGCGCTGGGAAGCATGGCCCCCGCGAGCCACTGCGGCTCGTCGGGATTGCCCAGGTCCACCACGTGCACGCCGTGCGCATCCAGTGCCACCACGCCGGTGGGCTGGAGCACCAACGTCTGCAACGCGCCATGCGCCGGCCCCGTCAGCGCGCGCAGCGGCGGGTCGCGGGTGGGTGTGAAGTCGTAGAACCGCGCCGGGGAATCCCCCGTGCCGCCCACCGCCAGCGTGCTGCCGTTGACGTTGAGCAGGTCCCGCAGGTCTCCCACGTGATCCCGCGGAAGCGGCACGGTCTGACGGACGACGGGCGAGGTGGGGTCGCGCAGGTCGGTCACCCGCAGGACGCGCTGCGATCCCGCGACGCCAGACGTGTCTTCGATGTGGATGAGATGTCCCGCGAAGGCCGCGAAGCGCCCCATGTCCGGGCGCACGTTGAGGACGGCGCGGTTGCTGAAGTCGTCGGGATCCAGCACCGCGAGGAACTCGAAGGGACAGCAATTGGAACGTGCGGCCACCAGGAGGTCCCCGTCGGCAAAGGCGCGGAAGCCCAGCGTGACTCCCGGCTGATCCACCAGCGGACCCGGCTCCAGCGGGTTGGTGATGTCCACGGTGGCCACGCCGTTGGCGTTGAAGATGAGGCGCGAGCGCTCCTCGTCGAGGGTCAGGCTGCTGACGGTGCTGATGCTGGTGATGGGGGGCAGCTCCACGGGTGCGTCGGGGTTGCTCCAGTCCACCCTCCGCACGCCGTCGTTGCTGGTGGTGAAGAAGATGGGTGGCGCGGCGGCGCTGCTGCGGTCGAGGAACTCGTCCAGCGCGATGGTCCCGCGCCGGGTCAGCGTTCCGTCGGCGGCCCACTGCACATAGGTGAGCCCGAAGAAGGTCCACACCACGGCCGCGTCGGCGCTGAAGGGGTGCAGCGTGACGTCGTTCCCGTCCGGAAGTCGCAGGTGGCCCAGCGGCCGCAGCTCGCCGGCAATCCGCCCCACCAGCGTGAGGTCCGCGCTGCCCAACTCGGCAAAATGCACACTGGAGCTGCTGCTGGGGAACCCCGCCGGGTCCACCACGAGGATGCGGTCATCCGGCAGCACCAGCGCGCGTGACACCCGCGAGCCGAAACTCCGCAGCTCCGACACCACCGCCGGCTCCCGCTCCGTTCTCTCTCCGACGCACACGCCACCCACGCACTGGTCGTCCGCGGTGCACAGGTTCCCGTCGCTGCAGGGCGAACCGTCGGGCACGGGGAAGTCCGTGCACACGCCGTCCACGCACAGCGGGAAGCGCACGCATCCCTCCAACGTGCCGCACGGCGTCCCGTTCACCACCCAGTCATGGCTGCAGCCGCCAGTGGGGTCGCAGGCGTCGGCGGTGCAGGGGTTGTCGTCGTCACAGGCCAGCGGGTCGGTCACCGCGGTGCAGCCGGTGGCGGGGTTGCACAGGTCGCGCGTGCATGGGTCGCCGTCGTCGCAGGTGATGAAGCGGCCGTGGCACCCGCCTTCCACGCACGCATCGTCGACGGTGCACACGCTCCCGTCGTCGCAGGGATGCGTGTTGTGGTCATGCACGCATTGCTCGCGGGACAGGTTCCAGGAGTCGTCGGTGCAGGGGTTCCCGTCGTCACAGGGGGGAAGCGCGGTGCCGGTTCCGTCGAGGGCGACGCGGATGGATGACGCGTTGTCCGAGTTGTTCTCCACCACCAGCGTGGCGGCCTCCGTGCTCTCGACGAGGGGCGCGAAGCGCAACGTCAGGGTCTCGGCCTCGCCGGCGGGAAGCTCACGTGCCTGCCCGGAGACCACCGAGAACGCGGCGCTTCCCTCGAGGCGGATGACGCGGATGGTGACGGCGTCGGTGCCGGAGCTGCGCAGGGTGACCTGGCGTTCCCGCGTGCTGCCCGCGTAGGTGTCCCCGAACTCCACGCGTTCCTGGCTGGGCGTGAGCAGGCGCGTGGTGCGGGAGAGCGTGGGGTCCTCACAGCCGCACCCCGGCGCCAGCCACGACGTCAACGCGGCCGCGACGAGCCAAGGGAACGTGGAAGGTGCGCGCACGCCGGGAATGGTGGCCGGCCACCAACCCGCGGGCAAGGTTTGCAGCACACCCGTGACACGTTCTCCGGTTTGAGCGGTACCCGCGCGCCCGATTCAGGGGTGGCCTCCAACGTCCGCCACGCGCACCAGGCGAACGCCGTCGGGTGTGCGCAGCAGGGTGTCGCACCAGGCGCGCGCGTCGTGTCGGTAGCGCACCTGCAGACCCACAACCTCGCCACGCTGGAACATTCCCTGGGCGCGCTCGAGCGTCACCGGGTGGGTCAGGGCGTACTGCTGGGGGCCACCCTTGAGCACCACTTCGAGCACCTCCGTCAACGCCAGGAGGTCGACGAACAGCGCGGTGACCGCGTGGCCATCCAACAGCGCCATGTGCAGCGCGGGAAGGGGTTCACTGGGACTGGTCACGGCCACCTCGCAACGAGCGATCAAGCGGGAGGATGAGGACGGCGTTGACGGGCGCGGGACAGGAAGCCTGACACTGCCCACACCCGGTGCAGAGCTCGTCGACCACCTGCGGCCGTTGCCCCGCGAGCGTGATGGCTCCCGGCACCGGACAGCGCTCCCGGCACACCGAGCAGAACGAGTGCGCGGCCAGGCAATCCGACGCCTGGATGACCGCACGGCCCACCTTCATTCCCACGTCACGACGCAGCGCGCCCGTGGTGCAGGCAGTCACGCAGGGCGCATCCGGGCACATGCGACATCCGCTCTCGTGGAAGTCCAGCGTGGGAGTTCCCGCGGCCTGGCGCAGGCGCGCATCTGCCGGGACCACGCATCCCGTCGGGCACGCCGTGACGCACGCGTTGCACCGGTTGCAGCGCGAGAGGAATTCTGCCTCCGCCACGGCGCCGGGCGGCCGGAGGATCGGGAATGGGGGGGGACGCGCGGCCGGAGCGGGTGTGGCCGCGGGTTGCCAGTGCGCGAACAGCCGGCCGCGCAGCAGGTCCCGTCGGGACAGACGCGTCCCACCCGTCGTGGTCATGGACCGCCTCCGACGGGCGGCACATCCATCATCGGCCGGTGATCCAGCGCAGCCCCCGGTGCATGACACTGCGTGCAGCTCTGCCGCGACGGGTGGCTGCTCTTGAGCCCGTCGGTACCACCCGGGCCGTGGCAGGACGTGCAGTTGGTGCGCATGAGGGTGGGATGGGGAATGGTGGGAGGAGCGCGGGGATGCGCGCGCGCGCCGAACGCGGGTGGCGGCACCGGCGCAAAGGCGTTCTCGGTGGCCACGGTGTCAACGGGAGGCGGGCCAAACTCGGCGGTGACGTCGGCGGGGACGTGGCACTGCGTGCAGTTGGTGTAGCTGGCGTGGCTCATCACCGGCGCGCGCGCGTTGCGGATGCGGGCACCCCGGGCGTGGCAGTCAACGCAGGCCAGCACCCCGCGCGGCTCCACCGGGTGCGGAATGACCGGCGGTGCGCCGTCAAAGGCCCGTCGCTGCGCGCGCTCCGCCACGGCCTTCTCCCGCCCGCGGACCGGGTCCGGGATCTCCGCCAGGCGGTCCACCTCGGGCGCCAGTGCCGCCACGCTGTCCCGCCAGTGTGCATTCCGGTTCATGGGGGTGACCGCCAGCGACGCATAGGTGGGCGCGGCGGCGGCCCCCACCTCGCTGCGCACGGACTCATGACGGGCAACGGGCGCGGGGTTGTCGCGCGTACCGCTCACGAACCCCACCAGCACCACGGTCATCACCACCGCCATGAAGATGTGCAGCGCGCGACCGCTCTCCGCCCCGCCCGGCACCGCGGCGCTCATGGCTTGGCGCTCCCCGTCTTCCGCTGCACGCGCACCGCGCACTTCTTGTAGTCGGGCTGCTTGGAGATGGGGTCATGGGCTTCCAGCGTGACCAGGTTCACCAGCATCCGCTCGTCGAAGAACGGTACGAACAGCGACCCGGGTGGCGGCTGCCCCCGCCCCTCCATCCACACCGGCACGTCCACGCTCCCGCGGCGCGAGACCAGCGTGACGACGTCACCGTTCTGCACGCCGAGCCGGTGCGCGTCCTCCCGGTTCATCTCCACGTAGGCCTGCGGCATGGCGCGCCGGAGCTGCGGGACGCGCATGGTCATGGTGCCGGTGTGCCAGTGCTCCAGCACGCGGCCGGTGCACAACCAGAAGGGGAATTCCTCGTCGGGAACCTCGGGGGGCGGCTCGTAGGGGTGGAACCAGATGAGCGCGCGGTCGTCCTTGGTCACGGAGTGGTAGAACTGGAACTTCCGCCCCTTCTCCACGAAGGGGTCGTCGAATTCCGCAAAGCGGTACTGCGTCTCCCGCCAGGAGCCGTCCGCCTGCTGCACCACCGGCCAGCGCAGGCCGCGGGCCTTCACGTATTCCTGGTAGGGCGCCAGGTTCTTGTGCTTCTTCGTCGTGAACCGGCGGTACTCCTCGAACAGCCGCTCGTCGACGTTGATGTCGTAGTAGCGCTCCCATTGCCAGGTGGGCACTTCGCGCCCGTTGGCGTCGGCCATGTGGAACAGGAACTTCCCGTCCTTGTCCTTCATGCCTTCAAAACCCAGCTCCAGGAGGCGGTGCGCCACGGCCACCGTCTGCCAACAGTCATCCCGCGCCTCTCCCGGCGGCTGCACCATGCGGAACCACTGCTGCGTCCGCCGCTCCGAGTTCCCGAACATCCCGTTCTTCTCCACCCACAGCGCACTCGGCAGGATCAGGTCCGCATGCCGCGTGGTGGCGGTGGGATACACGTCGGAGACGATGAGGAACTTGTCCTCCAGCTTGCGGCTGGCCAGGAACAGCGCGTTGGTGTTGGGCAGCGACTGGCCCGGGTTGCTGACCTGCACCCAGATGGTGTGGATGTCGCCGCCCTCACCGCTGGGCGTGGAGAAGCGCTTCCACATCTCCACGGTGTGATGACCCGGCTTCGGCGCGACCCGACCGGCCGGCACGTTCCAGATCTCCTCGGCGTGCTGCCGGTCCTTCTCGTTGGCCACGTTGCCGCCGCCGGGCAGCCCATGGGCCAGCGTTCCCACCTCGCGCACCGTGCCGCACGCCGAGGGCTGGCCGGTGAGGCTGGTGGGGTTGTCGCCCGGCCTCCCGAAGTGACCGCTCAGCAGGTGGATGCCGTGCACCAGCCGATTGATCGCCGTGCCGCGCGTGTGCTGGTTCATGCCCATGCACCACAGGCTGGTGATGCGCAGCTCCCGTCGACCGAAGAGGTCGGCGAGCATGCGGATGTCGTTGGCGCGCACGCCCGAGATCCGCTCCACGTGCTCCGGGGTGTAGACGGAGAGCTCACGACGGTACTCGTCAAAGCCCATCTCCTGGCCATTCAGCGAGGGCGTCTCGGTGTCCTTGCGGAAGTTGCAGAACGACTTCACGAACTGTGCGTCATGGGTCCCGCGCTCCAGCAACAGGTGGGCAATCCCGTTGGCCACGGCCACGTCGGTGTGGGGACGGAACTGCAGGTAGTGCTGGCAGTGGTCGGTGGTGCGCGTGCGCCGTGTGCCAATGTCGACGAGCGTGACCTGCTCCCCGCGGGAACGGCGGTCGATGACGCGGGAGAAGAGCACCGGGTGCATCTCCGCCGGGTTGTTGCCCCACATGATGAGCACGTCGCACTTGTCCAGGTCGGTGAACGTGCCGGCCGGCTCGTCGACACCGTAGGTGCTCATGAAACCGGTGACCGCGCTGGCCATGCACAGGCGCGCGTTGGGATCGATCTGGTTGCTGCCCAGGCCGCCCTTCATGAACTTCTGCGCGGCATAGCCTTCCGGGATGGTCCACTGGCCGCTGCCGTACATGGCAAAGCCCTTGGGGTCCTTCAGCACGCGCTTGGCCACCACGTCCAACGCCTCGCTCCACGAGATGGGGACGTGTGTGCCACCACGCTTGAGCAGCGGCGTCCGCAAGCGGTCCTTGCCGTAGAGGATGAGGCCCACGTGATAGCCCTTCACGCAGCACAGGCCCTTGTTGACCTCCGCCAGCGGGTCGCCCGCCACCGCCACCACGCGCCCGTGCTGCACGCCCACCTGCACGTGGCACCCGGTCCCGCAGAAGCGGCACGGCGCCTTCTGCCACCGCGTGTCCCCCTCAAGGGGCTGGGCCTGGGCCAGGCGGGAGGCAGCGGCGGTGGCGGTGGCCATGGCCGAAAGCTTGAGGAATGTCCGACGGTCGGTCTCCAAGGTCTCTCCCATGCGTTCCATCAGGCGTCGACCTCCCGGTCCCGTCGTCGACGACGCACCGGCGCCGCCTCGGACCCGGGGTCCACGTCCGAGAAGTCCACGCTCACCACGTCAATGAACCGCACGCCGCGCACGAGGGGCAGCTCCTCTTCCAGCCGGCGGATGCCCTCGCCCAGCGTTGCGGTCTCCAGCACGGCGGGAACGCGCCGGCCTGCCTGCTCCGGCCCCAGCACCAGTCCCGCGTGCGCGCCCAACACGCTCAGGGCGTGCTCGCGCTCGTCGACATCGTCGCTCAAGGTGATCACCAGCGCGCTGACCGGCATCCGCGGCTCCCGTGCTCCGCGCACCGGTCCAAGGGACGTGCCAACCCCGCGGCGCCCGGTGGCGTGCGGCCAGTGCGCGAGATTTTCGCCGGGCACCCGGGCAGCGCTCCTGCGGTGGCGCAAGAAGTGCGGGGACGCATGACGTTCGCCACCTGGCGGTGAGCCGGGACCTGGCTGGTATGCGCGTTGCTCCGGCGCTCGCCGGCCTGGTGCATCTCCGTGGATGGCCGGGGAGGACGAGGAATGGTGGACCGCCGTTGGAGTCGCCACGTGCTTGCGCTGCTGCTGGTGGGCGTGGGCGGAGCCTGTGGTGGCGCAGCGGCAACACCCGCGGCGCCGTCGACCTCGACGTCGCGGGGAGCGCTTCACGCGGTGGAGATCCGCGCGCACCCCGGTCTGGGACGCCTGGACGGCACCGTGGAGGACGTCCGCGGCGCGCCCGCGGGGGTCCGCTGCAACACGTGTCACACGTCGTGGGTGACGGGCGCGCCCGCGCGGAGGCCCCAGGAGCTCGACGAGTTCCACGAGGACATGATCTTCCGTCACGGCAACCTGGCGTGCGCCTCCTGCCACGACCCCGACAACCACGAGCGGGTGCGCCTGGCCAGCGGCGAGACCTTCCCGCTTTCCGAGACCATGGCCCTGTGCGCGCAGTGTCATGGCCCGCAGCACCGCGACTACCGCAACGGCTCGCACGGGGGCATGAGCGGGTACTGGGACCTCACGCGCGGCCCGCGGGTGCGCAACCACTGCGTCAACTGTCACGACCCCCACGCGCCGGCGTGGGACCAGGTCCTGCCCGCGCCGCCGCCGCGTGACCGCTTCTTGACGTCGTCACACCGGGAGGGTGCGCATCATGAGTGACGCCGCGGGAAAGCGGCCGGCGGACCCGGCGCGTCGCACCACGCTCAAGGTCCTGGGCGCTTCGCTGGGAGCGGCGGCGTTTGCGCGGGCGGCGGCGCCGCTCACGGAGTGGAGCGGTGAGCTCTCGGTGGCGGAGTTCCTCCAGAAGCACTACCGGGAGCTGACGCCCGACGAGATGAAGGCCGTGCTCGCGCGGATTGAGGAGGAGACGCAGCGCAAGACCGGCGTGGCGGTCAGCGTGAGCGACCTGCGCCCCCAGCCCGGCGTGAAGTTCGGCTATGCGCTGAACCTGAGCATCTGCATCGGGTGTCGACGGTGCGCGGAGGCCTGCCACCAGGAGAACAACCACGACCGCGCCTCGCACAACTCGTACATCCGCGTCCTGGAGATGACCCAGGGCAGCCTGGACATGGAGAAGGGCAACGCCACCTACCAGCATCCCGTGCCACAGCCCGGCCACTACTACATGCCGGTGCAGTGCCAGCAGTGCGACAACGCTCCGTGCGTGAAGGTCTGCCCGGTGGAGGCCACCTGGAAGGAGAAGGATGGCGTCGTGGTGGTGGACTACAACTGGTGCATTGGCTGTCGTTATTGTGAGGCGGCCTGTCCCTATCATGCGCGACGTTTCAACTGGCACGCGCCGCAGGTCCCGGCGGAGGAGATCAATCCCAACCAGGGCTACCTGAGCAACCGGCTGCGGCCCAAGGGTGTCGTTGAGAAATGCCACTTCTGCCTCCACCGCACGCGGGCGGGGCGGCTGCCGGCGTGCCTGGAGGCGTGTCCCACCGGGGCGCGCGTGTTCGGGAACCTGCTGGACCCCAACAGCGAAATCCGCTGGGTGCTGCAGAACAAGCGCGTGTTCGTCCTCAAGGAAGAGCTCGGGACACAGCCCAGCTTCTTCTACTTCTTTGATGAGTAGGCCATGTCCGCCACCGTTCCCGAGCCGTCCGTGCGACACCTGCAGAGCTATCCCCGCTTCCTCTGGCGTTCGCTGGTGCTCGCGTTCGACGGGAGCTGGGCCTTCTACCTGTGGATGGCCACGCTGACGGCGCTGGCGTTGGTGGGGTTCAACGCGTGGGCGCAGCAGGTGGTGGGGGGCATGGCGCTCACGGGAATGAGCGACCACGTCTCGTGGGGACTCTACATCGCCAACTTCACCTTCCTGGTGGGCCTGGCCGCGGGCGCGGTGATGATGGTGATTCCCGCCTACCTCTACGACGACCACGAGATGCACGACGTGGTGATCATCGGCGAGCTGCTGGCGGTGGCAGCGCTGGTGATGTGCCTGGCTTTTGTGACGGTGGACCTGGGCCGCCCGGACCGCTTCTGGCACCTCATCCCCGGGCTTGGGCGCTTCCACTGGCCGGTGTCGATGTTGACCTGGGACGTGGTGGTGCTGAACGGCTACCTGCTGCTGAACCTGCACATCTGCGGGTACATCATCTACACGCGCTACACCGGTCGCCAGCCGGACAAGCGCTGGTACCTGCCGTTCGTCTTCATCTCCATTGTCTGGGCCATCTCCATCCACACCGTGACGGCGTTCCTCTACAGCGGCCTGGGCGGTCGGCCGTTCTGGAACAGCGCCATCCTGGCCCCGCGTTTCCTGGCCTCGGCGTTCGTTTCCGGACCCGCATTCGTGATCGTCACGCTGCAGCTCATCCGAAGGGTCACGGGCTTCCACGTCGGCAACGGGCCCATCCGCACGCTGTTCGGCATTGTGCGGGTCACCTGCCTGCTGAACCTGTTCCTGCTGTTGGCCGAGGTGTTCACGGAGTTCTACACGGGCGGGTCGCACGTGAGCGCGGCGCGTTACCTGTACTTCGGGCTGCACGGAAAGAACGGTCTGGTGCCGTGGATCTGGACCGCCATCACGCTGAACTCCGTGGCGGCGGTGCTGTTCCTGCTGCCGGCCACGCGGGAGCGCCTCTGGCTGCTGGACCTCGCCTGCGTGATGACGTTCGTGGGGGTGTGGATTGAGAAGGGGATGGGCCTCATCATCCCGGCGTTCATTCCCAGCACGCTGCACGAGATCGTGGAGTATTCGCCAAGCATCGTGGAGTGGAAGGTGGCGGTGGGCATCTGGGCGCTGGGCCTGATGACCTTCACCATTGCGTTGAAGGTTGCGCTCCCCATCCTGATGCAACGGGTGACACTGCAGCGTGACGAAGGGACCGAATGAACGGCGCGGTGGGGCGCTCACGGTCTGGGACTGAGCAGGGCTGACATTGCTGGAGACGTGATGACATCCCTTCCCATTGTTTGCCCGGCGGGCGCCGCGAACCAGCCTGCCACCTGTCCCATCAGCAAGGAGGCCTGCCCGGGGTTCTGCATCTTCTCCGATGTGATGGAGAGTGTTCGGCTCGGCGTTGCCCTGTTCAACCTGGAGCAACGCACCCTGACGTTCCTGAACACCTCAGCACGCGAGATCTTCAAAGACGCCCCGGAGCCAATCACGTTCGACTCGCTGTGCCGGCTGTTGGTTCCCAGGGACGTCGACATCCGCACCTTCACACCACCCCTGACGCCGGAACCGCTGCGGCTCAAGAACCGGATTGTTGGCTACACGCTCTACCAATCCCGGGGGTACGCCTGGGCCTTTCTGCGTGACGTGACGGAGAAGGCCCGCCTTGAGTCCATTGCGGAGGCGGTCGAGCTCATGAACAGCCTCGGCTTCGTCTTCTCGGCGGTCCGCCATGAATTGGGCAATCCCATCAATTCGGTCAAGGCCGCGTTGACGGTCCTCCGAGCCAACTTCGACCGCTTTTCTCGCGAGCAGCACGCCGACTACCTGGACCGCATGCTGTTGGAGATCGGGCGGGTGGAACACCTCCTGCACTCGATGAAGAGCTTCTCGATGTACGAACGCATGCAACCCCAGCCCGTCGACATTGAGACATTCCTCAAGGACTACCAGCGGCTAATCCGAGACGAAGCCGAGCGCAGGAACCTTGCGCTGCGGATTCAGTGCGCCCCCGACGTCCGGGCACACTGTGATCCACGGGCGCTGCAGCAGGTGTTTCTGAACCTCTTCGCCAATGCCGCCGACGCGCTGGAGGGTCAGGCGGACGCCGAGGTGCGGATCGAGGTGGACCGGTTGGACAACCTGGTGCGCATTTGCTTCAGCGACAACGGGCCGGGTCTCTCCGAGGAGCAGAAGGAGGCGCTGTTCAAGCCTTTCCACACGTCAAAGGAGAAGGGCACCGGCCTGGGCCTGGTCATCACCAGGAAGCTGCTGGCTCAGATGCAGGGCACCATCACCGTCGAGTCCTCTGAGGGGCGCGGCCTCTCGGCGATCATTACCCTTCTGCGTGCGGGCGAACCGCCCTCGCGGGCCGCCGGGGAGCGGGCGTGACAGATGAAGAAGCGCAACGTCCTCATGGTGGACGACGACACCTTGCTCACCCGCGCGGTGGTGGATCACCTCTCGTCGGGAGAAACCGACGTTCTCACCGCGCACAGCGCGTCGGACGCCATGCGCATCTGCGCGGAGCGGGCGGTCGATGTTGTCATCCTTGATCAGCGGCTCCCTGACGGGCCGGGCCACGCGTTATGCCAGCCCATCCTGCAGATGCAGCCCACGGCCAAGATCATCTTCATCACGGCGTTCCCGTCATTCGACAACGCGGTGAAGGCGCTCAAGGCCGGCGCCCACGACTACCTGAGCAAGCCCTTTGACCTCGGTGAGCTCCACCACGCGGTCAGTCGCTGTCTCAAGGTGCTTGAGCTGGAAAAGGTGGAGCGCGTCCACGCATACCGGACCACGCGCGACGGGCAGGAGGTGAGCCTGATTGCCGGACCGGGGATGGACGCCGTGCGCGCGATGATCGATGTGGCGGCGCGGGTTGACGCTCCCGTCCTTGTCACCGGGGAGACGGGCACCGGCAAGAACCTTGTTGCCAAGGCGATCCACCACGGCGGGGCGCGCCGGAGTCGCCCGTTCATCAGCCTGAACCTGGCGTCCGTGCCCGAGAACCTCATTGAGGCGGAGCTCTTTGGTTGGGAGCGGGGTGCGTTTACCGGCGCGGACCGGGGCCGCGACGGCCTCGTCGAGATGGCCGAGGGCGGGACGCTGTTCCTCGACGAGGTGGGCGAGATGCCCCTCCACCTGCAGGCCAAGCTGCTCACGGTCCTGGAGGAGAAGGAGATCCGCCGGCTGGGAGGAAGGAGCACCCGCGTGGCCGACGTGCGCATCCTGGCGGCGACCAAGGCGGACCTCGACGAGCTCGTCAAGGCACGGCGCTTCCGCAGCGACCTCTACTACCGCCTCAACGTCATCCGCGTGCATCTCCCTCCGCTCAGGGAACGAACCTCGGACCTGCCGCGCCTGTGCATCCACCTTCTTGAGCGGATGACCGGCCCGGGACGCGCACCCCAGCTTGCGCCGGGGGAGCTCGAGGTGCTCATGGCCTACCCGTGGCCGGGCAACGTGCGGGAGCTGCGCAACGTGCTGGAGCGCTCCCATCTCCTGCACCACGCGCCACTCCGCCCCTCGGAGCTTCTCGCAACCGAGCCACGCGCGCCTGCCACGGAGCCGTTTCGCTCGGGGGTAGCGCGCGCCGCGGAACAGGACGGGAAGGCGCGCCCACCGGCAGGTCAGGAGAACGTCACGCCACTCACCAGCGAGGAGCTCTCCCTCGAGCAGGTCGAGCGCGGGCACATCGAGCGGGTATTCCACCGGCATGGCCGCAACCTCGCACGCACCGCACGAGCGCTCGCGATCTCCCTCTCCACGCTGAAGCGCAAGGTGAAGCGGTACGGCCTGCGCGACGATACCGAGGCCTCCGGGGACGCGGTGGCGGCCGGTCCAGGATGACCGGTTCATCTTGGACCGATTGAGCGGCGCCCGGGTCAGAAACGTCCGTCAGTCCGCCCTCGGGTTGACGGTACCTCGGCGTGCGCGTGGGCGGCGTGGTGCGCGCGACAACGTGGCCCGCCCGTTGCTTGGGGTGGGGACGCCGGGACCGCGGCGGGGCGCGGAAGGTGAAAGGAGGTCGCCGTGCCTGTGGGTGGAAAAAAGACGGTACTCGTCGTTGATGACGAAGACCTCTTTCTGAAGACAGTTGCGGACGGCTTCTCCGCGTATGCGGACAAGGTCCATCTCTTGACCGCGTCCAACGGCAAAGTGGCTGTCGACATCCTTGGCCGAACCCGCGTCGACCTCGTTGTCACGGACCTCAAGATGCCTGAGATGGACGGATTCGGCCTGCTCGCCCACATGAGCCGCTTCCACCCTGATGTGCCGGTCATCGTGATGACCGCGTTTGGCACACCCGAGATCGAGCTGGACCTTCACGACCGCGGGATCATGCTGGTCATGGACAAGCCGATCGACTTCCCCGCGCTCGCGACGAACGTCATGAACACCCTTGTCGTGGGAGCCGCCGGGCACCTTGCGGGGATCGCACTCCCAACGTTCCTGCAGATGGTCGAGATGGATCGCAAGACCTGCACGCTTCGCGTGCGCTCCGGGGACAATGCTGGGCTGCTCTACTTCAAGCACGGCACACTCACCGGCGCGGAAATGGGAGCGCTCGAGGGCGCCGAAGCAGCCATGGAAATCGCCGTCTGGGAGCGGCCGGAGCTGGACATTCTCTCCGGGCCCATGCCCAAGAAGAGCAACCTGAACCTCTCCGTCAGTGAGGTCCTCCTGGAGGCTTTCCGCCTGCACGACGAGCGCGGGCGCCAGCGGCTCAGGGGCGGAAGTACGCAGGCCGAACCAGTCCCTCCCAATGCGCAACAAGACGTCGCCGCGGCATCCGCACCGGCCGCGACGACTCCCTCCGCAGGTGCCGCACGGAGCGGGGTCCTTGGCCCCTCCTCCGAGCTCAACAGAAAGGAGTCCCTCATGTCCGCCAATGAGAAGCTGAAGGAACTTGCCACCCTTGATGGATTCGCCGGTGTCGCCCTCTACACGCCCCAGGGGGAGCTGCTTGCCATGCAGAGCAGTGACGTTGCCAGCCTCGGTGACGTCGGTGTGCTCGCCAACAACGTGTTGATGAACGCCCAGAAAGCCTCCCTGGACATGGGGACGGGACGCGGCCAGCAGGTGCACGTGGAGGCCGAGAACGCCAACATCGTTGTGCGCTGCCTCAACGAGGGCACCGATCCACTTCATTCGCAACCAGGCAAGGCGCACATCCACATGGTCCTCGTGCTCAAGAAGGACGCACCCATCGGAATGGCGAAGCTGAAGGTCAACTCGACGATCCAGAAGCTCGCTGAAGACTTCCGGTTCTGAAGACACCGGTTGGGTGCGGGGATGAGAAGATCCCACAGCGCGCTCCTGGCAGGATTTCTTGTCGCGCCGACGACAGCGGACTGCGACAACCGCGTGAAGGTGTCGACGTCGAGGACAGCGGCGCCGCGGTGGTTGCGCTCTCTCAGGATCCTTCCGACGTGTTCTGCGTGTTGGTCAGCGTGGAGCGCTGCGTTCGAATGTGGTGCGTTTACAGTACGTGGCCGCGCGCGCAGGCGCGTTCTCAGGGTGGCGGACACGACCTCGCCGCCAGGTACACGCTGCCCTGGGCGTGCCCCCAGCGCAGGGCAACGTCATGGTTCCGCGCCCACTACATGGAGAAGTTGTAGCTGTTGCTGGTGTGCAGCTCATAGATGGTGAGCGCAATGCTGTTCACCATCATCATGATGTGGTCGCGGTTGTCCGGGTGCCAGGCAAAGCGCTGCCGTGACCACGTCCCGGGATTCAGCGGGCCGCGTGGAGCGTGCTCAACGGGGTACCCCCCGGGCACCAGGGGGCTGAGTGAGGACAACTGCAGGAGGTTCTGCCGGTTCCCAGTGGCCAGGTCCACGGCAACAAAGTTGTCCGCGGCACCGCCGCTGGTCCACAGGAGCTGGGTGTTGTCGTCCCAGAGGAACCAGTTCTCTCCAATGGCGGTATGCCCCGTGCCAACCTGATCCTCCACGCTGCTCACCAGCGTGCGGTATCCGGTCAGGGGGTCCACCGCGTACAGGTTCTTGCCCAGTGGCGTGTAGATGTAGAGCGTGTTGTTCACCCAGCCCATGCCACGGATGTTCTGACTCTGGATGCTGGCTCCACCGCCAATGGTCGGATACTGGGCCTGGGCCTCCACGGTTCCGTTGATGCGCATGACAGGGGTACAGGTCGATCCATCCAGCGGAATCCGAACGATTCCGTCGCCAACCGCGGAATCGTGGAAGCTCAGATAGAAGTCACCGGTGAGCGGGTCCATGGCAAAGGATCTTTCCGTGTACTGCACGGACAAGGCGTTCACGCGTGATGTGGTGCACTGGCCCATGGTGTGCCCCTGCCCGGCAACGTCAATGTGCCAGACCAGCGCGCGGTCCCCCGTCAGCGGGTCAATGCGGACGATCTCCACGTTGTCCTGCGTGTCGGAGGCGTAGGTGTACCAGGCGCCGTCTGGACCGGGCTGCACGTCCCAGAGATACGGCAGCGTCGCCGTGTGGCGCAGCACGCCGCCAACAGTGACGTTGGATTCATAACCCGCGCCGTGGGTCTGGTAGCCGGTGGGGGTGTCCAGGGTGCCGGAGACCACCCGCCGGGCCCCGGTGTCGATGTTGATGGCCCAAATCACGCCTACCGACTGCGTGTAGTTGTCGTCCTTCCAGTTCATGGCCACAACGAGCTCGCGGTTGGCCTCGTCGAGGAAGCCGCCTCCGACCTCGCGGCCCACGCTGTTGACCTGCGCAGGCCGCGGACCACTGCCCCACCCATGGCCGTCGGCGAACGACTCACCGGGCGCCCAGCAGATGGGCAGGCCCCCGGTCAGTGCCTCGTTGCAGCGGCAGTCCACCGGGAGATCCGTGCGGTTGTTCTCAAACTGCTCCGTGGTGCAATTGCGGTGGTAATACTCGGAGCTCTCCACCGTGGTGCTGCTGATGAAGCGCAGGTTGAGCGCACGCGCCATGGGCTGACCGTCGCGGTCCAGCAGCAGCGCGTCCGTGGCGGGATCCCAGGCGCCACGCACACCGTCGTCACCGTAGACCGCGAGGTGCAGCAACTGGTTGGGCTGCCAGTGGGCGCCCGTGTTGTTCTGGGGATCAAGCCTCAGCAGGATGCGGTTCTGGCTGAGCTGGCTGACCCGCTCATGCAACAGTTCAGCGCCCGGCGCGCCGTTGTCATCCGCGTAGACCACCACCCAGGACTGGCGGGTTGTGTACACGCGGGCGATCTCCGCAGTGTCGCGCCGCTGCGTCACCCACTCTCCGTCGTCAAAAGTCCAGAAGTGCCCGGTTGGAGGCACCACCGGACCAGCATCCGCCTCCGCGCCGGCGTCGCCCGTACCGGAGTCCGCGCTTCCCGCGTCGCTGCTGCCGGCATCCGCCTCCTGGCCTGCGTCGCTGCCGCCGGCATCCGCCTCCTGGCCTGCGTCGCTGCTGCCGGCATCCGCCTCCTGGC
>JBFMGU010000165.1:0-23925 GCA_040752415.1 Myxococcota bacterium
TCCCGGTCGGAATCTGGCAATTCCGGTGCTTATCTCCGTGCCAACCCCCACTGTCTCTTAGCCCCCCAGCCAGGCATTGTGGCCACGCCGCCTGGCTGGTTTGTTCTTGGGGCCGGGGGGGCGTGGTTGCGCAAAGCACACTCAGTGCCAACCCACTCCTCGACGGAAACCATGCGGGAATCAGGTCAGGGGCTGTCTGAATTTCGGACAGGGTGACTGAAATCCGGACACCCGACGTTTCACATAGGGCGCCGCGGCTACCCCTTCAACCGCTCATCCAGGAACCGGCGCAGCTCCACGACGGCCTCACCAGGAATCCAATGGCTCGTGGGGAACGCCACCAGGCGCCCTCGCGCGCCCCGCGCCGCCAGCAGGTCCAGCGCGCGCAGCCCGTCGCCAAACGGGACCACGTCGTCGTGGATGCCGTGGCAGAGCAGCAGGTAGAGGTCCTGGATGCGTTCCCGCCGCGCGTCCAGCACCTGGGGGCGCGCCACGTAACCGCTCAGCATGGCCAGTCCGGCGGGCGTCTGCTCCGCTGCCAGCACCACGCTCAGGGCCGTCGCCGCGCCCTGGCTGAACCCGCCCACCACGGTGCGCGCCGCGTCGACGTCCAGGCGGTTCAGGCTCTCGCGGATCAGCCGGATGGACTCATCCAGGCCCACCAGCTGCTCTCCTTGGCGCTGGTACCAGGCGTACCCCTGGTAATGCTCACCCATGGCCACGGCGTGGGGCGCCTCCAGGAGGACAAAGCGTGCGGGGAAGCGCAGCTCATCCACCAGGCTCACCAGGTCGTCGACGGTGGCGCCCAGTCCGTGCAGGAGCACCACCACGCCGCGCTGGTCCGTGTTGGCGGGCGTCTCCAGGCACTTCAGTGGCAGGTCGGTGCGCAGTTCCATGACAAGACAACCCCCGGGCTCGCCGCCCTCTTACGAGACGCCAATGGCGGTTTTCAACCGGTGGCTCTCCGGTCGTGGGCGTCCTGGGTTAAGGTCGCGCCCATGATTTGTGTTGCCCTGGCTGTGGCCCTCTGCATCGCGCCCTCGGCCCCTTCGGAAGCGCCCACTGCCACGCCGGTGGCCGCGCGGTCGGGCAGCGCGCCATCGGCGGACGCCAACGCCTCCGCGGGACCGCGTTTCAACCTGGATCCCAGCACCTGGGTGGGCGACGAGGACCTGCTGCTGGTCTTCCAGACCATTGCCGCGCTCGGGTCGGCCTCGCTCATTGGCGGGCTGGCCCTGCTGCCTGCGTACGGCCTGTTCTTCGTCGTGGCCCTCATCTCGCTCGCGTCGCAGTCCCCGGGGCTGCTGGTGGCCGGGCCGGCGGCCATGCTGGCGCTCACCCTGGTGACCCAGGCGCTGGTTGCCGGCATCACGGTGTGGCTGGTGAGCCGCGCCAGCGAGAGCTTTGCCGCGAGAACCTACGTGCCGGCATGGGCGCGCGACGTCATCAAGGACAACACCGGGACCGACATTGGGAGGGGGTGGTGGGGATTTCTGCTGGGGGCGCCATGGCTGACGGGATTCGCGGGCTACCTGGTGGGGGGGGCGCTGGGGTTGGTGTTGGGAGCCGCGGTGGCGGTGCCCATGCTGGGCGCGGGGTTCGTGCTGGCGCAGCAGCCGCAGTGGAATGCGCCGGGGCTGCTCGCGGTGTTCGTGGCGGCGGCGGTGGGATTCTCCGCCATGGCGTTCGGCTACTCGCTCTTGGGGCCGGTGGGCGCGGCGCTGGCGCATCACGCCACCAAGGTTGCCGTCGAGGATTCGGTGCGCTGACGCTGGGTCTCCTGCTGTTGGGGGGATGCCACGGCTACCTGCTGGAGCAGGCGGATGGGCAGGCGCGCGTGCTGCTCTCCGCCCGTCCCGTCGAGAATGTGCTGGCGGATCCGGCCACCTCGGCGGACATGCGTCGCCGGCTGCGTGTGGCGCGGGAGGCCCGGGCGTACGCGCGCGACGTCCTGGGGCTCACGGTGGGCCAGCAGTACCAGCGGGTGGTGATGCTGGACCGCGACGCGCTCGTCTACGTGGTGATGGCGGCGCCGCGCACGTCGCTGACGCCGTACACGTGGAAGTACCCGGTGGTGGGGGAGCTGCCGTACCGCGGGTATTTCCGTCGCGGCGACGCCGACGCGGAGGCCGCGCGCCTGGCCCGGGAGGGCTACGAGACGGCGGTGCGCAAGGTCAGCACGTTCTCGCTGCTGGGCTACCTGCCGGACCCGCTGGTGTCCTCCATGCTGGATGGGCCCATGGAGTCCGTGGTGGAGACGGTCATCCACGAGCTGTGTCACGCCACGGTGTTCGTCCCGTCGGACGCGGCGTTCAATGAGAGCCTGTGCAGCTTCGTGGGGGAGGAAGGACGTCGTCGTTTCCTCCGCACGCGCATGGGACCCCACAGTGCCGCGTACGCGTTGGCGGAGGCGCGTGCGCGGGACGGGGAACGCTACCGGGAGTCGGTGGACGCACTGGTGAAGGACCTGCGCGCGCTCTTCCAGGGACCGCTTCCGGACGAGGAGAAGGCGTGGCGCAAGGATGCGCTGTACGTGGCGCACCAGCAGCGGTTCGAGCGCACCGTGGTTCCCCGACGGGAGACGCGCCTGTTGGCGAAGGCCCGGCTTCCCGGCAACAATGCGGAGCTGAGCCAGTGGGGCGTCTACCATGCGGACGAAGCGTTCTTTGCGCGGGAGCTGCGGGCAGTGCAGGGGGATTTCCCGCGCTTCATGCGGCGCATGGCGGCGCGGAGTGGCGACGCGGAATTCCGCGCGCACGCGGTGAGCAGGTGAGAGATGGCCGAGCCCGGGACCCATCACGCTGACGTTGCCAGCCGCTCCGTGCGCATCCCGCCCGAGGAGGACGGCGGGCGCGTGGATGAGGTGCTGGCGCGCCTGTTGGGGACCAGCGTGCGTGCGGCCAAGCGCCTGTGCACGGAGGGCCTGGTCCGACGTGGTCGCACGGTGGTGGTGAAGGGTGACCGCGTGCAGGCCGGCCAGGAGCTCACCATCCTGGAGCCGCACGTTCCCTCGCGGGAGACGCCGCCGCTCAAGCTTCTCGTCGAGACGCCGCGCTATCTCGTCATGGACAAGCCCGCGGGCATGGCCAGCCACCGGTTGCGTCCCTCGGATCCTCCCAGCGCCCTGGACGTGGTGGTGCACCGCTTCCCGGAAGTGGCCACCGCCGGACCGGACCCGCGCGAGGGCGGCCTCCTCCACCGCCTCGACGTGGGCACCAGCGGCGCGCTGGCCTTTGCGCGGGAGCCGCGTGCCTTCGAGGCGGGGAGGGCGGCGTTCAAGGGCGGGACGGCGCGCAAGCTGTATCTCGCCATGGTGCACGGGGAGATCGCGCCGGTGGGCGTCGTGGAGAAGCCCATTGCGCATCACACCGGTGACCCGCGCCAGAGCGTGGTGGTGGACGGATTGCGCACGCACCGCGGTGATCCCCGGGAAGCGCGCACGCGCTGGGTCACCCTGGCCCGCCGAGGACCCGACGCGCTGGTCCTGGTGGATGCCGAGGGAGGACGTCGCCACCAGGTGCGTGTCCACCTGGCCCACGCGGGCGCGCCGCTGTGGGGCGACGAGCTCTATGGTGGTCCCCCCTTCCGCGCGCACGCGCTCCCCGGGCACGCACTCCACGCCGTGTGGCTCAGCGTTCCCACCGCCGGCGAGACGGTGATTGCGCAGGCCGCGCCGCCCGCGGACTGGGCGCCGCTCGTCGAGGAGTTGCTGGGGCGGGCGGGGGTGGAGGCGTTGCGCCGTGGTGGAGAGGCTCCCCTGGAGTTGATGGAGCGCTGAAGCTCAACTGCGTCGACGCAGGCCCAGCCACTCCGGTTCCGTCGGCAGCGCCAGGAAGATGGTGGCGCCCACGTCCTCCTCGGGCCGGTCGTGGAACTGCAGCACGCTGAAGCGCATGCCGGCCACCAGCCCGTCGCGCACGTTCTCCGCGGCCAGGGAGACGTACCAGCCCGCCTGCGTGCTGACGTCGGTGTTCACGCCGCTGTCGACGCTGACCGTCAGCCCCTCACGGAAGAAGTTCTCCCGGCGCGCGTTGAGGGAGCCCAGGAAGCGCACGCGGTTCTCGCCCACGGGACTGGTGACCAGCGCGGCGTAGCGCGCCCCCACGAATGCGAACACGTCCCAGCGCAGCCAACGGGAGAACGAGCGCAGCCAGTTGGTGCGGAACCCGCTCTCGAACACCAGGTTCTCCCGCGTGGGGTCCGGGTCCGCGCGCCCCGTCATCCCAAACGCTGCTTCCACGCCGGGAACCACGAAGCGCACGTCGGCGGAGAGGCTGGGTTTCAGCGACACGCCCAGGTCCCCCAGCGAGGCAAAGGTGCCCACGCCGAATTCGCTGCCCCGGAAGCGGAACCAGTGTCCGGCGCGGATGAGCCCCTGGTCGCGCGCCAGCTGGTAGGCCAGCCACGCGCCCGCCAACCAGAACCCGCTGTGGATGGCCAGCATCTTCCAGCCCTGCCAGCTCTCTCGGGACTGGGTCAGACCGGGCACGCGCGTGAGCATGCTGAACAACAGGTCCGCGCCTTCCTCCGCCGAGAAACGGTTCCCCAGCGTCTGCGCCAGCCCGGTGAAGAAGCCCTCGCTGCCGCCGCCCAGCGCCAGGGACACCGGCGTGTTGGACGACGTGAAGGCCGTCCCGTACACGCGCTCCGGGTTGGGCGTGAAGTGGAAGCGCTGCAGCGCCGCCATGTAGTAGCCGTAGAAGTACAGCCGGGCCACCGACGGCGTGCTCTCCAGCTTCTCCTTCGTCCCCGGGTTCAGCATCCACGGGTCGCCAATGGCGCGGTCCCAGTAGACGGGGTCCAGCACGGGGATGTCCTGCACGTACAGGATGAACCACCACGTCTGGTACCTCACGTAGCTCGGGATGCCCTGGAACAACGTCAGCGGTCGCTCCGCGTCGGGGGCCACCAGACCCGGCACGCCTTGACCCGCCAGCGCCGCCTGCTGCGCCCACTGCCGGATGCCGCCGGTTCGCGTCGGTTGCTCGGTGGTGGCGCCGCGTTGCTGCTGCTCGTCTCCGTCAGCGGGTTGGTCGGAGGCGCCTTGGGCCCGGAGCGGCGACGCGCAGAACAAGCCCAGGAGCGCGACGAGCACGCACAACCCGCGGTGCATGCCCAGCAGGGTAACACGACGGGGCGGCACCGGCAGGAGATCGTCCCGCAGCTTGATTCTCGTCGAGAAAGCGGTCATCTCTCGCGCATTCCTGTCACGTGCCGTGCGTGGGCCCGTGCTGCGCTCCAACCGATTGCGCACGCCCCACCGGTGAAGCCGACGTCCCGGCCGCAGCGCTGACGCACCGCATCAACCGCTTTGAACTTGCGGAAACCTTTGCTACAGGCCGCGGGCCTCACCCGAAGCGCCCACCATGACCGACCGTCCTGTCCGCGTCCGCATTGCTCCGTCCCCCACCGGGGACCCCCACGTGGGAACGGCCTACATCGGCCTGTTCAACTACGCCTTCGCCAAGAAGCACGGCGGCAAGTTCATCCTGCGCATCGAGGACACCGACCAGACTCGCTCCAGCAAGGAGAGCGAGCAGATGATCTTTGACGCGCTCAAGTGGGTGGGCCTGCAGTACGACGAAGGCCCCGACGTGGGCGGTCCGTTCGGCCCCTACCGCCAGAGCGAGCGTTTGCCGCTGTACCGCAAGGAGGCGGAGGCGCTGCTGGCGTCGGGGAAGGCGTACCGCTGCACCTGCACGCCGGAGCGCCTGGAGGCCCTGCGCGAGGAGCAGAAGCGCAACAAGCAGAACCCCGGCTACGACGGATTCTGCCGGGACCGCGACCCCAAGGAGGTGGAGAAGGAGGTGGCCGAGGGCCGCGCCTGGGTCATCCGCCTCAAGGTGCCGCGCACCGGGGTCACCGTGGTGGAGGACAAGCTCCGCGGCCGCATCGAGTTCGAGAACAAGGGCATTGACGACCAGGTCCTCCTCAAGAGCGACGGGTTCCCCACCTACCACCTCGCCAACGTCGTCGACGACCGGCACATGCAGATCACGCATGTCATCCGCGGTGAGGAGTGGATCACCTCCACGCCCAAGCACGTCCTGCTCTACGAGGCCTTTGGCTGGCAGCCGCCGGAGTTCTGCCACATGCCGCTCTTGCGCAACGCCGACAAGAGCAAGGTGAGCAAGCGCAAGAACCCCACCAGCATCATGTTCTACAAGCGCGTGGGCATTGTCCCGGAAGCGCTGCTGAACTTCCTGGCGCTCATGGGTTGGACCATGCCGGACGCGCGCGAGATCTTCAGCGTGCAGGACATGATCCAGCATCTGGACCTGACCCGCATCAGCCTCGGCGGCCCGGTGTTCGACCTGGCCAAGCTCAACTGGGTGAACGAGGAGTACCTGCGCAAGGTGTTCAGCGAGGAGGAGTTCCTCACGCGCCTCAAGCAGACCGTCTTCGCCGACGACTACCTGCGCCAGATCATCCCGCTGGTGCGGGAGCGCATCTCGCGTTTCGAGGATTTCATCGGCTACGGGGACTTCTTCTTCAACGGCTCGGTCATCGAGAAGGTCGACGTGAAGACCATGGTCCCCAAGGGCCGCACGCTCGAGGAGACGGCCACCGCGCTCGCGGAGATCGTCGAGATCGTCGACAAGCAGACGGTGTGGAACAAGACGGAGCTGGAGAAGCTCATGCGCGCCTACGGCGACGAGAAGGGCTGGAAGGCCAAGGACCTGTTCATGCCCGTCCGCGTGGCGGTCACCGGCAAGACGGCCACGCCGCCGCTGTTCGAGAGCATGGAGGTGCTGGGCAAGGAGCAGTCCCGTCGTCGCCTGCGGGAGGCCGTGGCCGCCATGCGCGCGCAGCCGGCCCAGCAGCCCGGGGGCACGCCGCCCGCCACACCGCAGCAGCCCAAGGAACAGAAGCAGCCCCGGGGGGATGGGGCGCCCAAGGAAGCACCGCAGAAGTCCTGAGTCCCATCAACCCCCACACAAGACATAGGAGAGAACCATGGCCATTGAGCGCACGCTGTCCATCATCAAGCCCGACGGGGTCGAGAAGAACGTCATCGGCAAGGTCATTGCCCGCTTTGAGCAGGAGGGCCTCCGCATTGCCGCCATGCGCATGGTGCGGATGAGCAAGGAGATGGCGGAGGGCTTCTACGCCGTCCACAAGGCCCGTCCCTTCTTCAACAGCCTCGTGGAGTTCATGACCAGCGGCCCGTGCGTGATCATGGTGCTGGAGGGCGAGGACGCCATTGCCAAGAACCGCGAGATCATGGGCGCCACCGACCCCAAGAAGGCCGCGGACAACACCATCCGCAAGCTCTTTGCCACCGACGTGGAGAAGAACACGGTGCACGGCTCCGACGGCCCCGACACCGCCAAGCAGGAGATTGCGTACTTCTTCCGCCAGACCGAGCTCAGCAAGCGCTTCTGAGCTTCCCGGTCACCACACCGCCCTACCTTGGACATCCGCAAGCGGGGGCCAGAACGGCGCATGAGCAGCGGCTTTGCTAACACTGGCCCATGCGTCGTTGGCTCCTGCTCTGGGTGATGGGTGTGCCAGTGGCGTGCGCCACTGCTCCCGTCGCCAGGAAGCCGGCGCCCACGTCCCAGGCCCAGTCCACGCAGTCGGCCGCCGCGGCCCCTGAGCCCGCCACCTCCCACGACAACGAGCCCGAGCTCCGCGCTCCCCTGGCCCCGCTGGACGACCCGGAGGCCAGGATGGCGGACGCCGTCTACGCCGCGCGCATTGCGCAGGACCCGCATGATCCTCGCGGCTACCTGGCGCGGGCCATGGTCCGGCAACGCGCCGGCGACGTGATGGGCGCGGCCCGGCTCTATCGCATGGCGGAGGCGGTGGACCGCGGTTTTGGTCCCGCGTGGTCCAACCACGGCGCGTTACTCCTGGAGGCTGGCCACGTCGACGAGGCGGTGACGCTGCTCATGCGCGGCGCGGCGGAGTCCCCGGATCACGCGCCCATCTTCGCCAACCTGGCCGCGGGCCTCTCCATGCAGGAGCGCCACGAGGAGGCCATTGCCGCCGCCGAGACCGCGGTGGAGCTCGACGAGAAGGACGCGGATCTCCGTCGGAACCACGCCGCCATCCTCTACAAGGCCAAGCGCTACGCGGAGACGGAACGCGTGCTCAAGCGCGCCCTGGCGGAGTTCCCCGACGAGGCCCCGGACTTCCTGTTCCGACTCTCGGAGCTGCACGTGGCCACCGGCGAGGAGGACCGCGCCATTGACGAGCTGGAGCGCGTGTCCCGCCTGGTGCCGGATTTCCCGCTGCCCTACCTGCGTCGCGCGGCGCTGCTGGGACGGCGCAATGACCTGGACGCCACGCTGCACGTCCTGTCCGAGGGACTCAAGCACAACCCGCAGGACGAGGAGCTGCGGAAGTTCTTCACCGCCGCCATGGCGTTGCGCATGCAACGGGACCTGGAGGACGGCCAGGCGCGCATCGCCGAGAACGCCAGGGACGTGCAGGCGTACCTGCAGGTGGCGCGCGTGTACCAGCTGGGCCACGACTACGACGCCGCGTACGAGGTGCTGCACACCGGTGTCACCGAGAACCCGGACAGCGGGGCGCTGTGGAGTCAGCTGGGCACCGTGGAGCTGTTCCGCAGCAATGAGCGGGAGGCGCTGCAGGCGTGGCGCAAGGCCATCACGCTGGACCGCACGCAGGGCACGGCGCTCAACAACTGCGCGTACCTGCTGGTGACCGCCAAGGATGAGCAGCTGCGCAACCGCGACGAGGCGCTGGTGCTGGTGCACCGGGCCCTGGACCTGGAGCCGCAGAACACGAGCTACCTGGACACGCTGGCGGAGGTGCACTTCGCGCGCGGCGACGTGGCGGAGGCGCAGAAGACCATCCGCGTGGCCCTGGAGCTCAGCCCGGACGACGAGGCGCTCCAGGCCCAGGCCAGGCGGTTTGACGAGGCACTCGCCGAACGGCAAAAAGGGGATCCCTGATTTCCCTGACGCTGGACGGACATGAGCGCGCTCAACCTGCTGGACAACACCATCCCCCGACGTGGCCTCAGGCCGCAGGAGGAGGGACCGCCCAACCTGGTGGCCATGACGCCGGGGGAGCTGCGCGCCTTCGTCGAGAAGCTGGGGGAGAAGCCGTTCCGCGCGCAGCAGCTCACCCGCTGGATCCACAAGCGTGGCGCCAAGAGCTTTGACGTCATGACGGACCTCAGCGGCGCCCTCCGGGAGAAGCTGAAGGGCGCGGCGCGGCTGTCCCGGCTGGAGCTGGCGGAGGTGCAGGTGGCCGCCGACGGGACGCGCAAGTACCGCATGCGCACCTGGGACGGGAACCTCATCGAGAGCGTGTTCATCCCGTTTGCCAGCAGCCCCGACCGCAACACGCTGTGCATCAGCAGCCAGGTGGGCTGCGCCATGGGCTGTACCTTCTGCGCCACCGGCGCCATGGGCCTGGAGCGTCACCTCACCGCCGGCGAGATCGTGGACCAGATCAACCGCGTCTGGGATGACCTTGGCGCCACCGGCGGCGGCTTCGTCCCCGACCCCGACGCCCCGCGCGAGGGCATGGGCCGCCGCGTCATCACCAACCTGGTCTTCATGGGCATGGGTGAGCCGCTGCACAACCTGGACACCGTGCTCAAGGCCGTGGAGATCCTCACCGACGACGACGCGCACCAGTTCAGCCCGCGTCGCATCACCGTGAGCACCTCCGGCCTGGTGCCCCAGATGAAGCGCCTCATGAGCGAGAGCGAGGTGCAGCTGGCCGTCAGCCTCTCCGGCACCACCGACCCGCAGCGCCAGTCCATCATGCCGGTGAACAAGAAGTACCCGCTGGAGACGCTGCTGGGCGCGTGCCGGGACATCCCGCTGAAGGCGCGTCGCCGCATCACGCTGGAGTACGTGCTCCTGGACGGGATCAACGACGCCGACGACGACGCCCGCCGCCTGGGTCCCCTGCTGCGCGGGCTCAAGTGCAAGGTGAACCTCATCCCGTTCAATGAGCACCCGCTCAGCCCGTTCCGCCGGCCGCCGCGGGAGCGCACGCTGCGCTTCCAGCAGCTCCTGCGGGACCAGGGCCTCAACGCGCTCATCCGCGAGGCCCGTGGCGACGACATCGACGCCGCGTGCGGCATGCTGGGCGGTCGCACGCTGGAGGCGCGGCGCCACGCTGACGGCGGCGCTCCGGTCTCACCCTGACCCCCGGCCTGTTGCGGTCCCGCTGGAGCGTGGCAGGCCACGTCCACTTGGTTGTATGGAGGGGCGCTTGCCCGCGGGGCCCCGGTCCCACCCGCGTGCCAAGGAGGCAACCATGACCGAGATCGTCGGCGTCATTGGCGGTAGCGGCTTGTATGAGATGCAGGGGCTGCAGGACGTGCAGAAGGTCAAGGTGGACACCCCCTTTGGCCCGCCGTCCGACGAGCTGGTCACCGGCACGCTCCACGGCGTCAAGATGGTGTTCCTGCCCCGCCACGGCGTGGGGCACCGCCTGATGCCCACGGAGATCCCCTTCCAGGCCAACATCTGGGCCCTCAAGAAGCTGGGCGTCACCCGCATCCTCTCCGTCAGCGCCGTGGGCAGCATGCGCGAGGACATCCACCCCGGCGACATGGTGCTGGTCACGCAGTTCCTGGACCGCACGCGCACCCGCAAGAGCACCTACTTCGGGGAAGGCGTGGTGGGGCACGTCTCCTTTGGCGACCCGGTGTGTGGGCCGTTGCACGGCGCCGCGGTGGAGGCCGCCAAGGCCGCGGGCGCGCGCTACCACCCGCGCGGCACCTACGTGTGCATGGAAGGACCGCAGTTCTCCACCAAGGCGGAGAGCCACGTGCACCGTCGGGATGGCGCCGACGTCATTGGCATGACCAACGTGCCGGAAGCCAAGCTCGCCCGGGAGGCGGAGATCTGTTACGCCACCATCGCGCTCGCCACCGACTACGACTGCTGGCACGAGAGCGAGGAGGCCGTCAGCGTGGAGGCGGTGCTGGCGGTGCTGAAGGCCAACGTGGCCATGGCGCAGAAGATCATCGCCGAGGCGGTGAAGCGCCTGCCGGGGAGCCGCGAGTGTGCGTGCGCCACCGCCGGCAAGTTCGCGGTGCTCACCGACCCCAAGGTGATCCCCGCGCACCGGAAGGAACAGCTCGCGCTCTTCTACGGGAAATACTGGAACTGAGGACGTCTCTCTCGTCGTCAGGAGGTGGTTCGTGACACTGCTCGTGGTGGGAAGTCTGGCTTTTGACAGCGTGGAGACGCCGTTTGGCAAGCGGGAGAAGGTGCTGGGCGGCAGCGCCAACTACTGCGCCATGGCCGCAAGCCTCCTCACCAAGGTGCAGGTGGTGGGCGTGGTGGGTGAGGACTTCCCGCACGACCACCTGGACTACCTGAAGACCCGCGGTGTCGACGTGGAGGGCGTGCAGCGCGTCCCCGGCAAGACCTTCCACTGGTCCGGGCGCTACAGCTTTGACCTCAATGAGGCGCACACGCTGGAGACGCACCTCAACGTCTTTGCCAACTTCCGACCCACGCTACCCGCCGCGTACCGTCGTCCCGAGCATGTGTTCCTCGGCAACATCGACCCGGAGCTGCAGTCCCTGGTGCTGGACCAGATCGAGCGACCCAAGCTCGTGGCCATGGACACCATGAATTACTGGATCACCAGCAAGCGCGCGCAGCTGCTGGAGGTGGCCAAGCGCGTGGACGTGCTCTTCGTCAACGACGCGGAAGCACGCCAGCTCTCCGGTGAGCACAACGTGGTGAAGGCCGGCGCGGCCATCCGCAAGATGGGACCCAAGGTGGTGATCATCAAGCGCGGCGAGTACGGCGCCCTCATGCTGGAGCACGGCAAGGCCTTCTTCGCCCCCGCGTTCCCCCTCGAGGACGTGTTCGACCCCACCGGCGCAGGCGACACCTTCGCCGGCGGCGTCATGGGCTCCCTGGACCGCTGGGGTGGCCTGGGTGAGACCACCGCGCGCCAGGCCATGGTGATGGGCGGCGTGATGGCGTCGTTTGTCGTCGAGGATTTCAGCTTTGACCGGGTGCGCAAGGTGAGCCTGGAGGACCTGGAGGAGCGCTACGCGGAGCTGCGTCGCTTCACCACCTTCAAGGAGCTCCCCACCCGCGAGTGACGACGGGGCGCGGGCCTTTCAGGCCACCTCCGGCCCGCCCAGCGCGTACGCGTCCATCTCCGCCAGCAACGCCGTGAGGTCGCTCTGGCTCAGCTGGTAGCTGGCCATGCAGAAGTCACAGCGCGCGTCCACGCGTCCGTCCTCGACGAGGATGTTGGCCACCTCCTGGCGACCCAGCATGGACACCGCGGCCAGCACGCGCTCCCGTGAGCAGGTGCACTGCCAGACAATGCGCCGCTCCTCCAGCACAGTGAGGTGCTCCTCCGGGAAGAGCCGCTTGGCCAGCGACATGACGTCGGCGGGCGCCTGACCTCCCAGCACGTGGTACATCCCGCCGTGCTTGAGCCGCTCCTGCGCCTGGTCCACGAGGCGTCCGTCGCTGCCGGGGAGTGATTGCACCAGCAGGCCCGCGGCCACCATCACCTCGCGCGTGTCCGAGGTCAGCAGCACGTCCGTGCCAATGGCGCTGTGCACCTGGGCGGACTTCTCCAGGTACTCCCCCACGTCCTCGTCCACCTCGCTGCTCACCAGCGCGCAGGTGCCGCGGCTGAACTCCCCGCCGGCGGGGTCCATGATCACGTTGATGAAACCATCACGCCCCAGCGCCTGCGCCACGCTGATGCGCTGGCTGGTGGCGGTGGGGAACTCCACGGTGGGACGTCGCAGGTACGCGCGCACGGTGCCCTTGCCCTTGGCGTCCACCACCATGGCGCCCAGCGGCCCGTTGGCCACCAGCTGCAGGTTGATGCTCCCCGTCTCCCGCACCGTGCTGGAGAGCAGCGTGGCCGCCACCATGCCGCGTCCCAGCGCCACCGTGGCCATGGCGGACGCCTGGTGACGCCTCCGGGCCTCCGCCACCGTCTGCGTCAGCACCACCCCCGTCACCCGCGTGGTGCCGTCATCCAACAGCATCTTGACGCAAACATCCGTCATCCGAGCCTCTCCCCCACCGTTGTCAAACCGGCATGCTAGCCAAATCCCAACCTCCTGGCTGGTGCTTTCGTCAGCACCCCGCGTCAGCGGCCCTGGTCCCGCCATGTCAGGCCACGTCCCACCCCCCGGTGCGGTGCGTCGCCGCAGCTGCCGCGCCATGTCGCAGCGGGATGACCCGGGCGGGGCAGCGTGCATCGAGGCCAAGCGTTTGTTGTGTGGGGTGTCGTCGACAAACGTGGTGCGCGCTCGCATCGGTCCGACGACGGGGTGGGATTTTTCCGTGGGAAACGAAGGGACGTTTTAGGTTTGGTTCACGGAGGTGAGCCAATGGAGTTCGTTTCGCCGGATCCCAACGCCACGGTTCGCGCCGCCAACGTGAAGGCCACGCTGGAGGCGTTCAAGCTGGTGCCGAGCATGGGCATGAAGCTCGTCGAGAAACACCAGCTCAACATCCAGGACCTGACGCCGGACAACTTCATCCCGGTGCAACGCTGGCTGGACGCGCTCAAGGAGCTGCAGGCGTCGGTGGGCCCCAGCTTCGTGCGCAAGGTGGGGACGAACATCGTCGAGAACGCGGAGTTCCCGCCCATCTTTGACAGCCTGGAAGCGTTCTACGAAGCCATGGACAAGGTCTATTACATGAACCACCGCGGCGACGTGGGGCACTACATCACCACGCGCAAGCCCGACGGCAGCATCGAGGTGCGGTGCGAGACGCCGTATCCCCGACAGTTCGAGTACGGGCTCATCGAGGGCATCTCGCGCAATCCGCGGCTGACCAAGGGGAAGCGCTACTCGGTCACGTACATCGACGGGCCCGCGACGGGAGATCACACCTGCACGCTGGTGGTCCGGCCCCTGTGAGGCTTGATCCGCGACGCACCGGCGGATACTGAACAGGTGTATGGGTCGCTCGACGGGGATTGCCGATCTCCCGCTGCACGGCGGGCGCGTGCCGGAATGGCTGGCGGACCGCATGGCGCGGTTGGGTCGCGTCATGGTGGAGGCCATGGTGCTCCAGTACGGGCGCCAGGAGGTCCTCCGCAGGCTGGCGCATCCCTTCTGGTTCCAGTCCCTGGGCTGCGTCATGGGGATGGACTGGCATTCCTCCGGCATCACCACCAGCGTCGTCGGTGCGCTCAAGCGCGGCCTGGCGCCCGTGGAATGGGAGCTGGGCCTGCACGTGTGCGGGGGACGCGGACGTCACTCCCGCGCCACACCACAGGAGCTCCGACGCCTCAGTGAACGCCTGGGTCACGACGGCGCCACGCTGCAACGCACCAGCCGGCTCGTTGCCAAGGTGGACAGCGCCGCGGTGCAGGACGGGTTTGACATCTACCTGCACAGCTTCATCCTCGCCGACGACGGGCACTGGGTGGTGGTGCAGCAGGGCATGAACACGGGCATCCGGCAGGCACGTCGCTACCACTGGCTGAGTGAGGGATTGGACAGCTTCGTCAACGAGCCGCACGCGGCCATTGATGGGCTCAGCCAGGGTCAGATCGTCAACCTCACGGACAAGCGCGCGGAGGCGTCCCGTCGGGCGCAGGTGGAGCTGGTGAACGAGGGGCCGGACGTCATCCTGGAACAGCTGCAGCGCGGCGCGTGGCGGCCCGGTTCCGCTCCGCATGCCCAGTTGCCGGCGCACCACGACGTGCGCGCGTCCGACGTGTTCGGTCGTCGACTGGCGGCGGCGCTGGCGGCGGCGGCGGACGCGGGTCCCCGGGACTTCACCGAGCTGCTCCTGACGCCGGGCGTGGGGGCGCGCACCGTCATGGCGTTGGCGCACGTGGCGGAGGTGATCCACGGCGCGCCCAGCCGCTTCACCGACCCCGCGCGTTTCTCGTTGGCGCACGGCGGGAAGGACGGTCACCCGTATCCCGTGCCGCTCACGGTCTATGACCAGACCATTCGCGTGCTGAAGGACGCGGTGAACCAGGCCAAGCTCGGTCGCGACGAGAAACTGTCGGCGATCCGCAGGCTGGACGACCAGGCGCGGCGACTGGAGTCGGGGCTGCCGCCGGTGGACGTGGAGGAGCTCATGGCGCGCGAACGGGCCGTCTCCCACACGTACGGCGGCATGACGGTGGTTGGGCCGGCTGCACCGTCGGAGAAACCGGCCGTGAAGCGGGCGTCACGTCGGGAACCGGCACAGTTGTCACTGCCGTTGGCGCGCTGAGGGGCTCAGGCCAGGCACGCCACGTCGTGGACCAAGTGGTCCTTGGCCAGCTCGACCTCGCGGCCCCCAGGTTCCCGGTGGAAGATGCGCTGACCGTCGGTCCACGCCAGGGCGCCATTCTCGGCGACGTCGTAGGCGAACACGCCCGTGGCCACCACCTCGGCGGGGCCGGTGCCGCGTTGCTTCACGAGCTCCCACGCCGACGACACGTGGGAAGGGTGCCGCTCGGCGTGGGCGTCGGCGTTGGGGTCCTCGCCCGCGGCACCGTGCAGCAACACGCTCTTGAGTCGGAAGTCGTCGTGCTGGCGGCCGCCGTCAAACGCGGGCTTCACGGAGCCGGGTCCGCCCTGCATGCGTGAGAAGAAGTCGAAGAAGCCCATCACGCCGCGACCGATGCGGATGGGAATCCGGAGCACGTCCGTGACGCCCTGCGCGAGCGCGCGGCTGGGTGGGCGGTGCGGGCAGCGGATGTAGAAGAGATCGCCGCCCGTCGTCATGCGGGGCAACAGCAGGTCCCGCTCGCTGTCCTCCGCCAACGCGCGCATCTCACCGCGGTCGACGTCGAGGAGCTGGATGGAGAAGGGCGCACGTGGGCTGCCGGGGCGCGGAGGGCTGGGCAGACCGGCGGACTGGAACACCACCTGCCTGCCAGTTCCGGGCACCCAGGACGGTGCAAGATCCAGGGAGTCTCCCTCCGTGACCTCCTGTGGCGTCGATCCATCCGCGCGCACCACCGCCACGTTCGCCACGTGGTCCTTCAGGACGCAGCACGCAAGCAGGTCTCCCGACCGATGCGTGGCCACGTGACGCACGTCAAAGCGCTCACTGTGGAAAAGGCGTCGCTCGTTCCCTTCCGCGTCCACGGAGAACATCCCGCTTACTGCGCCCGTGTCGACGGCGTGCACGAAGGTGTGCGGCTGCTGGCCGCGTGCCACGCCCGTGTAACGAATGGTGTCGGTCTGTGCGCCCGCGCCGCTGCGCGCCATCATGGCGGCGTAGCTGGAGCCTTCCTGCTTCCAGCGGGAGCGTCGCTGGGACGAGCTTGCGCGGCTCCGCGCCTGCTGGATGAAAGGGCTGTCAAAGTCGCGCGGCAGGGTGCCTTCCCCGTCGATGAGTCGGAGCTGGCCGCGGGCGATGTAGGCGATGCGTGCGGGCATGTCCCCTCCGAAGGCGTGAACTCTACCTTGAGCCTAAGTGGGACTGACAAGGGCGAAGAGCGGCTTATCCGGACGCCTCTTATCAGGACGCCTTCACGCTCGGGCGCGCGCGCACCGCGGAAAGCCAGCGCGAAACGTTGTGCAACGCAGGATCCAACGGGAACCCGCCCACCATGGCTGCCTCCACGGCGACGACGGCCGTGATGTCCGCGATGGAAAACTCCTCTCCCGCCAGCCACCTCCGCTCCGCGAGCATGCGATCCACCACGGAGAGCACCTGCGCAAACCGCTTGCGGGACGCCTGGACCAGCTCCGGCGCCGCCGTGATCCGCTCCAGTGACGACGGAGCAAACTGCTGCACCGAGCTCACCACGCTCTGCAACAGCCCCATCTCCGCAATGCGTTCCGCTTCCCGCGTGCGCGCCCGTTGCCACGCGTTGCGACCGATCAACGACGGCTCCGGGTGCAGCTCTTCCAGGTACTCCATGATGGCCAGGGATTCCGTGAGCGTGCGCCCGTCGTCGAGCTCCAGCACCGGCACCGCACCCAGCGGGTTCTTCTGCAGGAACTCCGGGGAGCGTTGCTCTCCCGCGCGGATGTTGACGGTGACCTGCGGGATGCCCAGGCCCTTCTCCTGCAGGTAGATGTGCACACGTCGGGGATTCGGCGCGGAGGGATAGGTGTAGAGCTTCATCGCCGTCGAGGATGGCAGACTTTTGTTTCCGCGGCGACGTCTCCCATCACGCCGTGGGCTGAGGGCCGGGACCGGGGAACGGAGGACGAATCTCCGGCGTGTACGGCACCGGCGGGACGATCTCCGGGGTGCCCGGTTCGCCGGGGAACACGTCGGGGTGCTCGGGCTCGGGCGAGGGGAAGGTGGGGGGCTCACTTGGAGGGGCCACCTCGGGCTTGTGCGGTGGACTGATCTCCGGCGTGGGCGGCGGCGGAGGAGGTTGGATGGTGGGCGCGGGCGTGGGCTCCGGTTGGGGGCCGGGCTCGATGATGTTGGGGTCCGCGCTGGATGGCCGGGGATGACTGGACACGACACGCTCCTTGGCACACACGGGGGTCGAGACCGTTGCTGCCGTCCGCCAGGTGCGCGGTCGGTCCAGGGAGGAACGATGTCCACCGTCGTCGAGCGCCTGGCGGAATTCGTCTGCAACTTGCGAGATACCGACATCCCGACGCGCGTGCAGGAGCTGGCCCGTCACCAGGTGCTCAACGTCGTGGCGTCCATGCATCCCGCCGTGGACAACGCCGCGTGCCAGGCCGTGCAGCGCGCCGTGCTGCGGTCCTCCCGACGTGGACCGTGTACCGCGCTCCCCACCGGCGAGAAGCTCCCCCTCGAGGACGCGCTGCTCATCAACAGCACACGCGCCATGGCGCTGGACTACGACGACTACCTCTACCTGGGACACACCGGTCACTCCGCCGTGCTCGCCAGCTGGGCGGTCTGCGAGGAGGAGGCGCTGTCCACGCGGGACCTGCTCACCGCCGTCGTCATTGGCAACGAGGTGGGGGGACGGTTTGGCGCCAGCGCGGTGCTGGGGCCGCAGAATGGCCAGGCCTGGAGCTTCATCCACGCGCTGGAGGCGGCCGCGGTGACGTCGAGGCTGTACCGGCTGGACGTCGCCAGGACCGCGCACGCGCTGGCCATTGCGCTCTACCAGCCCCCGTTCACGTTGTGGCCCGGCTTCATGGGCGCGCAGAGCAAGGTCCTCACCGCGGCCGGCCCCACGCTCACCGGAATCCAGGCGGCGCGACTGGCGCGTGAGGGCATGACGGGCGCGTGGGACGTCGTGGAGCATCCGCGCCGGGGGTTCTGGGCGCATTTCACGTTTGCGCCGGTGCCGCACATGCTGGGCGGGTTGGGGCGCTCATGGGTCACGGATTCCCTCACGTACAAGAAGTACCCGGGGTGCGCGTACGTCGACACCACGCTGGACGCGCTGCTGGACATCCTGGCGCAGTTCAGGCGCGCGCACGGCCGGGACCTGCTTCCCCACGACGTGGAACGCGTGCAGGTGGAAGCGTCGCTGCTCACGGTGGAGATGGACAACCTCTCGCGCGAGTACGCGGGCGAGCGATTGGATCCCATCAACATCAACTTCTCTGTGCCGCTCAACGTGGGCATTGCCGTGGCGGCGGGAAGACACACCGGCGCGGAGCTCCAACAGCCCTGGCTGGACTCCCACCACGACGAGATCCTGCGCGTGTCGCGCGCAACGTCCCTGCAACATGACTGGGGCATGACCCTGCAGGTGGTGGAAGCCTTCAATGACTTCCTGGGGCCGCACTCACCGTTGTCCGGGTTGGATGCGCGCGATCTCGTCGACGTGGTGCGGGGCTACACGCGCCAGATGGGCGGGCGTACCACCGACGTCATGGAGCTGGGCGGGCTGGTGCAGCAGGGCGGACGCGTGGCGCGGTTGGTGCGGGAGCGCATTGGTCGACGGGGGATGGCGCCGGACCTGGGGCAGGTGGACTTCCAGCGCTTCCGCATGGTGTTCCCCGCGCGCGTCACGCTGAAGACGCGGGGTGGACACACGTTCTCGTCGACACAGGAGCAGCCGCTGGGGAGCCCGGGACAGCGGGAGCACCTGGGGACCGTCGTCGGGAAGTACCACCAGGAGGCGCGGCTGCCGACGGAGAAGGTGGCGCGCGGGATGGAGATGGTGCTCAGCCTGGAGCGTCACAGCCTGGGGGACGTTGCCGCCGCGGTCTGCAGCTAGTGGTTTGTGCTGAAGCCGGCGAATGCTATCTCCCGCGCATGGCCGATGACGTCAGGGTCCGCCGCGTTGGGAATGCGCTCATGGCGACGGGAACGCTCATCATCGCGGTCACGCTGGCATTCGCGGCGTGGGTGCTCTGGGGTGGACCGTGAAGCTCGCGGCCGTGTCCGACCTGCATTACCCGGAGTCCAAGGCCAACCTGGAAGAGCTGGCCGCCACGGCGCGTGAGGCCGGTGCGGAGGCGCTGATCCTCGTCGGAGACGCGGTGAGCCAGTTCCACCCGCCGCTGCTCACCGAGGTGCTGCAGACGCTTCGGAAGGCCGCGCCCGTGTGCGTGTTCGTTCCCGGGAACCATGAGCTGTGGTCACGCGAGGCCTCGACGGCGGGCATCTACGAGCGTCGCCTCCCCGCGCTATGCGAGGCGCAGGGGTGGCACTACCTCGACGCCGGACCGGTCTACGTGGGGGAGGTGGCCATCGTCGGGAACGTGGGCTGGTATGACTACTCGCTCACCGACCGCGAGACGTTCCCCGACGCGCAGGTGGCCTTTGGAGAGCAGATCCTGCGGGCCGCCCGTCGTCGACCGGCCGCCACCATCCCCATCCACGCCGTCACCGACGAGATGCTGGCCACCAAGGCCATGGTGGTGCTCCCGCCAAAGGACGGCCCCTTCGCCGACCGCGGCCCAGCGCTGCTGCGTTGGAATGACCGTCGCTTCGTGCGGCTGGGCGTCAGTGACCGCGCCTTCACCGAGGACTGCGTGCGTCGACTGCGCGAGCACCTGCGTGAAGCGGAGAACCGCGCGGAGCGCATTGTGGCGGCCGTGCACACCGCGCCCTTTGGTCAAGCGCTGAGCCCGCCCGTGCATCCCGTGGAGGCGCTGACGCGCGCGTACCAGGGCGCCCAGACGCTTGGCGACGTCATCATGGACTCGCGCAAGGTGGTGCTGGCGGTGCACGGACATCGTCATCGTCCCGGTGTGCACCAGGTGGAGCACCTGCCGGTCATCAACGTGACGGGTCGACCGGATCGCGGCGGATCCGTGGTGGTGCGCGAAGTATGAGCGAGATGGCAGTGACGGTCCCGCCCCCGGTGGGCATGGGTCGCGACACGCGTGCGCGGAAGCTGGCGCGCGAGAACCTGGTGAAGGTGCTGTGGGACCGCCACGGTCGACGTCGACTGCCCACCGACGCACAGCTGGTCCGCGCCATGGAGGCCTGTGACAAGCGCGACGTGTGGTGGGTGTGTGAGGCCAACAGCGCCGGCCCGCTGTACTTCCTCCCGACGAAGGACTGGATTCGCACGCTGGCTCGGACGCTGAAGGACTGGGAGATCCGCAGCGTGCTGGAGGTGGGTGCGGGAGATGGATTCGTCTCCGCGTGTCTCGCCGCGGCCATGCCCGACGTGAAGGTGGTGGCGACGGACAGCGGCGCGTGGGAACGCCCGGCCGCGCGCATGAACCGGCAGGACCGCAGGGACTTCAAGGGTGTTCCGTTCCGCGGCATCTCGGCGGGAGAGAACGTCATCCGCATGGACGCGGTGGCGGCGGTGAAGCGCTTCAAACCCAACCTCACGCTCGTGGTGTGGCCCCCGCCCGGCGACCTGCTGGAGCGCGTCATCAAGGCGCCCTCGTCACGGGTGGTGCTCGACGTCAGCGTGGAAGGCGACGTGTGCGGCATGGGCATGTTGACGTGGCGGTTCAACAAGGACTTCGTGTTCGGTCCGTTGGAGGAACGTGCGCTGTGTCGTCTGGATGCCCGTCCGCGCGAGGAGAGGCACACGCGCGTCACGGTGTACTACGGGCGCGCCCACCCCGAGTTCCACGAGGAGAAAGGGCGCTTCCGCTGATTCACTGGCAGCTGTAGCCGCCGTTGATGTCAATCTGGCAGGTGAACGGCGAGCAGCACCCGCTGAAGTCCGCCGAGCAGTCCACGTTGCGGCCCAGGCACTGCGTGCAATGCGCCGCGCAGCCGAAGTCCGCGCAGTCCACGTAGACGTCGGCGTCATTGCTGCATCCGTCGGCGCAGGTCTCCGCGGTGTCTTCGTTCGTCACGGGATTCGCGCAGTAGTTGGGCGGGTCGCCGCTGCGGGGAGGACAGCCGGCCAGACCCGCGCAGTCAAAGTCGTCGCAGTCCACGTGGTCGTCGCCGTCGTTGTCGCACCCGTCGCCGCAGAGGTCCGCGGTGATCTCGTGCACCTGGCGCTCGCACACCGGGCAGGAGCCAATGCCCGAGCAGCCGGAGTCGTCGCAGTCCACGTAGATGTCCGTGTCGTTGGAGCAGCCGTCGCTGCAGGTCTGCGCGGTGTCCTCGGTGGTGACGGGGTCCGGGCAGTAGTTGGGCGGCCCGGCGTCGCGGCTGGTGCATCCCGCCAGGCCCGCGCAGTCGAAGTCCGCGCAGTCCACGAAGGTGTCGCCGTCGTTGTCGCAGCCGTCGCCACAGCGGTCCGTCGTGGTCTCGTGGACCAGGGTGTTGCCGCACGTGCCACCACTGCTGCTGCTGGACACGTTGTTGCCGCCCCCGCTGCTGCTGGACGCGTTGTTGCCACCCCCGCTGCTGCTCGACGACGCAGCGCTGCTGCTGGACGCATTGTTGGCCGCGCTGGACGACGTGGCATTGGCCGACGACGACGAGCTGGTGGTTCCGCCGGAGCTGACGGCCCCGCTTGACGACGTGGAACCTGCGGATGCGGTCCCCGAGCTGCTGGAGATGGACCCGCTGCTCGACGACGACCCGGCGCCGCCCGACGAGCTGGTGCCGTTGCTCCCGAACCCCCCGCTGGTGCTGCTGGTGCCTCCGCGGTTGCGGTTGTCGTCGTCATTGCTTCCGCTGCACGCGGGGTGCGCAAGAAGTGCGGCGCAGGCGAGGAGAACGGACCAGGTCAGGGCAGGGCGCATGGCAACTCCAGGAGGACTTCGAGCTCGTTGCTAGCACGCGCCGCGTCGCCGTCCCAAGCAAGCGTTGCCCTTCGCCACCTGGCGCGCCAAGCTCAAGCCATGCGTGTCTCCCGGCTCCTGCTCCTGTCTTCCGTCTTCCTTGCTGCCACGTCGTGGGCCGCACCCACCCAGCTGCGGCTCAGTGTCATTGGTGATGCCCGCACCACCATGGGCGTGGCGTGGACCACCGAGGACGACGTGGCATCCGCGGTGGAGTACCGCGTGGCGGGCAGCAACGCCGCTCCCCAGCGCGTGGACGGCTCGACGGGCCAGCTGGCGACAGGAATCGGCTACGTGCACACCATCGAGCTGACGGGACTGACGGCGTCGACGCAGTACGAATACCGCGTGGGCGACGGAACGACGTGGAGCGAGTGGTCCACCTTCCGAACCGGCGGCGATCCCTGCGAGGCGTGGAGCTTCATCGCCGTGGGTGATGACCGCGCCGACCCGATCATCAACGGTGGCCGTGGCGTCAGCCCGAAGTGGGGACCCATTGCGGAGGAAGCCGCGGCCACCACGCCGGCGCCGAACCTGTTCATCAACAGCGGTGACCTCGTCTACGACGGTGCGGAGGTCGACCAGTGGGTGGACTGGCTGAGCAGCTCGGAGTCCGTGACGCGCGTGATTCCGCACATGCCCGTGCTCGGCAACCACGACGCCAAGGGCCCCGACAACGAGCACGTCTTCAACGACATCTTCTTCCTGCCGCGCAACGACGAGGAGCAGTCGGAGAGCTACTACCACTTCCGCTATGGCAACGCGCTGTTCATTGCGTTCACCACCGCCAGCAATGAAGACGGCACCGCGAACGATCCGCGACCTTTCGCGCGCCAGGGCGAATGGTTGCGTCGCGTGCTGGAGGCGAACACGGATGCGGTGTGGCGGTTCATCTACATGCACCACCCGCCGTTCACGTCGGGAGGCGCGGGGTTCCTGGGCTTTGAGCTGGGGCACCCGTCCAACGAGATGGAGCAGAACGCCATCCTCCTTCCGCTGTTTGATGAGTTCCACGTGGACTTCGTGCTGGCCGGGCACAATCACTGGTACGAGCGGTTCGAGGCCCTCAACCAGGGACCGGACCTCAACGAGGGCGCCCTGGCCGCCGGCCCCGACGACGGCACGCAGCACATCATCACCGGCGGCGCGGGCGCGGTGACGCTGGACTTCTCCATCGGGAACTTCAGCGCCATCGACATCATTTGCGGCAACGTGCAGCCCGGCCAGGTGCACTGCTCCGGCGAGCATCACTATGTGCGCTTTGACATCCGCGGTCACCACATCAGCGCCAAGACCGTCGCCACGGCGTGCCAGAACATTGGCTGCGAGAATCCCATCGTGGAGATTGACGCGTTCACGTACACCAAGGGCGGCGTGGACGCGTGTGGCGGCTCCTCGTCGTCATCCTCTTCGTCGTCCTCCTCATCGTCGTCGTCGTCCAGCTCATCGTCTTCCTCGTCATCGTCATCGTCATCGTCATCGTCGTCGTCGTCGTCCAGCTCGTCGTCGAGCGGCGGCGCGGCCAGTTCCTCGTCGGGCAGCGCGGACACCGGGAGTTCCAGCGGCGGCGTGGCGGCGAGCAGTGGGGAGGAAGGACAGGGCGGAGTGGCCGCGCAGAACGGAGGATGCAACTGTGGCAGCGCGGCCTGGGGGCCCGTGGGCGTGCTCGGGGTGGTGCTCGCGGCGTTCAGGCGTCGTCGACGCTGAAGGAGCCACTCGTCCCGGGTCGGTGGCGAGTTGGCCCCCCCACCCCGCCGCCTTCCGATTTCCGTGAGTTCTCGTCGTGGCGGCGGGCCTCCCCCACGGCGTGGGGAGGCGTAGATGTGCCGCGCCCGTGGGGTTCATTGGGCTCGACGCGGCACAAGGCAACAATGGGCCCGTGCCGCGGACTGAGCCGCTCGTCCCAGTGCCGCGGCACATCTACGCCT
>JBFMGU010000166.1:0-23829 GCA_040752415.1 Myxococcota bacterium
TGCGCGCGGTGGGGCGCGCCAACGGCAGCAACCCGGTGGCGGTGGTGATTCCGTGTCACCGCGTCATCGGCGCGGGTGGCTCGCTCGTGGGATATGGCGGAGGCATGGAACGCAAGGAAGCGTTGCTGAAGCTGGAAGGCGCGCTGGCGGAGCAACCGCGGCTGTTGTGACGTCAGCGTCGCGACTTCGGTTCCCCGTCGGGAAGATCCGACAGGTCCACGAACACCACGCGCGTGCGGTGCCGCGCCTTGCTGCCGGTGGTGGGGCGGGCGTTCTGCCTCACCGTGATGTCCACGCGCGTGCTCTCCCGCGTGATGGGACGACGGGGCCCCGGTGCCGGCGCCGGTGGCGGTTCAATCCGCGTGGGCTCCTCCGACGAGGAGGTGGGCACCACGTGCAGTTCCGTGGCCGCGTCGTGCGAGTCCGGCAGGAACTCCACCACGGTGGCTTCGTCGTCCCGGTAACCGCTGGCTGCACAGGTGGTCATGGTCCCGCCCTCCGGCAATTGGGTATCGGAGGATCACCCACGCAGTTGCCGGGGAATCATCCGCACGCGCTCTACGCTTATGCTAATCCCCGCTGCAACCGTCGACCAAACATGTCCACGCGCAAGAACGTCATCGTCACCGGTGCCACGGGTTTTGTTGGTCACGCGCTCATTCCCGCACTGCTTGCGCGCGGTCACCGTGTCTTCGCCGCCACCCGCAAGGCGCCGCCCGCAACGCCCGATGACGACGTCACCTGGGTCCCACTGGACCTGTCGCGTCCCGCCACGGTGCGCCGCGCGCTCCAACGCATGGATTGCGCCTACTACCTGGTGCACGGCATGGCGCATTCCGCGAACTACGAACGCCAGGACGAACGATTTGCGTATGGTTTCGCGCGCGCCGCGGCGGCGAGCGGAGTGCAGCGGATCATCTACCTGGGCGGTCCCATTCCCGCGGGTCGCCCCTCGCGGCACCTGCGCAGTCGTCTCCGGGTGGGTGAGATCCTCCGCGCGGGTGCCGTTCCCACGCTGGAGCTGCGCGCGAGCATGATCGTCGGCGCGGGAAGCGCGTCGTGGCAGCTGGCGCGCGACCTCGCGCTGCGCATCCCGGTGCTCCTGGCACCGCGGTGGCTGGACATGCGGATGCAGCCGGTGGCGATTGATGACGTCGTGACGGCGTTGGTGGCGGGGCTCACCTTCCGGATGCGCGAGAGCGCCGCGTACGACCTGGGCGGCCCCGAGATCCTGACGGGGTTGGAGATCCTGCAACGGATTGCGGCGCTCTCCGGTCGCCGCGCGCCCACCCTTCCCCTCCCGCTGGTGACGCCGCGACAGGTTGCGCCGTGGCTCCCGCTGCTCACGCGTGCCAATCCGCACGTGGCCCATGAGCTCCTGCTCGGCATGACCAGCGACCTCCTGGCGCGTTCCGACGAGTACTGGCACCGCATCCACCATCCGCACCGGCTGGACTTCAACACCGCGGCGCAACGCGCGCTGCAGGACGAGCTTCCGGGACCCCAGCTGCGCAACGTGGCGGCGGTGCTGGAAGAGGCGTTGGTGGAGAAGCTGCGTCCCTCCGCACCGCGTCCCGTCGTCGACACCATGTGATTCACAGGAGCAACCATGTCCACCTCCCACACCGGCACCCAGCAGGCATTGCAGACCGCGCTCGCGGTCCTGCGACGCGCCAACCTGGAAACCGTGGCCCAGGCGCAGCGCGTCTTCAGCACGCCCACGGACGCGGAGGAGGCGTTCCTGGATGCGTCCGCGCGCCTCTTTGACATCAACCACTGGGGCAACCTGGGACCGCGCCATCCGCTGCGCGCGGAGTTCCTGCTCCATGACGAGGAGGGTTTCCCCGTCGAGCGCATGCCACGTCCCGGCGATCACATCCGCATGGGCCTGCCGCCTTCGTACTTCCTCCCGGGGCACGCGTTGGGCGGTCCGGACTGGGTGCGCGTGGAATCCGTGGAGGCGGAAGAACAACGGTCCCGCATCAGCGTCCGCCCCTCGCCGCGCCCCGCCTCCGGTGACGACATCATCACGCACTTCTTCACCGACCAGTCGCTGAACCACTTTGTCGTCGAGCGGGACGGCCTGGTGCTCACCGCCACGGTCCGCGGTGACCACGAGTATGCGAACGTGGACCCGTACATGGCCGGTGGCGTGACCCGCGCGGTACGGAATCTCGCGGTGGCGGTGATGTCCTGGGGATTGGGCGTGCCGCGGCACGTGGGCGGTCAGGACTCCTGGCGCCTGGAGCCGCTGCTGGGCATGCACAAGCTGATGTGGAAGCCGTTCACACGGAACCTGGTTGGAGACTGATGGGCAGGTTGCGGCGGGCGGCGGGCTCGCGCGTGAGCGCGGTCGACGTCGTGGCGGACAGGCCCAGCTGGGCCACGAGCACGTGATTGATCCCGTCCCGCCCCGACGCCAGGGTCATGCGGGCGCCATCAAATCCGCTGAAGGCCACCAGGTCCGCGTACTGCTGCGGCGCGTAGTAGCTGGCGCGGTAACCCATGTGGCTTCCGCTGAGCGCATAGGGCGCCGGGGTGAAGCAGTCGGTGACCAGCGTGCCGTCTTCGACGAGGGACTCGCGCAGCCAACGGAGATGACGCAGGCAATCCGGCTTGGGAATCCACGACGACAACCCGACGAACACGGCCAGGTCGAACCGTCCACCGGCCTGCGCCCGCAGCTCGGGACCGGTGAGGTCTCCGCGCAGGAAGCGCAGGTTGACGCCGAGCGCCCGTGCCCGTGCCTCGATGTCCGGCTGCAACACGCCACGCGGGTCCAGGTCCGCCGCCACCACCTCCACGCGTGCCATGGCCTGCGGCATCCGCGCCCGCACCTGCTCCAGCGCGCCCATCACGTCGTCGGAGAAACCGCTGGGGCCGGTGAAGACGCGCACCGTGCCACCCGTCCGGAGACGACGCTCCAGCTCCTGGGAAAGCGCGTGCGTCACCAGCGCCAGTCGGTCATACACCGCGCGGTGCAGCGGGTAGCGCAGGAAGATGCGGTCGGCCCAGGTGCCCGGCTCGTCGGTGCGGACGTAGATCTCCCGCATCAGCTCCGCGGAATAGCCCTCCTTCAAGAGGCGACGTCCCAGCGAGGAGAATAGGAAGAACGGCTCCCGCCACGCGTCGGAAAGCGCATGCATGACGAGGTAGCCGAGCACGTAGTGCAGACTCACCAGCTTCCTGACGAGCAGCAGGCCGGTCATGCGCGGCGCGCTTCCCAGCGGAGCCAGCTCATGTCCCAGCGCCCGCGGCGCGGGCAGGACGGGCCGGAGCTCCCCGACGACACGGTGCATGGTTGCCGCGGCGGTGATGCCTTCCACGTCCACCCACACGACGGAAAGTGTGGGGACCAACCGCCGCAGCACGTCCATGGCCGCCAGGTACATCCCACGCGCCTGGGTCATGTCCGCGTGATTCTCGTGCCGGTCCAGTCCATTGCCACGCGCCGCGGCGCGCGCCAGCGCCGTCGACGGGGAGGCATCCAGGAACACCACCACGTCGGGCAGCAGGTGATGCACGCGGAACAGGCGCAACACGCGACAGATGAAGCGCGCCAGTCCCAGTCGCGGAAGCTGCGGCAGCGGCTCGGCGTGCTCCCCGGTCATCAGGAAGCGCAGCAGGATCTTCACGTGCTCCGGGTCGGCGGCGCGGCCTCCGCTGGCGGGCCACAGGTAGTTCGCCGCGCGGCCGGCGGTGCACAGCACGGTGTTTCCGTCGGAGATCATGACGTCGGGACGGAAGCGCGCAGCCATGGCGCGGGCCGCCACATCCTGCACGATCATCTGCACCAGCTTCACCGCCGCGTAGAGCGCGGGGATGTTCACCCACTGGTGCGTGAGCCAGCGCAGCACCGCGTTCAGCCGAGCGGTCACGGGCAGGCCAGGAGGCTCGAAACCGTCGGTGACGTGGTCCTGTTCGGGACCGGTGAGGCGGAACTGCTCCCCGGCCAGCCCCACGGTGAGCCCGGATTCCGCCGACAACAGCGACGGCAGCGTCCGCGCAACCGTGCTCTTGCCACTGCCATCAATGCCCAACAGCGAGACGTGGAGTGTCATGGTGGGTCTCCTCCATGAGGGTGCCGCGGTAGCGAACACCGGGAACAAAGGGCACCACCGCCGCCAGACAGATGCGCAGCCGGCGGTGCCACGCGTGCATGTCCTCGTCGACGAACAACGCGCCGCGCGGACGGTCCATCAGCTCGAGCTCGACGCTCTCCCGGGGGGCCAGCCGCAGGTGCCATGCGCCCTCCGCCAGCCGCTCGGGGGCCAGGAGGTGGCGCGCCAGGCTTCCCCGCTCGAGGACGGGGAGCAGGTGCACGGACAGCCCCGGCTCGTCGGTGGAGATGGCGGTGGGAATGGGCAGCTCCGGGATGGGACCGGTCATCACCACGCCGGCCACCATGTCCATCGTCGTCAGCGAATGCGGGCCGGTGATGCGAACGCGCTCCGCTCGACGGAAAGCAGCCACGCGCGCGGCACGCCATGCAAAGGCCAGCGCGTACTCGAGGTGGTTGACGCGCTCCAATCCCAGAGAGGCCGCCGCGGCCGTGTGCAGGGGCTTCAAGCCGGAGCGGAACAGGCGCAGGTCGCCCGGCACGCGACCCAATTGCCCCAGCCCCACGAGACCCGCGGCGTGGAAAACGCGCATGGCGCCTTCCGCGGTGAACGTCTCGACGCGCACCACCTTGGCGGCGGCGCGCCGCCCCTCCCGCAGGGAGACGCACAATTCATCCACCGCCTGCACGCCGTCGCGGGGCACCGCGTAGCGACGCGCCAGCACGTTGCCGGAACCCATGCGCAGCGCGGAAAGAGCAACGCGGCTGGGCTTGCGCTCCTGGGCCAGCACAGCGTCGATGGCGGAGCGCAACGTGCCACTGCCGCCTCCCGCAATCACCGCCACCTGCCCTCGCGTCCGCTCGAGGAAATGCGTGACCCGCGCTGTGACATCCGCGTGGTCTTCCGCGAGCGCCAGCTCGACATCGACGAGACCGCCCAGGTTCTCCGCCATCCGTCGTCGGAGCACCACCGCTTCGCCGCCGTGATCACCCAGTCCCGCGTGGTCGTGGACCACCATCAGGACGTGTTTCACTCGGGTTGCCATGTTCCACCTCCTGACGTGATGCATTTCAATCCGCGCACCAACTCCGCGCCGCGACGGAAACCCCGCTCCGCCCGGGCACTTGCAACGTGAGCGAAACGCGTTGGCGCCAGGCGGCCCTGGGCCGCGGGTGCACACGCTGTACAGGAAACGCCCATGCCCTCCTCACGACGCCTTCACCGCGCCTCGCAGCGAGGGCGTGCTCCATTCCGCCTGCGTCACCCGTCGGGGCATCAGCGTCAGCAGTGCCGGCAACAACAGGAGGTCGCCCATCAGCGCGAAGAACACCGCGATGGCGCTCAGCTGGCCCACGTACGCCACCGAATGCACATGCGAGGCGGCAATCACCAGGAACCCCGCGACGAAGAGCAGCGTGTTGCACACCACCGCCACGCCACTGCTCTCGGCCACGTGCGCCACCGCGTCTTCCAGGGACGCGCCCTCCCGCATGCGCCGGTTGAGTTGAAACAGGATGTGCACCGTGTCGTCGACGACGATGCCCAGGACCGCGGCGGCGATGGTGACGGTGGCAATGTCCAGCCAGATGCCGGCCCACCCCATGACCCCGAACACCACGAGCACCGGCAACACATTGGAGGGCAGCGCGGCCAGCGTGAGGCGCCACGAGCGGAGGATGAATGCAATGATGATGAAGATGAGCAGGAACGCGGAGGCAAAGCTGTCGACCTGGTCCGCCACCACCTGCTCCGCCATGCGCCAGTTCAGTGGGAGGTATCCGCCCACTTCCACGGTCACTCCGTCGGGAACCTGGGCGCGGGCCGTGCTCACCGCACGCTCGGCAATCCGCCGGTATTCCTGGGAACTGGAAATCGGCACGAACACGGTGAGCCGCATGCGGTTTCGCGCCCGGTCCACCATGGACGTCAGGTCCTCGGCACCGCCGCCCACTTCCGCCATCAGCAGCAGGTGCGTGACGTCCTCTCGCGTGTGCTGCCGCCACGACGTCATCCGCGCCGCGCCATTCACCGCGCGGTCGGCTTCGGCCAGCACGTCCAATGCGGACAGCGTGCCCCGGTTTCCGAAACCATGGGCCAAAGTGGTCTGCACGTCGGCTACGGTTTGGAGGAATGCCGGGTCTTTCCATTCCGTGCCCGACGGAGCGCCGAGCACGAGCTCCAGGGGAATGAACGGCCCCACCTCGCGCTCGATGCGTGCGGTGTCGGTGCGGAAGGCGTGGGAATCCGGCAGGAAGTCCATTGCCCGCGTGTCCACCACCAACCGCGACGCACCCGCGACCGAAGCCACGACGACCAGCATGGTGACGCCCAGGGCGAGGAAACGATGGTGCAGGGCGCCCAACATCGCGGTCCGCGTCACACGCGTCAGCGACTGGTGCAGCAGTGACGGGGGCGCTGGCCGGGAAAGGCGTGGCAACGCCACGACGACGAGGACGAAGACCAGGGCAAAGGAGAACAAGACGCCCAGGGCGCCGAAGAGGCCAAAGTCGCGGGTGATGGTGGTGCCCGCGCCCAGGAGGGAGGAGAAGCCCGCGGCCTCGGTCACCGCGTTGATGCCGCACGGCACCGCCACCGCGGACAACGTCAGCAGGATGAACCGCGACGAGGAACGCAGCCTCCTCCGCTCCCGCAGGTGCGTGGTGATGTGAATGACATTGGCCACCCCGATGACCATCACCAGTGCCGGCAGCGCCATGGTGAACATGGTCACCGGGCGACCGAGCAGCGCCATCACCCCGAACATGGCGACGTCCGCCAGCGTGACCGCCGCCATGGCCACCAGCACCCAGGCCCAGCGCCGCGTCAGGAAGAACAGGCCCAGGATGATGACCACGTAGGACAGGCCGATGAACAACGACCCCTCTCCCAGCGTGGCGCGATTGACCGCGTCATACAGCACGCCCATGCCGGCGTGACTGGCTTTCTCGTCGGGAGCGAGCGCTCGGGTGGTGGCGGCGCGGAGCTCCTCAAGGATGCGCGGTCGCTCCGCGTCCACCCCCGGTCCCGCGGACAGCCAGCTGAACACCACCAGCGTCCGACGATCCGCGCTGATCAAACGCGCAGGCAATCCGCCCTGTGTCACGGCCTGCTGGGCACGCTGCAGATCGTCGGTCTCCACGGGGCCGTCCACCACGGAAACCAGCGGCCTTTCGGGTCGCCCGGGATTGGGCACGCGCGCGTTGGCCAGGCTGCGAACGCGATCCATGCCGTCAATCTCCTGCAGCGCGTTGGTCAGGGCGGCGAGTCGCTGCAGCCGCTCCGCGCCCAGCTCCGTCGACGGAGAATGGATGGCGGTGACCACCACCTCGTCGTTGCCAAAGGTGCTGACGAAGTCACGGTAACGGAGGAATGCGGGGTCATCATGGACAAACCAGACCTCCAGCGAATTGTCGATGGTTGCCCGCGACGCGGCCACGCCCAGGAGCGCGCACAGTGCCACCGTGACCAGCGCCACCTTGCGTCGATGTCCAACCAGGGTCCGCATGAGCGTGCGCATGAGCTGTCCCTTCCAGCGCCAGAGGCACCGGTTCGTTGTGCAGCGCGGGGCTGCCGTGGTTTCCCTTCCCCGGTGGCGCGGCATCCCTGATGACGACGTCACCGCTTCCCATCTGGAGCCGTTGGTGTGTGGTCCGTGTGAAGCTCGGGTTCAACCTCCAGGGCGCACCGCGGTAGGCGGTGTGAAGCGCGGCCAGGACGACCGTCGCTTCCCAGGAGTCGCAAACATCAGGCCAGCGCGGTGCGCCCGGACTGCGAAGGGAAATGCGCGGTCAGGAGAAACCATCTGCCAATGGAATGTGACGGAGGTGCGAACGCGAATGCGCACCTGCGAGGAGCGCGACGCACCGCGGCGTGGGAACGTGGTGTGGCGTGGAACAGGCGGGAGCTTCGGCGACGTCGGTGGAGCTTGGACGTGGCCCGTGTTGCAGCCCGCCGTTACCTCCGCAACGGAGGTCGTGCATGAAGGGACTGATGGGTTTGCTTGGCGTGTTCAGCGCGGCGGACGCACTCTGGATTGCCACCAACCGGCATGGTTGGGCGCGCTTCTGGCGGGGATTCCTGCGCTCCGTGGAGCGGAAGCCCAAGGCATCACGGGGCGTGGCGGCGGTGGAGCTGGCCGTTGGCGCGGCGCTCCTGGCCACGCTGGTGCGACAGCGCCGTCTGGGCGTGTGAGTCACGGCCCACGAGGATCCCGTGACGACGTGATCGTCGTGGCGAACCCGGTTTCGCGCCATGACGCGCTGGGCGCGCCGCGCACAGGTTGGCCTCGAAGGGAGCGCGCGGGATCCTCGTGGACCTTGTGTCGGGTGATGCATGCTGACGACGCCGCACGCGCCGCAAGCGGGACGTCGTCGGTCACGGAGTGGGTGCACGGGGCGAGCGTCGCCCTGGAGTGCGGTGCGACCCAGCTGAGCGGTCCACGACGTGAAGCACCGCCCTGGATCGGTGAACTGACCCACCAAACCGGTGAACTGACCCACCAAACCTGCGAAAGGGAACGCGGAGGCAGGTGGCCCGGGAACCAGGCGTGCTGCCTTGGGTTGTCGATCCAGGGCGGTGCTTCACGTCGTGGACCGCTCAGCTGGGTCGCACCGCACTCCAGGGCGACGCTCGCCCCGCTCACCCAATCCGTGACCGGCCAGGCCCCATTCAGTGGACGCCGGTGATTTCCCCGTCGTCGGTGAGGTCAATTCCCTCCGCGGCGGGGATGCGCGGCAGACCCGGCATGGTCTGGATGTCGCCGGTCAGTGCCAGTAGGAATCCCGCGCCCGCGCGCAGATGGATCTCCCGCACCTGCAACGTGAACGGCCCCGGATTCCCGCCCGCGTCGGGATCGTCGGAGAAGGAGAGCGGCGTCTTGGCCACGCACACCGGCAACCCGCCGTGCCCCGCGGCCATGAGGCGTTCCAACGCGCGCGTGGCGTCGTCGGAAAGAGCCACGTCGGTGGCGCCGTAGAGCGCGGTGGCAATGGCGCGCAGCTTCTCCACCGGAGATGCCTCCAACGGATACAGGAAGCTCGGGCTCACCGCGGGCCTCCGCACCGCCTCTTCCACCACTTCCGCCAGCGCCTCCGCGCCAGCGCCGCCCCGCGCGAATCCCTCGCAACGCGCCACCGCCAGCCCGCGCTCGCGGCACGCCTCCTCGACGGCGCGCAGCTCCTCCTCGGAATCGCGGTTGAACACGTTGATGGCCACCACCGGGGAGAAACCAAAGCGGCGGATGCCCGCCACGTGCCGCTCCACGTTCACCATGCCCGCGTGCACCGCACGCACCGCTTCGGCACCGGTCAGCTTCAGCTCGGAGTCCCCGCCGTGATGCCGCAGCGCGCGCACCGTCACCACCAGCACCACCGCGCGCGGCCAGATCCCCGACGAGCGACACTTGATGTCGAAGAACTTCTCCCCGCCCAGGTCAAAGGCGAACCCCGCCTCGGTGATGACGTGGTCTGCCAACCTGGCCGCGGTGCGGGTGGCGAGCACGCTGCTGCACCCGTGCGCAATGTTGGCGAAGGGGCCACCGTGCACCAGCGCCGGCGTGCCTTCCGCGGTCTGCACCAGGTTGGGGAGCAGCGCGCTTCCCAGCAGCGCGGCCATGGGCCCCACCGCGTGCAGGTCCCGCGCGGTCACCGGCGTGTTCTTCGTCGTGAAGCCCACCACCAGGTTCCCGAGCCTGCGCTTGAGGTCGGGGATGGAGGTGGAGAGACAGAGCAGCGCCATGACCTCGGACGCCGCGGTGATCTCGAAGGCCGCCTCCCGCGGTACGCCATCCCCGGTGCCGCCCAGGCCCAGCACCACGTGGCGCAGCGCGCGGTCATTCATGTCCAGCACGCGTTTCCACGTCACCCGACGAGGATCCGGCGCGGCGGGGTGCCCGGTGTGCAGCGCGTGGTCGGTGAGCGCGGCGAGCAGGTTGTTGGCAGCGGCAATGGCGTGCAGGTCCCCGGTGAAATGCAGGTTGATCTGCGCGCTGGGCTCCACCGTGCACGCGCCGCCGCCGGTGCCTCCGCCCTTGGCGCCGAACACCGGGCCCATGGAGGGTTGGCGCAGGGAGAGCACCGCGCGCCGTCCTCGTCGGGCCAGACCCTGCGCCAGGGCAATGGACATGGTGGTCTTGCCTTCGCCGTACTTCGTGGGCGTCAGCGCCGTGACCAGGATGACGTTGCCGCGCGCCTCCGCGGTGTCCAGTCGCCGCAGCGTGGCGTGCCGCAGCTTGCCCATGTGCTCGCCGTGCAGGCTGAGGTCGTCGTCGCGGAGCCCCAGCTCGTGCGCCACGTCCAGGATGGCTCGCATGTGGCAGCCTCAGCGCCCCGGCTTGTCCTTGTGCATGCCATCCGAGACGAACTCCACCAGGTCGGTGTCGGCGCGGTTGGAGCGATAGGTGAAATCCCGACGGAGCTGGACCTGGAGCTGCTGGTCCTGTTCCTCGTACTTGCGCAGCAGTGCGACGGTGTCGGGCGCGGGCACGCGGGTGATGGCCACCGGGACGGACGCGTGCGTGCTGGGCACCTCCTTCACACCCGGCGACGACGCCTCGACGGCGGGCGCCGGCTCCGGTGCGGCGTGACGCATCTCCTCCCTTCGCTGCGCCTTCACCAGGTTGGAGAGGATGGTGATGCGCGCGTTGGTGACCTTGAGGCCGTGATACAGCCGCGCCACGACGAGGAGGTTGGCGAAGAAGGCCACGCCAAGCGCCAGCTCGAAGACGTCTGAGAACGTGAGCTCCACGGGGTCCTCTGGGCCGGCCCGGAGTGGTCGCGGAGGGCTGCAGCAACGGGCCTGGCGTCCTGCGACCGTAGCCCGCCCGATGCTGGAGTGTCGACGCGGGTGCGAGACAAGGAGGCAGCCACTGGACCAGTTCCAGCCCAACCTGCCAGGAGGAGAACATGAGCGCGCCCGAGAGCAAGGCGCAGGCCCTCAACAACCGCGTGGCCACGCTGCGCACGCTGGTGCCCGCGGCCACCATGGAGGCGCTGTTGGCGGCGTTGCCTCCGGACACGGCGGAGATCCTGCGCAACCCGCCGCTGGCGGTGACGTGGCTGCCCTCACACCACTGGGCGCGCGTGGTGGAGACCGCGCACAAGGTGGTCTTTGCCGGGGACGACGCCCAGGTGCACCGCTGGGGACGCACCGCCATGCTCTCGGATCTCAGCACGGTATTCCGGCTGTTCCTGAAGCTGGCCTCCCCGCAGTTCATCGCCCGACGCGCAAGCAACCTGTGGGACCAGTACAACCGCAACCACGGACGCGTGCACAGCCGCGAGGTGGACGGCAGCACCGTGGAGGCCATCTACGAGGGCGTGGGGAGCGCCAACGCCTCCTTCTGGCTCTTCCAGCGCGGCGTGGTGCACGCGGCGGTGGAGGCTTCCGGCGTCAAGGACGTGGAGGCGCGCATTGTCTCCGGCGGTGGCGCGTCTCCCTCGTGCACCATCCGGGTCTCCTGGCGGGTGTGAGCGCGGGAATCCCGGTTGTCGTCGGGGAGCTTGCGCGCCCACGGCGTGCCCTCCACATTGCAGCGAGGGAAGGAGCGCGCCATGTCCAAGGCATTCACCCGGGAGGACGCGGAAACACCGGAGCCGCTCCCGCTGCCATTGCGCCTGGAGCCGGGAGAGAAACGGCTCATCACGGCGGACGGCTACCGCGCCATGCAACAGGAGCTGGCGCAGCTGTTGGAGGAGCGGCCCGCGTTGGTGGCGTTGGGATCCGGCCTGGAGGCCCTGGCCCGTCTCCGCGACGTGGACGCGCGCATCCAGGTGCTGAACGCGCGACTGTCGCAGCTCACGGTGGCGGACCCGCCCGCCGACGAGGGTCGCGTGTACTTTGGCGCGTACGTGACGGTGCGCGACGGTCGCGGCAAGACGCTGCGGTTCCGCCTGGTGGGCCCCGACGAGGTGGACGCCACGCGACACTTCATCAGCGTGCAGTCACCGCTGGCGCGCGCGCTGCTGGGTCGGAGCCCCGGGGAGGTGGTGGACGTGGAGCTGCCGCGTGGCGACGAGGAGCTCACGGTGCTTTCGGTGAGCTACCACTGATTCCGCTTCCTCCCAGTGCGGATTCGCCGCAACCTCGCGCAGGAAGCTCAAGGATTCGTCAGCGGCGTGGCGGGGTCATCCACCAGCAGCAGGGACGTGCGCACGTCGGACGGGCCCCCACGGGCCACCTGGAGCGCGTAGAGGCCGGGCAACAACAGGGTGGCGTCCGCTTCCTTCCACTGCGGCAGGCTGGAGACGCGCAACCAGCACCGACGCTCCGCCGCACTGCACCCATGTTCCTCGACGTTGATCGGCACGCCGTGCGGAGCCACCAGGCGCATGTCGGTGGCGCCGTCCGCATCGGGACCTTCCAACAGCACGTGCAGCTCGATGTGTGAGACCTCGCCGGGCGCGGACGCGGAGATGTGGTCGCGATTGCGGTGCTCCCACGTCAGGAACCCCACGGGGTGACCGTTGGAGGCGAAGCCCAGGCTAAGCTGCACGGGCCCCAGCGCGTGGGGCTCCAAGGCCTCCACCAGCTCGACGCAGTTCACCTCCGCGCTGGAGCCGCGCACCAGGCCCGCCACCGCTGCGGCGGCAAGCAGGGCCAGGGCTCCGCCCAACACCATCACGCGTGCGGAGGGCCTCACCACGACGTCACCACACCGTCCTGACATCCACCGGCTCACGCACCAGGATGTCCGCGCTCTGGGTGGTTCCGTCGTCGAGCCGCACCCAGAGGCGATACGCGCCGGGGACCAGCGAGGGATGTCCCGCCACGTCGGGCTGCAGCGGCAGGAAACGCGCAACCAGCTCGCACTGCGGCGGGTACTCCGCGGTTCCGTCGTCACAGCGCGAACGGGTCACGTACACCGGGTGACCATCCGGCGCGGACAGCGCCACCGCCTGCGCCCGGCGCACCTCCTCCCCGACGAGACGCACGCGCCACCGCGTCTCCAGTCCCGGGCCCGCCAGCGTGACCTGCAGCGGCGTCCCGGGTCGGTGATGGATGGTGGTCTGCTGCACCACGTCGACCCCACGCACCGTCTCCACGGTGAGCCAGAGGCGATGCAGCAGGAACGCCGGAGGACACGCCGGCGCAGGCTGCGACGACCCGGGATGCGACGGCGCGGCGGCCATGAACCCGTCCACGGAGCACGCCAGCGCCCCCACCCAAACGATGATCGCCATGCACCGCACCATGCCATGCACCAGCTGCAAGGAAGGGACCAGGGCTGACCGGGCCGCGGCGTCGTCGGAAACGCGCGGGGTTGTGCGTGGGAATGTGGGCCGGTGGACACCCGCGTGAGGCTTGTCAGGCCAGCAGCGTCTTCAGCCAGCGTCGGGCGTCGTCGATCTCCGCGAATACCCGGGAGGGATACGGCGGCGGCGCCGCCAGCTCGACCACGCGGATGACACCCCGCACCAACGGGTTGCCGGTGACAATGGCGCGCCCCACCAGCGTGCGACGCTGCTCACCACCCGCCACGGAGAAGTCCGACATGAACTTGCGCTGCAGCGGCGTGGGCCGGTCCGCGCGGCGCGCGTCGACGAGCAGCACGAAGGGCTCACCGCGAGCGCGGTAGGCGCCGGCCTGCGTGAGGAGGACGCCCAGCTCTTCGTCGGTGAAGCTGCCCTCGATCACCAGCGTGACGAGGGGCCACTCGGCATCCAGCAACAGGGGTGCGGGCATGGGCGGCCTCCTGCGTGCTCACGAAAACGCCTCGACGAGGAGACGACCCCGTCGAGGCGTTGTGCTCCAGGGACCGCTGGCCCCGTGGACGTGCGGCGATATCCATTCGGACCACCACCGCGTCGGCGCGCGGAGGTAAACCCGGCGTCCCCACCGTTGGCAAGTCCTCCGCCACCGCCCGGACCGTCGACATGACGGCGGTCACACCGAGGCTTCTCGTTCGGTGAAGACGCCCTTGATGAGGAACGCTTCGCCGCCGGTGAGGTCCAGCTGCTCGCCGGCGGAGGGGGTGCGCTCGTCGACAACGTTGCCCGTGGGAGGATCGAACACCTGGAAGCTCATGGCGTGGCGCGCCTGCAACAGCACGTGTCCCAGGATGCCCATGGGATACGCCACAAACTCCGAGCGAATGGCCGCCTTCATGGCGCGGAACGACGTCACGCCCGCCATGTTCTCGATCTCCTCGTCGCCACGGACCCCGGGACGTGCCGGTGCTGCCTTGCGACGCACTGCTGGAATGCGTTCCCCCGACGAGCTCCCCGCGCCCTCGCCCTCCGCACCGCCCGTCCCGCACGACGTCACCAACACCAGGGCCAGGCCCAACCCCGTGCATCCGCCAACGCGCCGCATCCGTGCTCCCCATGTGAATGAACATTCATCCTCACAGGTGGGCAGATGTTGAACGTCAACGGCCTCGTACGGTGCGGCGACGCGGAGGCAGCGGAGATGCTCGTCGTCACCGTGGGCCTCGCGCTCAGTCAACGGGAGGATGACCGGATCAGGCGCGCAACGCTTCCCAGCAGCACTGCTCCGCGGCTTCCAGGACGGCGGGGGAGAGCTTGAAGTGGTTGGACGCGCCGAACTTCACGATGCCGAGGAAGGCGCCGTTGGCAATGGCCAGCAGCAGGCGCGGCGGCAGGTTCTTCACCACCTTCTCCTTGGCGGCCGCGGCGAGGAATTCCAGCGTGGGATCCAGGACGCGTTGCGCCGCCTCACGGCTCTCGTCGTCAAGGTAGCTGTTGTGGTTGTGCAGCTCCAGGAACGCGTACGCGGTGGGGTTCTCCGCGTAGAAGCGCGCCAGCCGCATCCACGCCTCCTTGAACTGCGCGCGGTGCCCCTGGCCCACGGGGAAGTCCTGGAACGAGGCGCGGAGCTGCTCACCACGCCAGTGCTGGTAGAGCGCGTTGGCCAGCGCCTCCTTGCTGGGGAAGTGGCGGTAGATGCTCCCCGTGGCCACGCCGGCGCGCTGCGCCACCTCCGGCACCGCCACCCCATGGAACCCGCGCTCCGCGAACAGCTCCACCGCCGCCTTCATGATGGATTCACGCGTGGACGGCCGCTCCGACGTCGGGGCGGACGATCCGGACTCCAGCGGACGGGAACGGCGACGGCCGCCGCGCGAGGAAGCGGCGGGTGGGGCCAGGCGCGGAGCAGCAGCGGTGCGGGCGCGGGCGGTGCGGGACATGCGTGGGCGTCCAGGAACGTGAATGAATGTTCATTCCTAGAAGCCCCGGCCTTGCCTGTCAAAGCGCCCTCACCCCTCGGCCTCATCCTCCAGCGCGCGCTCCACCGCGGTCCGACCCGAGTCACAGGTGGCACAGCTGGCGGCGGCGCAACCGGGACGGTGTTGCGTGCGCACGGTGACCACCGGCACCTCGGCGCGACGGACCACCTCCTCCGCAATGCTGCCCAGGACCACGCGGGTCATGCCCTTCCGCCCATGCGTGCCCATCACGATCATCCGCGCCCGCTCCTCCGCGGCCACCTGCAGGATCACGTCGGGGACGGGGCCCAACTCCACGCGCGTGCGATGGGGAGCGCCCTTGGCACGCAGGACGTCCTGCAACGCGGCCAGGTGCGCGCGGGCGTCCTGACGCAGCCATTCTTCCACCGTCACGGGCCGCTCCACGCCGCGCGGTTGGAGCTGCGCCCCCCGGGGCAGACGCGGCGGCACCTCGCAGGCGTGGAACAGGAGCAGCTCGGCGTCGAATGCGCGCGCGAAGCGCACGGCTTCGTCCAGGAGCAACGGGGCGCAGTCGGAGAAATCAACGGGAACCAGGATCGTGGACATGGGACCTCCACGGCTCGCGCGTGACATTCCACGACGTGGCCACGGCCCTTCCCGCTGCAACGGCCGCGCCACGGGAGGGCTCCCCGGAAACGTCATTCTTGCGCACCGGGATGAAACACGCGCGTCACACCTCGTCCCCATGGTGTTTCAGGGAGGCGTTGAAACATGTTTCACCGAGGGTGGGAACCGCGAGGGAAACCGCGTGTTTCGGTCCTGGCATCACGCGTGCTCAGGCGGAACGGACGGAAAGGAGTCCCCTGATGTGTACCCGAATCACGTGTCCCCGTTGTTCCAAGCCCAGCTACGCCGGTTGCGGAGCCCACGTCGAGCTTGTGCTCGCCAATGTCCCGCCTGAGCAGCGTTGCCGGTGTCGCCAGGAAGCCTCCCGGCCCAAGCCCCCGCCGCCCTCGCGCTGAGGCTCAGCTGGCCACGGGCATGTGCGGGCGGACGGAGATGGAGGCGTCCGCGGCGTCGCCCTGCTCGTCGGTGAGCGTGACGTGGACCTCCATGAGCTGACCATCCACGCGCTCCGGCTCGGCGATGATCAGCGGCCAGCCCACCAGCACGTCGTTGTCATCCTGCGAGGTCAGGCGGGTGACGGTGCTGCTGGTGCTCTTGTCCCCGTTCACGCGCGTTTCCACGTCGAGCCACACCTTCTCCGGGTCCAGCCCCTGGGAACGCAGGCTCATCCACATGTGGTAGCCGCCCTGCGCGCCGCGCACGAGCTCCACGTCCTGCCCGTCGGAGAGCGACTCATAGCGGCTCTCCCCCGTCCCGATCTCGACGGTGGGCGCCGGCGTCTCCGTCCCACAGCCGCTCATCACCGCGGCCACCAGCGCCACCGCGCCCCGACGACGCGCCCGCAGCAGGCCCAGGCCCACGACGAGCGCCAGGAAGCCGGCGGGCAGCTCCGCGTTCGGAACCGCACAGGCACACCCGGCGTCAATACGACGGGAGGGACGCGGCTCGACGCCGTTGCGACCGGGATGCGCCGGCTCCGGGAGCGTGCGGGCATAGAACTCCGGCGGGATGGGTGACGACGGCGCCACGCAGCGCGCTCCACCCTCACCGTTGACGGCGATGTAGCCCCGGTCGCAGGAGCAGGTGGGCGTGAGGTTCACCGCCACGCAGCGGCCATGCTCACCACAGCTCGTGGTCAGGCACGGGTCGGCAATCAGCTCGCCGGTGGCGTCGTCGCGGTCACCGGGATTGACAAAGGACATGCGCGCGTCCTGGCACACCACGGTGCCGGTTCCCGTCGAGGTGGTCATGGGGCGCGCGGTGGCCTCGGCCAGGCAGGCGCAGCCGGTCCGTCCCTCGGCATCCGTCCGGCACATCCCGCCCGCGCCACAGGTCACAAAGGCGCAGGGGTCCGGCTGCACCGGCGTGTTGGCCGGGCACATGTCCACGCCGTCGACGATGCGGGAGAGCTGGTGCACGCGGTCCACGTCGCCGAGCTCGGAGCGACGGAAGATGGGGTCGGTGCTCATCTCCTCCGGCGAGAGGCGCGTGTAGAGCCGCGTCAGGTACGGTCGGCCTTCCAGCACGGAGATGAGCGCGTTGCGGGCGGCCTCCTGGTCCGTGTTGTTGACGGGAGAGTTGCGCACCTGGTCCAGGAACGGCTGCGTGGCACCAGCAAACTCCGTCACGAAACCGCGGCCTCCCGCCTCGTCGACCTTGCGCGCCACCAGCGCGGTCCAGTTGGTGCCGTTGGCGCCCCAGACGTTGTACGGGTCGTAGGTGATCTCGTCGTCGCGGATGCTGAGCGAGGGCCAGTTGGCCGACTCATAACGCTGCTCCCCGACGATGGTGGCGAGGATGCCCATCTCCGGCTCCGCCGCGATGGCGGTGAGCCGCACCGGGATCATGGGAGCCTCCCCGGGGAGGGTGAGCTTGAGGGGTTGGATCTGGCTCACGTCGGCGTCAGGCAGCAGCTTCAGCGCCAGGAACTTCATGCCCTCCGCCGTGTAGATGTCGACGTAGGGCTCCATCACCTCGGTGATGCGGTACCCGTTGGTGCGCAACCAGTTGACCAGCGCGCTGGAGTCCTGGGATTCCACCACCGCCACGTCGTAGGGACCGACCTCTTCACGCACGTGCACGGTGACGTCGTCGTTGCGGGTGCCGCCGGCGTTGGGCGGGGGATTGCCGCCGGTGGCCGCGTCCTCCGCGCCCCAGTACCAGCACTCCTGCGGCATCATGAACACCGGCCCGGTGTTGGCCGCCAGCGAGGTGAGCGCGAGCTGCGGGAACACCTCCAGGCTCTCCGCGTCAGGCACCGCGCCCAGGGGCAGCACCCAGGAGAAATCCGCGTCGCCACCGCTGTAGGCAATCTGCACCACCATGGTGGTGGTCCCCGGTCCCATCACGAACAGGATGTGCTCCGCCGACTGGTCCACCGGCGACCGGGAACAGAAGAAACCACCACACGCCAGCGCATCACGCGCGGGAAGCACCACTGCCAGCGTCGCCGCCAGCGCACCCATCCAGATTCTCATGGTCCACCCTCTTGAAAGAGCCGTGGTTCCAAGAGCATGCGCGGTGCCAACACCACACGCCAGGGATCCCGCACACTTGGCCGGGCCGGGGCGCCTCGGGTTTCCAGCGACGTCAGAAAAGTGAGACGCGGATTCCGGGTTGCCGTTCCATCCGCGCATCCCTCACACCGGCAACGCCTCCACCATGCCGTGGTGCAGCCGGAAATCAAACGGGACGTTCTTCCGTTCCACGTCGTCACGGTCGCGCAGGAGCTCCAGCAGGTCCGTGGACGTGATGAGCCCCACCAGCGCACCCAGGCTGTCCACCACCGGCACGCAATCAATGCGGTTGTCCAGCATCAGGCCGGCCACGTGGGAAATGCTGGCGCTGGGGAGACACGTGATGGGCCGGGGCGTCATGGCATGGGCCACCGGGATGGACGGGACCATGATGGTGCCTTCCTCCTGGCGCGCGCGGATGAGCACGTCGCGGTCGGAGAGCACGCCCACGAGCCGGTTGCCGTCCAGCACCACCAGGTGACGCATGCGCAGGCGCGTCATCAGCTCCCACGCCGCATCCAGGTCATTGGCGGGAGCAATGCAGACGACGTCACGGGTCATTGCCGAGCGGGCTTTCATGAGCACCTCCGAGTCACCGGTCGCGGGGTTGCGAACGCATACGGCGTGCCCACGCAGCGCGGCGACGACGTGGATGAGTTGCGCAAGACTTGCGAGCACGTGCAGCGACGGGATGGCGCGCCCTGGCATCCAGCTCCAGCGTTGCTCCGGCCGGGCATCCGCGCTTACGGCGTGGGGCCGCAGCCCTGGGTCACGGCGCGCACGCGCTCTCCACGCGGCACCTGGAGGAGCAACAGTCCCCGCTCATGGTGTTGCCGTCGTCGCACTCCTCGGTTCCCACGCGGAGGAAGTCGCCGCAGACGGGCTCGCACTCACTGGGCGTGCGGCCGCTGCACTCCCAGCCCAGCTCCTCCTGACAGCCCGCTGTGCACCCGTCGCCGTTGGCGGTGTTGTTGTCGTCGCAGGATTCGTCCCCGGCGCGGATGCCGTCGCCACAGGTGGTGGTGCACGTGCTGGGCTCACCGTCACATTGGAACCCCTCCTCCACCAGGCAGGCCTCGTCGCAGCCGTCGCCGTCGCTGGTGTCCCCGTCGTCGCAGACCTCGGTGCCCAGGATGCGGCCGTCACCGCACTCGCCGTCGCAGGCGCTCGGCTCACCGCGACAGTCCCAACCCAGCTCCACGCGACAGAAGTCGTCACACCCGTCGCCATCCACGGGGTTGAGATCGTCGCATTCCTCGTTGTCGGCCAGCGTGCCGTCGCCGCACCAGGTGTTGCACGCGCTGGGACTGCCCACGCAGATGAAGCCACGCTCCGCGAAGCAAGCGCTGGAGCAGCCGTCACCGGTGAGGGCATTCCCGTCGTCACACCACTCCGCGCCAACCACCACGCCGTCGCCGCAGAGGGATTCACACGCGCTCGGGCTACCGCCGCACTGCCATCCCGTCTCCAGGAAACACTCCCCGCTGCACCCGTCCCCGTCGCGCGGATTGCGGTCGTCGCAGAGCTCCGGCCCGGCGGTGATTCCGTCGCCACACATCGTCACGCAGGCGCTGGGCTGCCCGTTGCAGGTCCAGCCGGGCTCCAGGCCGCAGGAGGCGTCGCAGCCGTCGGCGTTGTCGAGATTCGCGTCGTCGCAGAGCTCCGGACCCGCGGTCAGCCCGTCACCACACAGGGTGGCGCACAGGCTGGGCTCACCGTTGCAGGTCCACCCCGCTTCCGGCGCGCACACGTCGCTGCAGCCGTCTCCCGGGGCGTTGTTGCCGTCGTCGCACACTTCCAGGCCGGCCATGGTCCCGTCGCCACAGGCGGGGGCACAGGTGCTGGGTTGGCCGGTGCAGCTCCAGCCGCGCTCCGTCCCGCAGGTGCTGGTGCATCCGTCCCCGTCGCTGCCGTTCCCGTCGTCGCAGGGCTCGTTGCCCAGGACCAGGCCGTCGCCGCACACGGTGGCGCAGGCGCTGGGCGCCCCGGCGCACGACCAGCCGGGCTCCGGCGCGCACGCGGCGCTGCACCCGTCGTCACCCGTGAGGTTGCCGTCGTCACAGGCCTCCTCCCCGTCCAGCGCGCCGTTGCCACACAGGTTGCCTCCGCCGGAGGAGCTGCTGCTGCTGGCCACGCCGCTCGAGGACGATGACGACGACGAGGAAGACGACGCGCCCGTGGCGGCGGACTGGGACGAGCTGCTGGACGTGGCCGCGCTGGTGCTGTCTCCGCCGGTTGAGCTGGAGCCCTGACTGGTGGCGCTGGCGCTGCTGGAGGGCGCCCCGCTGGAGGAGGAGGCGCCGGAGCCGGTTCCACTGGAGTCCGCGCCGCTGGACGACGACGTGCTGCTCGTGACGTCGGCGCTCGACGAGCTGGAGCCGGCGCTGCTGGTGGGGTTGTTGTCGCCGGGCGCTGCCAGGGGATGGTTGGCGCATTCCGCTCCAGGCGGACACGGTGGAGCCAGGGGCTCGCGGCATCCCACGCCCGTGGCCAGGGCCAGCGTGATGCTCCAGGTCAACGCCACGCGTCTCATGCTTCCTCCAGCACAGCCGTCCACTTCCGGGGAATGGTCACCGGCGGCCGCCGTCCACGACGTCACCGGGCGCTCTTCGAATGCCAGGGCCGTCAGGGTTCCAGCGGGTGGTCGTGGCCTTCAATCCGTTCGTACAGGTTGTTCTCGATGGACTGATCCGCCGCTTCGACTCCGCTTAGCCCGGTTGAGTCGTTGTCGAAGACCCAGTTGTTGCGCACCCGGTTGGCGCGGGCGCCCGAGGCAAAGCGGATGCCCACCAACTCATTGTCATGCGCCACGTTGTTCTCGATGACGTTGTACTGGGTCCCTTCATAGATGTGGATGCCGTACTCGTTGCGGTAGCAGTCATTGCCGCGGATGACGTTGCTGGGACTGCCGAAGATGGCAATGCCCCAGCCGCCGTTGTCGTGGCTGCGGTTGCCCTCCACCACCGACGCGCTGATGTTGAGGTGCAGCATGATGCCGTGCCGACCGTTGTGGCTCGTCTCGTTGTTGCGGATGGTGAGGTGATCGCAGTTCTTGGAGCAGATGATGCCGTGGGTCCCGTTGTGGTGGACGTGGTTGTTGGCAATGAGGAGGTGGTCGGAGTTGTCATGCGGGTCAATCCCGTAGACCACGTTGTGACCCACCTCGTTGCCCACCCACTCCATGCAGTAGGCACCCCAGGTGTAGCTGCCCATGTAGTTGTGGTGGATGAAGTTGTTGTGGACCACGCCGTAGACCTCCACCTGGTCAAACACCGGTGACATGGACCCGCTCTCGCCGGTGCCCACCACGCGCCACGCCAGCCCGTATGCCGAGTCACCAAAATGACCCAGGTAGGCAATCTCGCTGTTGCGGATGTCCATGCGTGATTCACGTGGATCGTCGTCGTCCAGGAAGGAGCGCACCGCGATGTGGGCCCGCCCGTCCTCATGGATGAGGTCCGGGAAGCCCGCGGGCTCATCCCAGCCCAGGACGCGGGTGCTGTTGATGTCCAACCCGCCCCACTCCGCGCGGATGTTCACGTAGCGTTCCGGGGTGCTGAGCATCCGCAGCTCGTCCACATCACCGCCGATGGCCGAGCCGTGCAGCCGCAGTGTGGCGCCGTCCGACAGGGCGACGTTGGCCCGCAGCACCCAGACGTTGTCCGGACCGGGCAGACGCGCCAGGGCGGATTCCGGGACACGTTCGGAGACGTCGGAGAGGGTACAGACCACGTCGTGGCGGAGCTCGATGACCAGCTCGGCGGCATGCCACTGGATGTCTTCGTCCTCGCAGGATGGGAGCGAGGCGGGGCTGGTGTTGACCCCGTGGCACACACCTGGAGTCTGGCCATCCGTCAGCATGGACAGCGTGAGCAACGCCACCAGGGATGACGTCATGGACCTTCCCGTCCGCGCGCAGGTCGGGACCCTGGCGCATGGAGGTTGGAGTCTCAGCACGAAACCACGAGCCGCGACGCCGGAGGTTTCAGGGGGCGGTAGGCCGTGCTCGCACCGTGGCGGATGGGACCCCGCGCGGGAGCGGGAACGTCCGCTTCTCAATCAATACCGCTCGGTAGCCAGGCCGCAACTGCAACGTTGGCATTTCCGCTCGACGGAGCCCAGGGATTTGAGATCCGCCGCCGGGCGCGCGGTAAGGCGAAGCGAGGCTAACGCTGAATTCGCCCAAGACCCATCAGCGCGATCACGGTTCCGACGGTCAGGGGCACCACGGGGCGGATGTTCACGACTTCCAGGCCACCGCTGCGGGCCGCAACCTCCGACGGGGGTGTCATCCACGTTGTCACGCGCTCAACGCAGCGCGATGTCGCGGGGCAACGGGAGTGCGCCAGCTCACTCGGGCAGGATGAAATCAAAGACGGCCACCTTCACTCCGTCGTCGTCGCGCACGCGCATGACCAGCTCCGGGTGGAAGATGCGATCGACGCGGTTTGTCGGCTCGTCGGGGAAGAACAGCTGCGTGGTCAGCATCGGCCGGCCCGGACCCTGGACCTTGACGTGGATGTGGCGCGTGCGTGGGGGGTAGAGCCCGGGCACCACGGTCTCCAGCGAGTAGCGGCCGTTCTCGTTGGAGAACTGGTGTCCGCGCAGGCGATAGCCGACGTTGTCGTAGACGCCCTGGTCGTCGGCCTGCCAGAAGTCCAGCAGCGCGCCCGGGATGGGGACGCAGCGTGGCGTCATCACCGCACCGCTCAGGCGCAGCCGGGTTCCCGTCATCCCGGGCTCCAGCAGCGAGGTGCGCTCCGGCGAATCCGGGGTGAAGAACGGGCCTTCCGTCATGGCGGGCGTGGGCTCGTCGGGATCACGACACTCCGGCGTTGGTGAAGCCCAGGCCTCCGCACTGCACGCCATGGTCACACGCGTGAGGATCACCGTCGCTGGAATGGCGAGCGACGCCCCCAGCAGCTCACGTCGGGTCCACGCCGGCTTTGCTCGCGATTCCGTCCGCGCCATGCCCAGGCCACCGTGCCATTCCGGGCCCCCGGCGGGCGGTTCCGTCGGTGGCCGCGAGTGATGCCTAGCGGTCAGCCCGCGCGTGCGCATCCCGCGTTGTCACGGCTGGTGCGCCATGGCCTTTGCGCGGTGGGGGCGAGGCGTGTGGGGTTTGAATACGCGTGGTTGAACGGGCTGGGTGCCGGCGGGGAAGACCACGTGATGCACTTCGCGGATCCTGAGTCCCATCTGGTCACCTGACGTCGTCACCGCAATGTTTCCGGAGCAGTCACGCCGGTGGTATCCAGCCGGTATCCAGGGCGTGAGCCGACGCCGCAGCCGTAGGGGCTAGGCATTTCCATGTCGTGGCAGCGACGAGAACGGAAGGAATTGTCTAAGTACCTGGCCAGAAGTTCTTGCACATATGTGGAGGAGCTCCGGTGAGCCCGGACAGCCCGAGCCAAAGCGGTATTTCAGACCGCACTCCCAAAGGTGCGGGCGCCGCGAGTGCCCTCTCTTCGGATTGCCC
>JBFMGU010000167.1:0-23820 GCA_040752415.1 Myxococcota bacterium
TTATTGCTCTGCTCAAATCGCGGCACGAGAACAATGAGGCCTTGTGCCGCGATTTGGCGGAATGAACTCACTGGGCGCGGCACATCTACGCCTCCCCACGCCGTGGGGGAGGTCCGCCGCCGTCGTCGTGGAAACGGTGAACGCTGAGGCGGCGGGGTGGGTGGGGCCGAATCCGCACTCCCTCTTGCGCCAGCAACGCCTCACCCCAGCGCATCCAGGTGGCGTACCGACAGTCGCCGTTGCGGACCACGTGGGGATGGAAAACCTGTTGCACACCAACCCCGAAAACACGCGTGCCCGCCGGTTGTCTGCACGACAGCGGCGGGCACGGTGGCTTGTAGCCTGCGCGGACGCTCAGCCCTGCAGGTGCTGGTTGACCAGCTTGGTCATCTCGAACATGGACACCTGGGCGCGACCACCGAACACCGCCTTGAGATTGTCGTCGGCGTTGATGTTCCGCTTCTCCTTGGGGTCCTGCAGGTTGTGGGCCTTGATGTACTCCCACAGCTTCTTCATCACTTCGGTGCGGGGCAGGGGATCCTCGCCAATCACCTTGGCAAGCTCCGGTGACGGCTTCAGCGCCTTCATGAATGCGCTGTTCTTGCTGCCGTTGCCCTTCTTGGTTTCGGACTTGGACTCGGACTTCTTGGTGGCCATGAATACTCCCAGGGACGGGTAGGCGTTGTGCTAGCGGGTTTTGACAGGAAACGGTTCCAAAGTCATTGGAGCAGAGCCCTAGGCGGAACCGGACCGCTACTCAAGTCCCCAACGCGCAAGCTTCTCGTCGATCCAGGACAGCTCCACGTCCGGGCGCGCGTAGAAGATGAACCGCTGATCCATCCCCACGCTGGTGTTGCCGCAGGACGTCACCCCGGCCACGCGGTTTCCGCACAACAACGGCCCGCCACTGTCGCCGTGGTCCGCCACCGCGGTGCCGGCCTCCACCAGCACGCCCTGCTCATAGACCACCACCACGCGCTCGGTGCCGGTGCGCTTGCGGGCCCAGGTCTTGTCCGTGCCGTCGCCGTGCGCGCCGTAACCCACCGCCACGCACGTGCGACCCGGCTGTGCCGTCCCCGGCCACGCCAGCTTGATGGGTTTCACGCCGCGCACGTTGTCGCGGAGGCGGAGCAGGGCAATGTCCGGGGTGGCGCCGCAGGCGTCCTCACGGTAGCCCGCGTGATGGACCTGCGCGGACACGCGGTACTCCTCCATCTCCTCCAGCGCCTCCTGCAGGCCGCTCTCCGCCAGCTCGCGTTCATCCAGCGCCTGCCCGCGACCCACGTAGAACGCACGCACCGGGTCGTCGGCGCAGTGCGCGGCGGTGAGCACCACGTTGGGACGGATGAGTGAGCCGGTGCAGAACGCTCCGGATTCCATGACCACCAGGCCCACGGCCCGGTATCCCTGCGTCGGACTGCCGCCCTGCAGCGTCGCCTCGTCCTCGTGTCCTTCCGCGCCGGAGACGGCCGTCACGGGTGTATCGTCGTGGGCGGGCCCGCCGCAGGAGGAAAGCAACAGCGTCGCCGCCATCCAGGCGGGGCTGGAGGTGCGCAGCATCTTCATGGTTCACGTCCTGTGACGACGTCCGGAGAGGTCGCAATCCGCACCGCCCACGGACGTGCAGTTGGGAAGCTAACGAGCCCCACCCGCGCCGGCCAAGGTTGGGCCTCGGGACGCCGGGAAGCCGCGTTCTCGTCGGGGAGCGCAGCTACTTCAGTTCCTTGGTGATGCTCTGCGAGGTTCCGGGCTTGACCACCACGGTGAAGGTGGCACTGAGCTCCTCCTCGTCATTGACCAGCTTGATGGTGTGCTTCCCGGGAGGCAGTGGCAGGTCGGCCACGGGAGTGAAGCGGCCGGTATCCTTCCCGTCGACGATGATGCGACCCCACGGCCGGCTCTGGATGGTGAGCTTCCCGTCTTCACCCCCGCCGGATTCCTCCTCTTCCTCCGCGGCGCGACGCTCCTCCCGCTTGTCCTTCTCCTTTTCGCGCGTGGGCTCCTTGTCCCGCTCCTTGCGCGGGGGGGGGCGCTTGGGGCCGCCGGACTCCTCCTGCTGCTGCTGCGCCGGTTGCTCCTCCCGCGCCAGGACGAAGTTCAACGACGTGGGCGCGCGGTCCGCGAACAGTTCCTGCTCCACGGGAACGTGGCCGCGCAGGGTGAGTCGCAGGGTGGGGTGGGAGCCGGCGTTGAGCTTCACCTTGCCGGGCGTGCGGCCCACGTCGCGACCGTCCAGCAGGATGGTGGCGCCCGCGGGATCCGAGCTCACCGGCACCTCCACCACCTTGGGCGCCAACGTGAGCTTCACCTTGTGGGTCCCGTTCGGCTCGATGATGACGACGTCCTTGTCCGTCCCCACGCCCTCCAGCGTGGCCTCCACTTCCACCGGCCCTTCCGGGATCTCATTGACGACAATGGGCGTGACGCCCGGCTGCGCCTTCCCGCCAATCTTCACGGTGGCGCCGGACGGCTCGGTCTCCACGACGAGCTTGCCGGTGGCGGAGGCCCGGACGGCGCCGCCTTTCCCACCGAACATGAAGAACCCGGCGCCACCCAGGCCCAGCAGCACCGCGGCGGCGATCATGGCGAACAGCGGTGCCTTGCTGCGCGGCGCCTCCCCGGGAGCCTGGGTGGTGGGCGGGGATGCGGATGTGTTGCCGCGGCTTCCCGTCCGACTCGCGGTGCCACCGCCCTGCAAGGGATTCTTCGTGTTGCGCGAGGGGGAGTTGGGCGTGAGTGGCGGGAGCGCGGGGTTGCTGCTTTCCAGGTCGGCGCGGGCGCGGGAGATGATGCCGGGAATCTCGCTGCTGGTGGCCTCGGCGAACTCCTGCATGAGTCCCTGGAAGTGCGCCTGGGCCTTGGTCTCGCGCTCGATCTCCTTGGGGAAGAGCTGGTGCATCAGCGCGCTGACCTGCGGCGGGCCCCAATGCCAGCCCATCTGGCGCGCCACGTCCTCCAGCGCGTTGGCGAACTGGATGGAGGTCTGCCAGCGCTCGTCGGGCTCGGCGGCCAGGGCGCGGTAGACGACGTTGGCGGCCAGCATGGGCACTTCCACACCCATCTCCTCGAACTTCGGGAAGATGCCGGTGGAGACGTCCATGAGCACCTTGACGTCGGTGGGGCCCTTGCGCATGCGCTTCATGGAGAGGAGCTCATGCAGGACCACGCCCATGGCGTAGAGGTCCACGCGCTGATCAATGGGCTTCTCATTGACCTGCTCGGGCGCCATGTAGCCGGGCTTGCCCTTGAGGCTGCCGGTGAGGGTGTGGGTGTTGCGGTCGGCGGCCTTGGCAATGCCGAAGTCGGCGAGCTTCACGCTGCCGTCGTAGGCCACCATGATGTTCTGCGGGCTGACATCGCGGTGGATGATGCCCATGGGCTTGCCGAGGCTGTCGGTCTTCTGGTGCGCGTATCCCAGTCCGTGGAGGGCCTGCGCCACGGCGTAACAGCAGAACTCCGGTGGGAGCCGGATGCCCGCGCGCACCGCCGCCACCACCAGGTTGTTGAGGCTCTGCCCCGCCACGAACTCCATCGCCAGGAAATAGATTCCGTCGTGATTTCCCAGGTCCAGGACCTGGAGGATGTTGGGGTGGTTGAGCGTGGCGGCGATCTTGGCTTCATCCACCATCATGGTGATGAAGGACTGCTGCTCGGCCAGGTGGGGGAGGATGCGCTTGATGGCGAGCGGCTTGGAGAAGCCTGCGGTGCCGATGGAGGCGGCGCGGAAGACCTCGGCCATGCCGCCGGCGGCAATGCGCTCCAACAGGATGTACCGCCCAAAGCGCTCCATGGGGGATTGCTATTAGCACCAAGTCCCACCTCCTCGCGCATTCCCGGGTGCCGGGGGCGCGTGGGCTGGGACCTGGGCGGAGCTCCGTGGATGCCGGGGCGGTGGTCGGCGACACGCCAGGGGCTGCGTCAGAATCATCTCCCGGTGTCGGCGCGGCGGGCGAACACCTAACCCCCCACGTTCATGCCGTTGCGCTCGCTCGCCCCCCTTCCCCACACCCGCTGCGTCGTCGTCAACCGTTGCGGGGAAGGGGGGCAAGCACTGGGTCTGCGTGCGTTTTCTCGTCGGAAAGAGCGCGGCTGCGCCCAGCGATTGCCCCCCTTCCCCGCAACGGTTGACGACGACGCAGGGGGTGTGGGGAAGGGGGGCGAGCGAGCGCAACGGCATGAACGTGGGGGGTTAGGTGTTCGCCGACCACGCCGCACCCGATCGCGTTTCCCCGCCCACGTCGTCCTCACGCCGCCACACCACTCGTGTGTCATGACCCACGCCGCGCGCTCGGATCGCGACACCCATGTCCTGTTTCCCCCGGAAAAAGCCCCTCCCATTCCTTCTCCCGACGTGGCCCACTGATTGCTCTCTCCCACGGCGCGGGAACACGGAGGTTCCTTGGAGGAGGGTCCCATGCGCGGGGCGGCGGCGAGGGTGGCGAGGAGATGGTTGCTTCTGGGTGTGACGGGCGTGGTGCTGGCCGAGACGGTGGCGAGCGAGGCGAATGCGGGCGGGTTGGTGGCGACGGGAATTGCTCGCACCGTGGGCGCGGGGATCAACACAGGGCTGGTGAGGTCACCGGTGCGCCCGCCGCCGGTGGCCTCGCCCGCCGACGTGGGCACGGGCTCCCTGCTCATCAAGCGTGACGACGGGAAGTTCCACTTCATTCCGCTGGAGGGCACGGAGGTCGAGATCGACGTGCAGGGACTGGTGGCCTCCACCAACGTCATCCAGCGGTTCCTCAATGACAGCGAGCAGCCGGTGGAGGCCGTCTACGTCTTCCCCCTCCCGCACGAGGCCGCTGTCTACGAGATGGAAGCGCGCATTGGCTCGCGCCTCATCAAGAGCGTCATCAAGGAAAAGGAAGAGGCCAAGCGCACCTATGAGGCCGCCAAGGCGGAGGGGAAACGCGCCGCGCTGCTGGAACAGGAACGCCCCAACATCTTCACCACGTCGCTGGCCAACCTCATGCCCGGGGACCACGTGGACGTGCGCATCCGCGTCGTCGAGGCGCTGCAGTGGGATGACGGACGCGTGCGCCTGGTGTTCCCCACCGTGGTGGGCCCGCGCTTCATTCCCGGCAACGTGGCCACCGGGCACCAGGGCAGCGGCGTGTCGGCGGACACCGACGTCGTCAACGACGCGTCCCGCATCACCCCGCCGCTGCTGCCGGAGAACGCCACGGAGCACCACACCATCTCCATTGAAGCGCGCGTGGACCTGGGCGCGCCGCTCATGGAAGTGCTCTCCCCCTCGCACCACATCCTCGCGAGCAGGAACCGCGACGGAAGCACCCGCATCTCCCTCGACACCGCGCACGTGCTGCCCAACAAGGACTTCGTGATGGACCTGTTCCCGGAGCGGTCGGAGAAGACGCGCTCGGCGCTGTTCGTCTCGTCGGAGCCGGTGGGTGGGGAGCGTCACTTCATGATGGTGGCCTACCCGCCCACGGAACAGAAGCAGGGGGAGCGGCCGCCCATGGAGATGCTCTTCCTCGTCGATCATTCGGGGTCCATGTCGGGCAAGTCCATGGAGCAGGCACGGGAGGCGGTGCTCTACGGGCTCAATCGGTTGCGTCCCGGTGACCGCTTCAACATCGTCGCCTACGACGACAAGTTCGTGTCCTTCCGTCCCTGGTCGGTGGACGCCGACAGCAGCGGGCTCGAGGCGGGTCGCCAGTTCGTCAACAAGCTCACCGCCGACGGCGGCACCATGATGCTCCCCGCGCTGGAGTACCTCATGGCCACGCCGCAGGACCGCAAATACCTCCGCTACATCGTGGTGCTCACCGACGGAGACCTGGGCAACGAGGACCAGATCTTCCGCGCCCTGCACGAGCAGCTCGGCGAGGCGCGCCTGTTCACGGTGGCCATCGGCAGCGCGCCCAACCACTTCCTGGCGACGAAGATGGCGGAATACGGTCGCGGCGCCTTCGCGCACATCTCGGACATCGGCGAGATCCAGCGCGAGATGGCGCACCTGCTGGACAAGATCCAGAGCCCCGCGCTCGCCGACCTCTCGCTGACGTGGGAAGGCCTCACGCCCGAGGAGCTCCTCCCCAACAAGCTGCCCGACCTCTACCTCGGTCATCCGCTGGTGCTGTTCGGTCGGCTCGCGGGCGGCACCACCGGCTCCGTCGAGATTCGCGGCCGCACCGGCAGCGCAAAGCACGTGGAGCGCATCCCGCTGGACGTGCGCAAGGCCTCCTTCCATCCCGCCATCAGCACGCTGTGGGCCCGCAAGCAGGTGGACGCGCGCATGAACGCCTGGCGCAACACCTACGACGAGAACGAGCGCGGCAAGCTCCGCGGTCAGGTCCTGGACCTGGCGCTCAAGCACCACCTGGTCACGCAGTTCACGTCGCTGGTGGCGGTGGAGGAGGTGGTGGTCAACCCCGGCGGAGAGCAGGCCTCCCTCGCCGTGCCCACCGAGCTTCCCGACGGGTGGGAGCGCGACAAGGTGGTGGGCGCCAATCCGCAGGGCGGGACGTGGGACATGTTCCTGGAGCTGCTCGGCCTCTGCCTCCTCGCCGCGGGGTGCCTGATGCTGGTTGCTCGTCGTCAGTTGAGGGTGGCGGCATGAGCGCCACGGTGCTCCCCGTCGTGCGACCGGTGGTCTCCGTCGCCACCGCCCGGCGGTTGCTGGTGGTGACGGCGGTGCTGCTGACCACGGCGGGGGGCGTCCTCACCGCTCGCGCGCTCTACCTGCGCGCCAAGGCCGCCCTCGCCGCGCATCTCATCGCCCGTGCCTGGGAAGACACCCTGCGCACCGGCGTCAACACCCCGCCGTGGCCCTGGGCGGATACGCATCCCATCGGCCGATTGATCATCCCGCGCATCGGCTACAACGAGGTGATCCTCGAGGGTGCCAGCGGCAGGAACATGGCGTTTGGACCCGCGCACATGATGGACAGCGAACCGCTCGGGGCGCCGGGCAACATGGTGGTGGCCGGGCACCGCACCAGCTGGTTCCTGCCGCTCAAGGACGTGGCGGTTGACGACGACATCCAGCTGCAATGGCGCAACGCGGCGACGGGTGCGCTGACGCAACGTGTCTATCGTGTGACGGAAATTCACGTGATTGACCCGGCGGATCTCACGTACATCACGCCGGCCACGACGGAATACCTGACGCTCATGACATGTTACCCCTTCGGACACCAACCGCATTCTCCTCGACGCTACGTCGTGCGTGCGGTGCCGGTGCCCGAGGGGCGCGGATGAAGTCATCCATGATCCACGACGATGTGAATGCCGCGCCTCGTCGGACGCCCCCGCCCACGAGCCTGTTTGCCGACGCGCGTACCGCGCTGGTGGACGTGGTGGACGCCACGTTTCGCGCTGAGCTGGGGCGGACGCCGGATGCCGCCGAGCGCGAGCAATGGCGCGTGTTCCTCCTGCAGCGCAGCCACCGCGCGCCCACCACGTTCTGGCTGAGGGCCGTGCTCACCGCCGCGCTTCGCGCCACGCCGGAGTACCAGGCCAGGCTTGGCGGCAACGGCGCCGTCGTGACGTCGGACAGCGTGGCTCCCGCGCAGGCCGCTCCGGCGGGTGAGAGCCTGGGCGCCGTGGTGCACGCCGACAGCGCGGACGAGGTGCGCCGCTACCTGGAGGAGGCCCGCAGGTCGCGCGGCGCCATCCGGACCGCGCCCGCGTGGGCGGACCTTGGCGTCGTCAATCCCGCTCCCGTCGTCACGCCACGCCGTCCCGCCAACACACGGGTGAAAGCCCACCGGGACGTGCCCCACCGCGCGGCGGGAATGCACCTGCTCTCCCACGGTCGCGCCTCCCACGACGAGAACGAGGCCGCGTTCCCCCTGGTGCAGCGCTTCTACCGTCGCCAGTAGTTCCCCATTTCCAGGTCGAGACGCGCGTCCCCACCAACGTCGGTGCCGTGGATTTCCTTGTGCTCCTGCCCATGCTGTTGTTGGCAGCGGGCGGAGCCCGGGCATCCGCCGTTTTGCGCCTTGAATGTGCGCAAGGGCCAGCCTAAACGCTTGCTCCCCCACAAGCGGACGGCCCAACCGTGTCAAGAGCGCGTTTTTCCGCCATTTTTCTCGCGGTGCTCCTCCATGCGCCCCTCGCGCGCGCGGAGGTCATCCTGCAGTGGTTCGAGACGCCGTATGCCGAGATCGAGGCGCGCATGCCGGAAGTGGCGCTGGCGGGCTATTCGGCGCTCTGGCTGCCTCCGCCGACCAAGGGCGCGGACGGCGTGGCCGACGTCGGGTTCGCGTTGTTCGACCGTTTTGACCTCGGTGACCGTGACCAGCGTGGGACGGTGCGCACGCGTTACGGCACGTTGGCGGAGCTGCAGAGCATGGTGCGGACCGCCCACCGCTACGGCATCCGCGTCTATTTCGACACCGTCATGAACCACAACTCCAACCCCTCGCGGGTGGAGTTCCAGGGCGGTCCCGCCACGCCGCCCAACATGCTCGAGTATCCCGGCATGACGCCGCTGGACTTCCACGTCTGGCCCGCCAATCCCACCGGCACGCCGGGTGAGTACAACGCGCGTCGTCCCAGCGAGTTCGGCGGTGGCACCATCAACGTGCGTCCCTGGCAGGACAATTGCCCCGCCAACACCATCTGCGAGGACGACTTCATTGCCGCCGTCGCCATCGCCGACATCCCCGCGGAACAGCTCCCGCCCGGCGGCGCCAATCACCCGGCGTTGCAGGGCTACACGCATCTCATTCGCGCGCCGCGCATGAACTTCGGAGGGCTCGCCGGGCAGAACTGGTGCGCGCCGCAGGACCGGGGCAACGGCTGCGCCTATGAGCTGCTCAACGCCAGCCTCCTCGGGCTCATCGACATCGCCAACGAGCAGCTCGCGGATTCCTCCGGGCCCACGTCGGGAGACGGCACCAACCTGGTCACGGGGACGCCGCTCATCTCGTACGTGCGCAGTGCGGACCGCCCGGAGACGTATCCCAGCAGCAGTCCCACGGCGGAGGACTCGCGCCAGTACCTCATCCGTTGGATCAAGTGGCTCTCCGAGACCACCGACGCGGACGGCTTCCGCCTCGACGCCATCCGGCACACCCCGGAGAGCTTCTTTGGTGAGGACTATCCCGGTGACCCGGTGGCTTTTGACAAGGTCATCCAGGACAGCTTTGACGAGCGGCGCGGCTACTCCGACGGAAATGACGACGATCTCGACGGTGACGCGGCCATCTTCGGTGAGTCGTTCACGGGTGACATCTACGGTGAGCTGAACTCGTACCGTCGGACGGGCATGCGGCTGCTCAACTTCCCGCTCTTCTTCCGTCTCAAGGGCGTCTTCTACAGCGGCGCGGATTCCGGCGACGGAGACATGGGTCAGCTCAGCTATCCGCACGGCGGCCAGACCGGTCCGCTCGAGGAGTTCGGCGGCCTGGGCCGCTGGGACGGCGTGAGCTTCATCCAGTCCCACGACGAGTGCCCGCCCGGAACGCCCGTGCGCAACGTCCCCAACTGCATCCCCGGCGAGAACCCGCAGGATGACCTGGCGCAGGCGTTCATCACCATGCGCCCCGGCGACAGCGTGGTCTACTTCGACGGCAACAACTTCACGGAGAGCACGTTCGTGCGCGCAGGTCGCGTGGACGCGCTGGGGGACTTCCAGGACGCCATCGTCAAGATCGTGCGGGCCACGGAGGACGGCGCGCGCGGCGGCATGTTCAACCGCTACGTGGACGACGACGCGTACGTGTTCGAGCGCATTGTCGACGGGTACGGCGCGGCCGCGCTGGTGGTCCTGCACGACAACATCAAGCCCGACGGGCGCGTGGACGGTGAGGGCATTGCCAAGTTCGGCGGCTTTGATCCGCGGCCGCTCATCGTGACGTCGTTCCCGCCGGGCACGGTGCTGATGGATCTCACGGGCAATGCGCCGGTGGGCAGCGAGGTGCTGACGGTGCTGGATCCCGCCGTCGTCTCCCAGGGCGAGAAGGACAACGCCTACGCCGCGCACACCAATGCCAACGGCGGGAACACCTTCGTGCCGCCCGACCACGGCCTCATCTACTTCGGCGTGCGCAACGGTCCCGTCGGGAACTACCTCATCTACGCGCCGGCCGGCGTCTCGCCCCAGCTCGAGATCGTCGTGGGGGGCTCGGCGGCGCCCAGCGAGAATGTGACCACGTCGCAGGGGAAGGTGACGCACGTGGGGGCGAATGTTCCCGCTTCGCAGTACGCGCGCTACCAGGTGCCCCCGTCGTTCACGGTGCGCGTCCCGGTGACGTCGACGGTGGGCGCGGTGGCGGGCCTCACGGTGGACAGCGCCGTGCCGGCGGGACTCTCGCCGCTGAGCGCGACGCCCGAGGGCGCGGCCGACGGCATGGGCACCATGAGCACCAGCGGCAACGCGTTCGAGGCGCAGCTCAGCGGACTGACCGCCGGCGAGCACCTGGTGAAGGTCCGCGTGGTTTCCGACGTGGCGGGGGCCGCGTCACGGCTGGTGACCCTGCGCGCGCTGGTGCGCGTGGAGGGCGTGGTCAACGTCGACGCCGGTGTGCGGAACGACGCCGCGGTGGATGATGACGCGGGCGGCCAGCAGACGCCGGATGCCTCCGTGCGCGACGCCGGTCAGCGCGACGCGGCGATTCCCGACGGAAATGTTGTGCTTCCCGACGGGGGAACGCCGCCTGACAGCGGTGCGCCCGCCGACAGCGGCCCCGCGGGTGACCAGGACAACGACGGCGTGGACGACGCCACGGACAACTGCGCCACGGAGCCGAACGAAGACCAGACCGACTTTGACGGCGACGGCGTGGGCAACGTGTGCGACCTCTGCCCGGCCACGCAGGGCGCGAACCTCGTCGACGAGGATGGTTGCCCGCAGCTCCCGCCCGACGTGCGGCAGGAGCTGGATGAGCTGGTGGAGATGGTGGTGGGCATCCGTCCGGAGAACCAGGCGCTGGACCAGGACCTCGATGGCGATTTGGACGCGGTGGACATTGCGCGGGCCGTGGTTCGCGCGCAGGACCGGAGGTGAGCATGCGGACGTTGACGGTTGTGGCGCTGGCCCTGCTCGTGGGCGCGGGCGCTTGTCCCAACACCACCTCCACGCCGCCTACGCCGCCACCGGAGGTCGGTCGCCTCATCGCGGTCACGCGCGCGGGTAGTGTCGACGTCGAGATCGATTCCTCGCTCGCGCCGCTGGCCGTGGCCGCCACCGTGAAGGTCCAGGGTGCGCGCGTTGCGGGTGCCGCGCAGGCGGGTTCCGCCGCGGCGGACCGCGACCTTTTCAAGCAGAAGGCGTTCAACGAGGAGGACATGCGCTTTGCCATCTCCGACTCACGCGCGTTGCGCATCCAGCGCAGCGGGGTGCTGGTGAGCATTCCCGTCGACGGCACGCCCACCAACGTGGAAGTCACCGACATCACCGCGGCCAGTGAGGACGGCTCTGAAGTCATCCTCAAGGGCTTCAACGGCGCACCGGAGGCACGGCAGTGAGGACCTGCAAGCTTCCGTCCCTGTTGCTCCTCCTCTCCTCTGTGACCACGGGCGGGTGTGGTCTGGAGAGCATCTTCTTCGCGCGTGACTTCGTGCCCACGCCGCCGCCGCATGCCGTCATCAAGGGCTCCGTGGGCGGTGTTCCCGACGGGCTCTCCGGTCGGCTGGGCGGCGTCGCGTTGACCGCGCGCGCCCTCGCCGTCGACGGGCGGCTCCTGGCCAGCACCAGCGCCAAGCTCGGTGAGTCCTTCACGCTGGACCTGCAGCCTAACCTGGGCGACCAGTACAACGTGCGTGTCGTCGTGGGCGCGGGCAGTACGCAGCTGCGCAGCATGGCCACCGAGGTGCGCGACGGCGCCGAGACCGACGTGGGCGAGGTCAATGCCTCCACCACCGCCAGCTCGCTCCTCCTCGAGGCCTATGCCGGGACCGCGCGCAGCGGCCTGGCCGGGACGCCGCCCACCGTCGGCAACAAGGTCCTCCAGAACGGTCGCGACACCGCCAACCCCGACGTGGCCGCCTACCACGACGTGCTGCGCGCCATCCTGGATGCCAGCAATCCCAACGGCGGGCAGTCCGCTTTCGCCGACGTGGGCGGTGATCCCACCGACGACGCGCTGGCCGCCGCTTCCATCGAGCGCGAGCGCTACGAGGAGCTGCGCCAGAAGGCCGTGGATGCCGTGGGCGTGCCGGTCATCTGCGACCAGAGCCGCGTGCGCGTCATGTTCTCCGTCGACGTCAGCGGGCAGGGGCTGGATGGCAACGGGAAGAAGCAGTTCATCCGCCAGGCGCCCAAGGAAGGCCGCGTGTTCCTGGGCATCACGCTGGACCCCTCGTCGCCGGTGCCGGATTCCGCGCGGGCCATGAAGAGCCGGCTCACGCCCAATGACCCCGACACCGAGATGTTCGACGACGCCACCCACGGCGACGAGGTGGCCGGCGACCAGGTGTTCACGACGACGATCGTGCTGCCGCGCGGCATGCGCGTCATCTACAAGTACACCGACGGTTCCCCCGGCGAGGGCTACACCGGTACGGAGGAATGGCCGGGCAATGCTCGCATCCTCGAGATCAAGGACGTCATCACCGGCAATCCCGACGGGAAACCGGATTGTCTCGTTGTGCGTCGGGACAGCTTTGGGGATGAGAGCAGCAACAAGAACTTCGTGAACCTCCACGCGGTGCTCGCGGGCGGCGCGCTTTCCTATGACCAGGACCTCGGTGGCCCGGCCATGACGCCGGCGTCGTCGTCGGAGCTGCTGCCGGTGGCCGGGCTGGCTGTCGACGCGCTCCGCACGGTGGCGCCGCTGACCCCGCAGGGCTTGGCGGAAGCGCGCGAGAACGGCTCCTGCACCATCTGTCCGCCGCCGGTGACCGTCCCCGTCGACGACTCCGAGCCGCCGCGCATCATCTCCGCGCGGTTCTCCGCCACCGACGAGGTGGTGGTGCTCTTCAGCGAGGACCTGGACCTTGGCACCGCCGCCAGCACCAACAACTACCTCATCGTCGACGAGGCCAACACGTCCCTGCCCATTCGTCGCGTGGGCGTGGCGGGCGCGCTGGTGACGCTGTCGATTGACCCGGTGGATCCACGCAAGGCGTACACGCTCTTCGTGAAGGACGTTGCCGACGCCAGCCTGGACCGCAACCCCGTGGCGCAGGATACCCGCGTCACCATCGGCGGCGACACCACCGCGCCGCGCCTGGTCTCCGCGCAAGGGGCCTCCATCACCGACGTGAACCCCGCCGCCCGTCCCGCCGATCCCCGCGGCGGTGAGGTGGTGGTGGTGACGTTCTCCGAGGTGCTGGACCGCATCTCCGCCGAGAACACCGCGGCGTATCGGCTGGAGGGTCCCTCCGGTGCGCTGCCCGTCTACGCCGCATTCCAGCGTGGCCGCGACGTGCTGCTGGTGACCGACGCCATGACCGGCGGCGCGTCGTACACGGTCTACGCGGACGCGGTGTTTGATGCGGCGGGCAACCTGATTGCGCGCGGCTCCTCGACGACGTTCACCGGTCTCAAGCTGTACAAGGTGCAGATCAACGCGGTCCCCGGACACGCATGGCGCAGCGTCGACGGGACGGAGCGCGGTCTGCCTCCCGGAGATGGCCTCTATGTGACCGGCACCATCATGACGGCGGCGCGCGGTGTCGACGGGGCGGACCTCCGTACCACCGGCCGCAGCGACGTCGCGGGTCGTGATGGGTACCGAATGACCGAGGTTGCCGAGGAGAAGGTCTCCGGTCAGCCCGTGCATCGCCTCGAGCTGATGCTCCCGGTCGGGACGTACGCCTACAAGCTCGCCCACGGCCGTCCCGCCGACGCCGCCGCCCCGCCCGCGACGTTGGAGACCGTCACCAAGAGCCTTGTCACCGCCAACGACGCCACCGGCGTGCAGGTGGACCCGATCACTTCCACCGGCGCCGACGGACTCAGCTACGCCGGAGCGCGCCTGTCGCTCACCGGGGCGGATACCGCGGGACCCGGCGTCCTCTTCAAGCGTGAGAACCCGGACAGCGTTGTCAACGTGGTCGACGAGGACGTCGTGCTTCCCACGCTGATCATCGGCACCTGGCGTGACGTGCCATTCGGTCGCGGCCGCGACTACGACGACGGACTCCGTGAAATCGCAATGCCCGTTGCCGGCGCGGTCGACGGTGAAGGTCCGCTGGCCATTGCCGCGGAGGCGCGTGATTCCGAAAGCGTCCTGCTCTCATTCGATGAGGCGCTGAGCACGCTCGCTGCCGACCTGGTGGCCACGATCACCGACGAGGAAGGCACGCCGCTTCCCGCCACCGTGCTCGCGGTTGGCATCCCCCGTCCCAGCCAGGCGGTGTTGCGCACCGGGCCCATGGGACTCAACCGCGGCTACACCGTCCTCGTCGCGCGCGCGGCCGACACCGGTGGCCACGTGCGCAATGACGCCATCACGGTCGCCTACAACGCGCCGGGTGCGTACACGCCGTTCACGCCGGTGGTCGACGAGGATCCGCCCGTGGTCACGTCCGTGAGCGCCACCGGCCCCACCAGCCTGACGGTGCGCTTCTCGGAACGCGTGGCCAACACCGCCGCCGATCCCGCGCGCTACACCGTCGATCCCGCGCTGCAGGTGCTCTCCGCGCGCCTCGTGGAAGCCGGACGCGCCGTGGTGCTGACGACGGGAACGCAGGAGTTCCGCGCCGCGTACCGCCTCACCGTGACCAACATTGACGACCTCGCCACGCCCACCGCGAACCGGTTGACGTCGCAGGAGATTGCGTTTGAAGGCTTCGGTGACGCCGACGCGCCGACGATCCTCTGGGCCCGCGCGGTGACGCCGAACCGCGTGGTCCTCAAGTTCAGCGAGGTCATCAACGCGTCATCCGCGTCGGTGCCGGAGAACTACGTGCTCACCGGGGTCAACGTCACCAAGGCGGAAGCGTCCAACCTTGACGACGTCCGCGTCTCCGCGTTCAACGCCGACTGGGCGCCGCTGCGTGGTGACCTCGTGGTTTTGCACACCGACACCATGGAGGGAGGCCGCAGCTACACGGTCACCGCGACCAACGTGCTGGACCCCAGCGGCAACCCCTCCGCGACCACGGCGACATTCACCGGCGTTTCCGAGGCGCCGCGGGTCACCGTCGAGCTGCGCTACGTCATCTCCAACACCGCCGCTGTCGTCGGGGTGGGCTCCGGTGGGGCGGCGGGAATCCCCGCGCGTGCCATCAGCCCGCAGCGCCTGGCCTCCGAGCGCGAAGGCGTGTTCATCAAGGGCACCGCGCTCACCGAGAATGGCGCCTCGCCGGTCACGGACCACGCCGTCACGCAGACCCTCGGCGGCTTCCCCGAGGAGGGCTCACCCCTCGACGGCGCGGAGCCTGGCCTGCGCGACGACGGTCAAAGCGGGGACGCCACCGCCAACGACAACATCTTCACCATCACCATCCCCAACGTGCCGCTCGGCTCGGTGCTCTCGTACAAGGCGTTCGCTTCGTACTCGACGAGCTACCGCGACTCCTCGGGTGACCCACTGGCCAGCTTCGCCGACGCCACGCCCGGTCCGTTCGTCTTCGCCGACGGACAGGAGTACCCCGGTCACGACAACGGCGCGTGGATCCTTGCCGACGAGAACGGCGACGGCCGCGTGGTGCTGGAGAACCTCTTCGGTGACGAGGTGACCTTCAAGCGCAAGACCGGCTTCCGTCCCTTTGCCTGGGTCACCGACGAGTGGCGGAGGCAGGAATGAGCACCATGCGTTGCATCCTCCCCGTGGTCGCGCTCCTGTGCGCGTGTCCCACCACCACGACGTCGACGCCGCAGGAGGCGCCGCGTGGTGACGGCTTCTCCAGCGTCTACACGCTCGACGAGCGCACCGTGCTGCTCTCGTTCACCCGCAAGGTGGACGGGGCCTCGGTGCAGGCCGGCGCGTTCGAGATCGCGGATCGCACGGTGGTGCCGTTCGTGAATCTGCCCGTCGAGTCGGCGTCGGCGAGCGGGCCCGCGGAAATCACCTTGACCACCGGTCCGCAGGAGCCGGGTCGCACGTACACGCTGAAGATCAACGGCCTCAAGGATGAGGGTGGCTATCCCCTCGACGGGACGCTCAACTTCACGGGCGGCGGCGCGGTGCGGAAGTCGCAGGTCACCATCACGCTGGGCGACGCGGAGCGCGCGCTTGCCTGGGGTCCCATGCGCCTGGAGATCAGCGCCAACCCCTCGACGGGCGCGTGGACGGAATCGCTCCATCCGCTCGACCTCACCGTGCAGGGCGCGGTCTACACCATCACCCTCGAGCTGGAGGTCAATCCCCGCCGCACCGCGGATCGTCGTGATGATCTCGACCCCGTCGTCGACCGTCGCGCCTACGCGGTGCGTGCCGTCGTCATCGAGGGTGGTCAGGTTGCCAGTCCGCTCTTCCCGTTCGAGGTGACCACCACGGCCGCCACCAACATCGTGCTCCCGCTCTTTGAACCGCCGGAGCCACCCCAGCAGCCCGGCGGCACGTTCGACCCGCCCGAGGACCCGAATCCCGGTGATGGCCTCAAGCGCGTGCGTCTCATCGTCGACGACCGGCAGTCCGGCGAGCTGGTGAATCCGCAGCTCAAGGCCAGCTTCACGGCCGGCGGCGACTTCGATGTGACCTTCCCGCAGACCCTCACGCTGGAGCAGCCCGTGGAGGCGCGGTTCTACGAGGTTACCGTCGACGTCAAGGTGGACCCCAACCGTCGCATCGACGGCACCGACGAGAACACGCTCCCGTACATCATCTACCTCGTGAACAACGGTGTCGACGTGGACGCCATCAACGTGAGCGTGGTGGCGCCGGATGAGACGCCGGAGGCGGTGGTGGTGCCGCTGGGTGACCCGTCCATGACGCCGGTGACCTTCCGCGTGGACGTGGGCGCCGCCTTCCTCACCGCCGACGGCACCCAGCGCGGCGTGTTTGACGGCGAGTCCGTCTGGCTCACCGGCGAGTGGCAGATTGCCGCCGACGTCCTGGGCCGCAACGCGGGCGACGCGTTCACCGGTGGCGAGCAGTCCACGCTCGAGATGCGTGAGGACAGCGAGCATCCCGGCGTGTGGACCAAGACGCTGTGGCTCCCCGGCGGGCGTCCCTACGGCTGGAAGGCGGTGCGCTGCCAGATCGCCGTTGGCTGTGGACCGCTGAATCAGCGCGTGGCGTCGTCGGGACGCGCGTTCGCCACCGTGATGAAGAACCTGGTGACCGAGAACCAGGATGCCTTCGCCGTGCCCGCTGTCGTCGTGGTGGACCCGCACAACCTCTCCGCGGTGCCGCTCTCGTCGGGGAACGCGGACTATTCCAATGCGTCGGTCTACATCGGCAACGGCGAGGGCGGGGAGGACAACCCGCCGGGGATGCCCAATCCCAGCACGCTCTTCAAGCAGGAGTCGCCGGACCTGGCGGTTGTCGTGGGGGATGAGCCGGTGCGGACGCCCATCTACGTCGTGGGAACATGGCGCGACATCAACCTGCCCATGCGCCCCGCGGACATCTTGAACAGCCAGGAGACGGTGAACCTCTCGCCCTATGACTACGACGAGGGGTTCATCGGCCGTTATCCGCCCAGTCGGAGTGAACCGTGATGCTCAAGCACTTCGTCATCGCCGCCGCGGTCCTCCTGCCGTCGCTGGCGCACGCGCAGTACGTCGAGAACGTGACGTTCACCGTCAAGGACAACGTTGCGGGCCCCAACACGCCGCGCCCGTGGAACACCGTGCACCTGATGCTGGACCACGCAGGTGGACGCAACAAGCTGCAGAACGCCCGCCCCATGACTCGCATGCCCGACGAGAACGGGGCGCGCGTCTTCTCCATCACCGTGCCCATGGAGGAGGGCGACTACATCTACGTGTTCGTGGTGAACGTGGAGGACATTGGCACCGGCGGCGTGGATCTCAGCGACCCCAACCTCAACCCCGACGACGTGGCCGACAACAAGTTCTTCACCGAGCCCAACCCGCGCTTCCAGGGCTTCGGCGGTCAGTACGGCAAGGACAACGTCTACTTCGTGCGCGACCCCAATCGCCCCACGTTCAACAAGGACAGCTTCCAGCCCGGCTACGGCGCGCTCATCACCGGCAACAGCGTCACGTTCAGTGTCACCGTCAACGCCGGCGCCGACGCGCGCGCGCTCGGTGGTCCCGGCAGCGCTGTCCCGCCCCGCGTGGAGGTCCAGCTCGGCGATCCGCCCGGTGTCCGCTACACCAACCCCGCCGACGTCACCGAGCCGCAGTGGCTCGAGCTCTCGCCCGTCACGTTCAACTACGACGCCAACCAGCGTCGGGGAACCATCTCCGCCACGTGGCAGAACCCCACGGAGGGCTTCCACTTCGTGCGTTTCAACGTCGCCAATGACCAGGGTCTGGCAGCGGACCCGCACCTCGGCTCCATCCAGGTCAACCGCGACAACCAGCCGCCCGTCGCCAACGCGGGCAGCACGAAGTTCGGCAAGGTGGGGCAGGAGATCGTCATCAACGGCGGCATGACCAACGACCCGGACCTCGTCGGCCTGCAAAGCTACAACTGGCGCGTCATCAGCGGTCCCGGCGGCGCCAACGTGACCTGGCGCTACGTGGAGGAGGAGCGCATTCCCCGCGACGGCTTCGGCAAGGGCATCGTCGACGAGCATGGCAACCTGCAGGGCGACAACATCAACCAGCCCACCGCGCTCCCCCGCTTCAAGACCGACCGCGCCGGGACGTACGAGATCGGCATGACGGTGACGGACATCGGCGGCGCGCAGAGCGCGGAGTCGGTGACGCGTGTCGTCGTGGTGGACAGCTTCAATCCCGCCATCAAGGTGCGGCTGGAGCCCTACGTGGACGGCAATGACATCGTCATCGACGCCTCCCTCTCCAGCGGCCCCGGCGCCACGTCCATGACGGTGTATCCCGACGCGGCGAACGCGGTGGCCATCAATCCCTCGGTGAACGGGATGGTGGCGCGTTTCCCCAAGCCGCCGCCGGGCTTCTACCTCTTCCACGTCATGGTCGGCGGCAACAGCTACCACCGCTCCGTGTTCGTCCACGTCGACGAGGCGGGCAACGCGTTCACGCAGGACTACGGCACACCGCCCAAGCCGTGGCGCGAGGACCGCGTGATGTACCTGGCGTTCGTCCGCGAGTTCTACGACAGCAACAACGACGGGGAGGGTGACTTCCTCGGCATGATCGACAAGCTGGTCCACCTGCAGCAGCTCGGCGTGAACGCGGTGTGGCTCATGCCGCTGACGCCCGGCCCCACCACGCACGGCTACGCCGCCAGCGCGCAGTTCAACAGCGAGGAAGACTACGGCACGCTGGAGCAGTTCGAGCTGCTGGTGCAGACCGCGGACGCGCTGGGCATCGAGGTCATCATGGACCTGGTGGCCAATCACACGTCGGCGGAGCACCCCTTCTTCGTCAACGCGCAGGCCAGCACGCAGAGCAGTCTCCGCAACTGGTACCCGTTCAACGCCGACGGCACCTACCGCTACGCGTTCGACTTCATCGCGCTCCCCGACGTCGACACGAACAATCCGCTGGTGCGCCGCAACATCGTGAACATGGTGAACTTCTGGATGGAGCGCGGCGTGCGCGGCGTGCGTGCGGACATTGCCGGATTCACCTCGCCCATCCTCTGGGAGGACGTGCGGCGGGCGGTGAAGACGCACAACCCGCAGGGCGTGGTCCTCGCCGAGCTCATCCCGCCCCAACCGGAGTACTTCGACCAGCGCTTTGACATGGCGTACGGCGCGGAGACGTTCTGGGAGCTGCGCAACGGCATCGGTGGCTCGGGTGACCTGCAGAACATCGACAACGGCCTCGAGCGTGAGGAGACGTTCTTCTCCCGCGCCACCAGCGCGCGCGTGCGTGAGTCGCTGCGTCAACAGGACATCCTGTGGATGCACTACCTGGACAACCAGGATGAGGACCGCTTCCTGCTCCGCGCGGGCAAGGATCTCCGTCGGAGCCGCGTGGGCGCGGGCGTGCTGATGACGCTCCCCGGCGTGCCGCTGGTCTACTACGGCGACGAGGTGGGCATCCCCGAGCTGCGCGGCCGCATGCCCTTTGGCGCGTTCTCTCCCGGCGGGCAGGCCCTCCTGGAGCTGTACCGCAAGCTCATCCTCATCCGTCGTCACAACGCCGCGCTGGCCGCACATGACGACGCACCCGAGCTGCAACCCGGCAACAGCTACCTGCGCATCAACAGCAACGCCGACCAGGGCGGTGGCAACGTGTTCAGCTTCGTGCGCTACGGCTCGCACCAGCGGTTCATCGTGCTGGCCAATCGCAACGACTCCACGGTGCTGGGCACGGCGGTGAAGTTCTATCCCCCGTCCGCCATCATGACGGAGTTCCCCGACGGACCGCTGAAGCTCGTCGACCACCTGGACCCCACCGACCAGCGCACCATCAACAAGGCGGACCTGCTCTCACCCAACGGCGCCACCGCGTCGGTGCGCGGGTTCACCACCAAGATCTACCAGGTCACCCGCTTTGGCATCCCCGACGAGGACCACGACACCGTGCTGGACAGCTATGACCGCTGCGTCGGCCGCGCCAACGCGGACCAGCTGGACTCCGACACCGACGACGTGGGCGACGCCTGCGACGTGTGCCCGTCCACGCCCGTGGGCCAGGTCGTGAACACCAGCGGTTGCCCCGTGGAGGCCGGTGATCCCCGTCGTCGCTACACGCTGGATGGCTGGGTTGACGACGAGGCGTACCAGGTGGCGGAGAGCAACGGCCGGCGTCTGTACGCCTCGTTCAATGGACAGACGCTCTACCTCGCCACCGGGGCGGCGCAGCGTGGAGAGGACGTGGTCATCGTCGTCAGCGACAACGAGGGGCAGACCCGCGGCGCCCCGTTTGGCAAGAGCGGGCAGGTGGCCTTCGGTGGTCGCTTCATCGCCGACGAGGGCGACAACGACTACTCGGATTGGAGTGGTTGCACCGGACAGGCGCGCTCCGCCACCGTCCCCGTGCCCGGGCGTGGTCACCTCGAGGGAGCGCTGAACGTGCTCGAGGAGTTCGGTCGCATTCCGGAGCGTCTGCGCGTGGCGGTGCTGGTGTACGGCGGCGGTGCCAACGGCACGCTGCAGGCGCAGGTCCCCGCCGCGGTCAATGGCGACGGAAACGTGACGGAGGATGAGCTCTTCGTGCTGGACCTGGTGGCGCCGGAGCTGCCGGATGCGGGGCCCGTCGTCGTCGACGCGGGACGGCCGGATGCCAACGGCAACACGCCCGACGCCAATGTCACCGACGCGGATGGCTCGGTCATCGTCGGTGGCGACGGGGGACGGCGGGATGCCGGCGTGCGTCGCGACGCGGGTCTGGTGAACACCGACGGAGACCGCGACGGCGACGGCCTCACCGACGACCGCGACAACTGCCTCTCGCTCTACAACCCGGACCAGGGTGACTACGACCTGGACGGCGTGGGTGACGCCTGCGACGTCTGCCCCATCAGCCACCCGGGTGACGACGTCGACAACTCCGGCTGCGTGATCGGCCCGCCGCGCCTGGACGCTGGCACCGGTTCCCGTCCGGAGCCCAAGCTGCAGGAGGACCCCGAGGTACCGCCGCCGGCGCAGCAGGGCTTGTGCAGCTGCAACCAGTCCCGCCGCAACCTCGACGACGGGACCGCCGCGTTCCTGTTGGCCGCGTTCGGGTTGGTGTGGATGGTGAGGAGGAGGCGCGCGTGAGCCGGGTTCTCGTCGGGGGAGTGGTGGTGGCGCTGGTGGGCTGCGGGCCGTTGGGGCCAACCCCGCGTCCCAAGGACCTGCGCGTGGTGAAGGCACGGCTCATCCCGCCGAGCTCGCAGACCGAGGCGCTCGGGGGCACGCGTTCCGTCCAGCTTGCGGCGGCGTCCGTCGAGGGAGGTCAGCTCAAGGAGCTGCACGTGGGCGACGCGGTGGACCCGCGCACGGTGCAGACCATCTCCGTCGGTGTGCCCAAGGGCCAGTCGGTGAACCTTTTCGTGCAGACCCCCAAGGGCAACGCGGCCGCGTTCGGTCAGCTCGTCGCCGTCATCGAGTGGAGCGACGGCCACGGCGGCGTCACCTCGCGTCTGCCCGCGGGCAACGAGAACTCACCGGACATCGACCTCGGTGAGCTCAACTGGGTCACCGGCAGCGCCAGCACGCTCGCCGATAACCGGCTCCCCGTGGATGACGCGCACAACCCGCTGGACACCTCCGACCGTGATGGCGACGCCGCCAGCGACCTCACCGACACCGACGACGACAGCGACGGAACCGACGACGCCACGGACGTGGATGCCGACGGGGACGGCTTCGCGGATCAGGATCAGGCCCTGCGGTCCCTGCCGGATCGCAATGGCCAGGAGGACCAGGACGGCGTCCCGGATGAGCTGGAGTAGGAAAACCGCTGCAATTTCAGGTGGTTGCATCACTGGCGCCAATCGCCGGGTGCCCGGTCTTGGTCGCGGACCCGCCGTCGGTTGAGAAGCGGAGGCCGTTTGGTATGTTCCCGGCCCCTTCCGGGAGGCCCCGCATGAAGTTCGCCTGCGATTCGTGCGACACCAAGTACGTCATCCCCGACGAGCGCGTGGAGGGGAAGCTGTTGCGCATCCGCTGCAAGCGGTGCCGGCAGGTCATGGAGGTCAGCGGCGCGATGCCTCCTCGGGCGGTCACCAAGCCGGGCAAGATCTCCGCGGTGCGCAACCAGGACGTGGCCCGGCACGAGCCGCTCTTCTCGGCCAAGCGCTCGGGCAACTGGGATCCCTTCGTCGCGGCGGGTGGCTCCGGCCTGTTCTCCATGGGCTCCGGCAAGGTCCGCCTGGGTGCTGCCACCGGCAGCGGTCTGGATGCACGCCCCGACGTCACCCCGCCTCCCGCGCCCCAGATGGCCGTGGAGATGTGGCACGTGGCCATTCGCGGCAAGGCGCGCGGCCCCTTCACGCGTGACGAGCTGGAGGTCCTGGCCGCACGCGGCACCATCCGCGCCCGCAGCTGGGTGTGGCGTCCCGGGATGGAGCGCTGGATGCGGCTGCAGGGCGTGGAGGAGCTCGCCACCGTCGAGGCCATCATCACGCGTCGGGGGACCAGCGTGACGCCTCCGGCGGTGGACGGCGCCAGCTCCGACGGAGACTCGCTGAACCTGAGCAAGGAGTGGCCGCCGCGCCCCGTCGAGGGGCAGGCCCAGGCCGCCATGCCGTTCGCCAACCTGATCAATTCCCACGCGGAATGGGCGCTGCCGCCGCAGACTCCTGCGGACATCACGTCGGAGATTTCCACCTCCGGCACCTCCACGGGTGGCACCGGCTGGTACGCGCTGGACGCGGCCGCGCTCGAGGAGCTGCTCGAGGATGAGAGCCGTCACGTGCCAGGCACCAGCGCCATGGTCACGGGCGTGCATCTCATCCACCGTCCCATCCGGCGCATTGCGCTGGCGGTGCTCGGTGGCACGCTGCTGATGGCGGTGGTCATGGCGCTCATCGCGGTGCCCCAGCTCATCGAGATGCGCTCCGCCGAGAAGGTGTGGGCCAAGCCCGCCGAGCGCGCGCCGGTGGGCACCACGGTGGTGGACCCCGCGCACGTGACGCCGTCGGAGCACGTGCTGGGACTCGCCGGTCGTCCCACCGCTGCGCCCGCTCCTGCGCCCGCTGCCGCCGCGCCTGCTCCCACGACGAGCGCTCCCGCCAAGCCCAACCTGGAAGCGCTGAAGAGCGCCATGGGCGAGACCGCGGAAGAGATGCTGAAGAAGAACTCGAAGCGCTGAGGGAACGCGGAAGCGGCCCAGAAACCCCTGATCGTCGGACGGTGCGGGGAGCCGCTCTGCAGTGGACCGCGGGCTGCCGCTCGCGCGATTGGGCCGATTCAAAGCCCGCGGCATTGCCAGACACCCGTAAGCCCCAGCGCTGCAAGCAGCCT
>JBFMGU010000168.1:0-23716 GCA_040752415.1 Myxococcota bacterium
CGGCGACGGCGGCCCGGCGGGTTGACGGGTCGGGCGCAGTACTGTTGACCCTCCGCGAACGCGAGCCTACGAAGAGGCATGGTCGACGTCGGCTCCAAGCGTTTTGTGCAGTTGTTCCAGGGTGCGGTGGATCAACACGGGCGGGTGTCCCGGGAAGCGCTCACCGATCTGCAACGCGCCACCTCCTCCATCGCCAATGACGCCGAGAAGGCCGCGGCACAGGAGATCCTCTCGCTGGTCAAACATGACCGGGAGATGGACTCCTTCGAGGTGGACCACATCCGCGTGGCGCTGGGGACGTTGAACGGCGTCTCTCCCAACAAGCTGCCCAAGGAGCTGGAGAAGGTGCTCCGTCACGGCGTGCCGCAGTCCAACGTGCTGGCCAGGAACTATGACCTCACGTTCGACTTCTCCAAGGACACGCCCGCATTCCCCGCGCGCGCCGTTGTCACGCTGGAGAAGAAGGCCAGCGGGAAGGCCATCCTGGAGGTGGACCCTGAGCGCCTCGACATCTCCAAGGTGCAGGTGGGCGGGAAGGATGTCCCGTTCGAGGTGAAGGGCACGCGCCTCGTCGTCGACGCGCCCGGCGCCAAGGAGCTGGACATCCGCTACACCGTGAAGCCGCAGGACGTGACGCCGCAGAATGCCGCCAGCGCGTACGGCCTCATCCGCGACAAGTTCAGCGGGCGCATGTGGACGTTGACCTGGCCCTACAACACCGGCGCGCTCTTCCCCTCCAACTCCGCGCCCGCCGACGGCTCGACGTCACGCGTCACCGTGCGCGTGGCCGACGGACACCAGGCCGTGGCCACCGGGCACCAGGAGGGAACGTCGTTCCACACCCACAAGGAAGCACCCGCGTACGCGATTGCCATGTACACCGCCAAGGACTTCGAGCACGGGCACGCGGGACACAGTCACGGCGGCGTGGCGGTCTCCGGTTACGGCGTGGGCAACAGCGTGGCGGCCAGCACGCGCAACGCGTATCGCAACACGGCGCGGGAGTCGCTGGACTTCTACAGCCAGTGGCTGGGCGAGTTCGAGTACGGGAAGACGCTGAAGCTCGTCGAGGTTTCCGGCGGGCTGGGCGGGATGGAGCACACCGCGGCGGTGGCCATCATGATGAACGCCGCGCGCGACCCCAAGTACAGCCGGGAGACCGCCGCGCACGAGGTGGCGCACCACTGGTTCGGCGACAACCTGCGCATCAAGACGTGGGGCGACTTCTGGATGAGCGAGGGATTTACCAACTACGCCACCTACCGCTTCTTCCGTCACTCCGAGGGAGAGAAGCGCTTCCACGAGCTGATGGACAACGCGCGGGACGAGGTGCGCAGTGCCCTGGCGGACAACCCGCACGCGCTGGCCGCTCCCGCGCACGTCGACGTCAACGAGATCTTCGACTCCATCCCGTACGAGATGGGTCCCTGGATCCTGCGCATGCTCGAGGTGAAGCTCGGCACCGAGAAGTTCGACGGGCTGCTGCGCGCCTGGTACCAGGACCACCGGCACTCCGCAGTGTCGACGGAGCAGTTCATTGCGTTCGTGAAGGACCGCACCGGGTCGGACCTCACGAAGTTCTTTGCGCAGTGGAATCACATCACCGCGGTGCCGTCCTTGAAGCCAAGCGTGGACATCCACGGGGAGAAGGTGAAGCTGTCCCTGGAGCCGCGCAATGACATCCCCGACGGCGTGCGCATTCCCGCGGTGCTGCAGGGCACCGGAGGGGAGAGCAAGACCGTGATGGTGGAGCCGGGCAAGACGGTGGACGTGGACGCGGGCTTCCCGGTGAAGAAGGTGAGCTGGGACCCGGAGCGCACCGTGCTCGCGGACGTGCGCTGAACGCGCGCCCCAACCCTGCTCGGGTCTGCCCTCATCGCGACGCCCGATGCCGGCCCGGTCGCGATCCAACAGGCGTTGTGCTAACCCACGTGTCGCGGGAGGGACGTGGGATCCTCGTCACGGCGTGAACGGACGCCGAGATCGAGGGAGCTCCGCATGGGAGCCGTGCCGACGTCGGAGGTTTCGGCAACATGGACCACGTGGCATTGGCGGGGGTCTTGATCGTTGGGAAGGGTGACGTCGTCCGGAAGCGGTTGGCGCCCTGGATCCAGGCCACTGCCATCCCCGCGCAGCACGTCGCGGACGTCCAGGAGGCGCTCACGATCCTGCAGCCGTCCGCCAAGCACCTGGTGTGCGTGGACGAGCACACCGTGCCGTCCGCCGACGTGGACCTGCTGCTGCAGCGCATGAACGAGTCCTCACCACTCAGCGTCGCGGTGGGCGTGCAGTGCCATTCCGACGACGGCGGCATCTCGCTCGTGGCGCTGGTGCCGGGGGTGGCCCTGGCCACGCAAGGCGTGGCGCGGCTCCTGTTCGAGACCCAGGAGTTCGAGGAGGACGCGCTGCTGCGCTCCGCGGTGAGGGTGCTGGTGGGGCGGTGGACCGTGCGCAGCGTCCTGGCAGCGGTGCGGGAGATCATGGTGGAGGAGGCGCTGTCGCGTGCCGCGGGGAACCTCACGCGCGCGGCGTCCCTCCTGCAGGTCACCCGACAAGCCATCCAGGCCCGACGGACCACCCACCCGCGTGCGCCCATCCCACGCCAACGCACCGGAACGCGCAATGGCGTCGACGTCAGGGGGCGCGCGGGCTGAGGGTTCCCGGGGCGCGGTGGACGGTTTCGCCCTTGGGGATGGCTCAGTGCACCTGTCCGCCGGGCGTGGGTCTGCGCACGTAACCTCGCGCGCCGGACATGAATCCCGCGGCAGCCAATGGTCCGGCCAGCGGCGACTGACCGGGGTGCACGCCGTCGACGTCGGAAATGAACACCAGCTTGCGCGGTCCTTCATCCGCCAGCGCGGCCAACGCCTGCGCAATGGCCTTGGCATGTTCGCTGCGCGCCGGCTCCTCGAGCGGCAGGAACGTGAGCACGCGACTCTCCGCCTTGCGCGAGAACGCCGCGAGCTCGCCGTTGCTGAGGATGACGTGCGCTCCCGCCACGCGCGCCGGCCGGCCCTCCTCCTTCTCGGGCCACGCCAGCGCGGAGCCGTAGGGATTCGCCGGGTCGGTGGCGGCGAGGATCACGGTCTGTGGCTGTTCGGGTGCGTCGCGGACGCTGCGCAGGCGGTCATCCGCGCCGGGCAGCGCAAACTGCGTGGCGCCGAGCCCAGCCACGAAGTAGCCACGACGGATGCGACCGGACTCCTCCATGGCCTTCAGCACTTCGTACACCGCGGAGAAACCACCCGGGATGCCCTCCGCCGCCACCATCTCGCGCGTGAGCACGCCGTAGCGCTCCAACAACGTCGTCACCAAGGCCACCCGACGCTGCGTGTCGCTGATCTTCGACGTCAGCCCCGGCAGCAATGACCAGCGCCCTTCACTTCCGGGCGGGCCCAGTCGTCGTGAACGGAACGAGCGACCGCGGAAACGCGTCTTCTGCGGTTGGGGCGCCGCGGCGTGCAGCATGGAGCGCAGCGGCACCAGCGTGTCATTGGTGACCTCGCCGGCCCACACCATGTCCCAGAGGGTGCGGAGCAGGTCGTTGTGGAACGCCCCCGTCTCGAGCGTGAGGTCCGAGAAGAACGACGCACCACGGGCCGCCAACACCGCGCGCACCTTGGCCGCGAGCTCACCTTCCGCCTCCCCCGGCGGCGACGCCAGCGTGCGGTAGTGGTCCGTCAGGTACAGCGCCACACGTCCGTCATTGGGCCCCAGCGACTCCAGCCCGCGCCACACCACCTCACCCGCCGAGCACAGCACGTCCAGGTCGGTGGCGCGGTAGTTCTCGACGCGCGCGGGCAGCACGTCCGTCTCCAGCACGGAAGCGGGAATGGGACACCCCTGCAGCTGCTCCACCACGGAAAGGAGCGCGTCCAGGCCCTGGCGTCGTCGGGAAACGCCCTGCCACTCGACGAGGAACCGCGCCAACGCCGCCGGCTCCACGGGCTCCACCTCCTTGCGCAACCGCGCCAGCGACCGACGCTTGATGGCGCGCAGCACCTCCGCATCACACCACTCCCGTCCCCGACCTCCCGGGACGAACTCTCCCTCGAGGATGCGGTTGGCGTCGGCGAGTCGCTGCAACACCGTCATCACCGGTGACAGACCGAGCGCAAAACGCTTGCACACGTCCTCGGTGGTGAAAGGCCCGTGGGTGCGCGCGTAACGCGAGATGACGTCGAGCAGCGCGTCATGGGTGGGTTCCAGGAACGCCTGCGGCAGTCCGCGCGGCGGCACCACGCCCAGGGCGTCACGCAGCTTGGCGGCGTCCTCCGCCGCGGCGTAGCGCTTTTCCCCCGCCACCGTGATGGCAATGATGCGACGCTGCGCCGTCAGCTCCTCCATCCATTTCAACGCCTCCGCCTCCCGCGTACAGCGCGCGACGATCTCCCGCTCCGTCAGGTCCCCCAACGAGAGCAGCATGTCGTGCAGCCCGTCGGCGTGGTGCACCGGGTGCCGCGCATCCAGGCGCTGCAGCCGACGCTCCATCTCCTGGATGGCCTCCGCGTCCAGCAGCTCGCGCAGCTCACTCTCGCCGAGCAGCTCCTTGAGCTGGGAGGTATCCAGCGCCAAAGCCTGCGCACGACGTTCCGCGAGGGGCGCATCTCCGTCGTAGAGGAAGTTGGCCACGTAGGAGAACAAGAGCGAGGAAGCGAACGGCGAGGGCTTGCGCGAGTCCGCCGTCACCACGCGCAGCCGACGGGACTGCACCTGCTGCAACACCTCCTGCAGCCCACCCAGGTCGAACACGTCGCGCAGGCACTCGCGGTAGGTCTCCAGGATGATCGGGAAGCTGCCGTAGCGCGAGGCCACCGCGAGCAGGTCCGCGGAACGCTTGCGCTGGGCCCACAACGGTGAGCGACGGCCCGGGTGACGACGAGGCAACAGCAACGCGCGCGCCGCATTCTCCCGGAACCGCGAAGCAAAGAGCGAGCTCTGGCCCAGGTTGCGCACCAGCATGTCCTCGACGTCGTCGGGCGCGGGGAAGAACAGCTCCACGTCGGGGGCCACGTCGCTCTCCGGCATGCGGAAGACCATGCCGTCGTCGCTCCACAGCATCTGCACGGCGGCGTCGGAGCGGGCCTGCAGCTGCGCCATCACCGCCAGGGCCCACGGCGCATGCACCCGTGCGCCAAACGGGGTCATCACGCACACGCGCCAGTCGCCAATCTCGTCGACATAGCGTTCCACCACCACGCTGCGGTCGCTGGGTACCTCGCCCGTGGCCTGCACCTGCTCCTCCAGGTACGCCATCAGGTTCAGCGCGGCGCGCTCGTCGAGACCGTGGCGCGCGCGGAGCTGTTGCAGCGCGGAGCCCTTGGGCATGGACACCAGGGAGCGCGCCAGCTCACCAATGGCCCTGCCGAACTCCAGCGGACGCCCCGGCCGGTCCCCGTGCCAGAACGGCATGCGTCCCGGCTCACCCGGCGCGGGAGACACCAGCACGCGGTCATGCGTGATCTCCTCAATGCGCCACGACGACGCCCCCAGCAGGAACACGTCTCCCGGGCGCGACTCCAGCACCATCTCCTCGTCCAGCTCGCCCACGCGCTTGCTGTGTTTTCCGTCGTCAGCGGCCAGGAAGACGCCGTACAGCCCGCGGTCCGGGATGGTGCCCCCGTTGACAATGGTGACGCGGCGCGTGCCTTGTCGCGCATGGAGGGTGCCGGCCACGCGGTCCCAGGTGATGCGCGGCTTCAGCTCGGCGAACTCGTCGGACGGGTAGCGTCCGGAAAGCATGTCCAGCACGCCCTCGAAGCTGGCGCGCGGCAGCTCCGCGTACGGCGCGGCACGACGGACCAGCTGGTACACGTCGTCGACGGCGAGCGCGTCCATGGCGCCCATGGCGGCAATCTGTTGTGCCAGCACGTCCAGCGGATTGCGCGGGTAGAACGTCTCCTCCACCCGCCCCTCCTGCATGCGCGTGGTGACGGAGGCGCACGCCAGCAGGTCGCCGCGGTACTTGGGGAACATCACGCCGGTGCTGACCTCCCCCACGCTGTGCCCCGCGCGCCCAATGCGTTGCATCCCCGACGCCACCGACGGAGGCGCCTCGATCTGCACCACCAGGTCCACCGCGCCAATGTCCAGCCCCAGCTCCAGTGACGACGTGGCCACAATGGCCGGTAGCAGTCCCTGCTTGAGCCGGTCCTCAATCTGCACCCGCTGCTCGCGTGCCAGGGACCCGTGGTGCGCGCGCGCAATCTCCTCCTGTGCCAGCTCATTGAGCGCGTTGGCCAGCCGCTCCGCGAGCCGCCGGCTGTTGACGAAGATCATCGTCGAGCGGTGCGTCTTGATGAGCTCCAGCAGGCGCGGGTGGATGGAGGGCCAGATGGAGCGCCGCGTGGCCACGCCCGCCGCGGGACCAGAAGGAACCTCCTCCTCCATCTCGCCGAGCTGCGACATGTCCTCCACCGGCACCTCGACGGTGATCTGCAGCGCCTTGCGGCTCCCCGCGTCGACGATCTCCACGGGACGGGCCTTCCACCGCGAACGCTCCCCCGCGCCCACCGTGCCGCCACCCAGCAGCTGCGCCACCTCTTCCAGCGGGCGCTGCGTGGCGGACAGACCAATGCGCTGCAGCGGCGTTTCCGACGTGCGCAGCGCCTCCAGGCGTTCCAGGCTGAGGAACAGGTGCACCCCGCGCTTGGTGCTCACCATGGAGTGGATCTCGTCGACGATCACCGTCTCCACCGTGCGCAGCATCTCCCGGCTGTTGCTGGTGAGCAGCAGGTAGAGGGACTCCGGCGTGGTGATGAGCACGTCGGGCGGGTGGCGGAGCAGTGCGGCGCGCTCGTTGGCGGGGGTGTCGCCGGTGCGGATGGCCACGGAGGGGAGGCGGTAGCCGTCGCCACGACGGGTGGCGGATGCGGCAATGCCAGCAATGGGCGCGCGCAGGTTGCGCTCCACGTCGACGGCAAGGGCCTTGAGCGGAGACACGTACAAGACGCGGCAGCGGTCCTGTTTGCGGGGCTCCGGCGAGAACATCAGCTTGTTGATGGCCCCCAGGAACGCCGCCAGCGTCTTGCCCGACCCGGTGGGCGCGAGCAGCAACGTGGACTTCCCCTCGAGAATGGGCGGCCAGCCCTTGGTCTGTGCGGCGGTGGGCGCGTCAAAGGACTGCGCGAACCATTCCGCCACGGCGGGCTGGAACCGTTTGAGGACGTGGGAAGCGCTCATGGCAACCCGGCACCATACTGAAAGCATGTCCCGTATGCAGGTGTGCCCGGCCACAACCCCGGACACGGGCTCCCGACGACGTGCCCGCGCCCTGCCCACGACGGAACGCGTCGTTAGACCGGCCTATCCACCACGCGGGGAGCCACCATGCGTGAAGAGCGTTACGACGACAAACGCGGACCCTGGTTCCGCCGGCGCGGTCCGGCCTCCTCGACGATCATGACCTGGGGCCCCGCCCGCGGCGAGACGGGGACCGCGGGACTTCCCCGCACCTCGCTCGCGGGGACGGAGATCAACACGGCGGGCGTCCCCATGCGCGAGCTGCTCGAGGAACCCGTGCTGCGGGAGGAGCGTTTCCGTCGGGAAGCGGTGCGCCCGGCGACAACGCGCGGCGGTTTCCGCGGCAAGGGACCGGTGGGGTACGTCCGCTCCGACGCGCGCATCCACGAGGACGTCTGCGACGCGCTCGCTGCGGCGAACCTTGACACCTCCGAGGTCACCGTCACGGTGAAGGACCGTGAGGTCATCCTGGAGGGCGGAGTGGAGAGCCGCTGGGCCAAGCGCATGGTGGAGCTCATTGTCGCCGACGTGCGGGGGGTCAGGGACGTGCGCAACCGGCTGCGCGTGCATTCACCCGACGAGGGGCCGCCGGTCTTCCTGTGACGGGTTGTCCTCATGGTGACGCCCAAGCGTCCGCTGGTGCCCGCGTCCTGGATGGGCAGCGGCGGGAGGATGCGGTAAGCCTCGCCACCCCTCTTCCCGGACATCTGGGGTGTGACCATGACCCGCTCCCTCTTTGACAAGCTCCTGGACCTCGCGCTCGAGGAAGACCTCGGCCACGGCGACATCACCACCGACTCCGTGGTTCCCGCCGACGCCAAGGCCACCGCCAAGGTCCTGGCCAAGCAGCCCATGGTGGTCTTTGGTCTGCGCCACTTTTCAGAGGTCTTCTACCGCCTGGATGCGCGCATCAACATCGAGCGGCTCGTCGAGGACGGTGCGCCCGTGGCGCCGGGGACCGTGGTGGCCAACTTGAGTGGTCCGGCGCGCGCCATCCTCACCGGGGAGCGCACCGCGTTGAACCTGCTCATGCGCCTCTCCGGCATAGCCACCATGACCCGCGCCATGAGCACCGCGCTGCGCGACTATCCCAACTGCCGCCTGCTGGACACGCGCAAGACCACGCCAGGCATGCGCTCGCTCGAGAAGGAAGCGGTGCGCGCGGGCGGCGGCGCCAACCACCGCATGGGCCTGTTTGACGGCGTGCTCATCAAGGACAACCACATTGCCGTGGCCGGTGGCGTGGCGGAGGCCATCCGTCGGGCCAAGGCGGGCAACCATCACCTCGTGAAGATCGAGTGTGAGGTGGTGGACATCCCCGGCGTGGAGGCGGCCATCAGCGCCGGCGCCGACGCCATCCTGCTGGACAACATGGACGACGCCACCACCGCGCAGGCGGTGAAGCTCATCCGCGCCGCGGGCCGCCCCATCTTCATCGAGGCCAGCGGCAACATGAACATCCAGCGCATCCCGCGCGTGGCCGCCCTGGGCGTCGACGGAATCAGCGTGGGCGCGCTCACCCACAGCGCCACCAGCGTGGACCTCTCCCTCGAGTTCCAGCCCGCCTGAGTCCCGCCCGCCGCCCGCTCCCGACGGCGGTCCAACCGGTGGCTCCCTCCACAATCCTGGCGACTTTCGCCCCGGGATCCGCACGTGGGTACCCGGTGCATGGTTCGTGTCCCGTCGGATGTTCCTCCTCGTCGAGGAGCATCCGGAGGTCCATCCATGCTGCGGCGCATCCTGCTTGCTGGCCTGATCACCGTTGTCGTCGTTGGTTGTGGCCCCACAACATCCGGCACCACCACCACGGCCACCAGTTCCACGTCGAGCGCCAGCTCCTCCAGCGGAGTGGCGTCCACCAGCGCGACACCGGGCAGCAGCGTGTCGTCGGGAACCGCGGCCAGCAGCGGCAGCTCCTCCAGCGCTTCGGCCGCCTCGTCCTCCGCGACCACGTCTTCCAGCAATGCTGTCGTTTCGTCGAGCTCCTCGTCGGGGAATGGTGCCGTCAGCAGCAGCAGCAGCAGCGGCGGTGGTGCCCCGGAGAGCGAGCCCAATGACGACGCCAGCACTGCCAGCGCGCTGGTGGACGCCGCCCGCGGTGAGCTGAGCACGCTGGAGGACTGGGACTACTTCTCGCTCGTCGTCACGGAGGGGACCTTCCTCACCGCAAGCGTCACCACCTCCAGCCCACCCTGCGGCAGCGAGTCCAACACCAGCGGCGCGGACACCTTCCTGGAGCTCGTCGGCAGCAACGGGACGGAGGGCCTTGCCCTGAACGACAACCGACACAACACCAACGACTACTGCTCACACCTCTCCCGCCTGGGACCACTCCGCGCGGGGACCTACTACCTGGCGGTGAGCAGCAACGTGGAGGCGGTGACGTCGTACACGCTGAGCGTGGTCACGGAAGCGCTGGCGCTCTCCGAGGACGACGAGAACGAGAACCTCTCCCAGGCGGACCCCTTCACGGATGGCTGGCGCGGCACGGTCTTCCCCGGTGACGACGTCGATTACGTGACCTTCAACGTTGCGCAGGCGGGCTCCTCCGCCACGGTAGAAGTCACCGACGACGGCACGGGCGACTGCTACGGCGCGCTGGACAGCTACCTGGCGGTTCACGACGCCTACGACGTGGAGCTCGCCAGTGACGACGACATCGAGGACTACGTCAACACCTGCTCCCGCGTGGAGCTGACCGGGCTGGCCGCGGGCGCGTACCACGTGGTGGTCAGCTCGCTGTTCTTCAACCCGTTCCACTACGGGCTCACCATCACCGTGACGCCCTGAACGCGGGAATGGCGGACGGCTGCGTTCCCGGTCCACCACGACGGGGAGAAGCGGGCGCACCCACCCCGGGCGCACCCGCTTCCCCTCGGGCTCAGAAGGCCTCGTCCCCGTCCATGCCGTCAAGGCACTGCGGGTCAAACGCGTCCACCCGCCCGTCGTTGTCGTCGTCCGCGTTGTTGTTGCACGCCGTGCCGGCCCAGTAGGGGTACATCTCCGGGCCGCCCCACCACGCGCAGTCCGGGTCGCGGAAGTCGATCCAGCCGTCCCGGTCGTTGTCGTAGCCGTCCTGGCAGCTGTCGAACTCCTCCGGCCGCATCGGGTCGTTGCGACAATCCGGGTCCTGCCCGTCCAGCACCCCGTCACCGTCGTCGTCCACACCGTTGCTGCACACGGCGAGGTTGTTGAAGCCCTGCTCCGGGTTGCCACTCCAGCAGTCGGGATCCTGGCCATCCATCCAGGTGTCACCGTCGTTGTCCTGGCCGTCGGAGCAAAGGCCCCCTTCGTCATTGGCGGACTGGTAGGGGCAGTCGGAATCAAACGCGTCCAGCTGTCCGTCATTGTCGTCGTCAACGCGGTTGCTGCACAGGCCCAGCTGGTCCGGGCCGCCCAGCTCCTTGCCCGTCTCCTGGCAGTCGGCGTCGCTGCCGTCCTCCCAGGTGTCCAGGTCGTTGTCCTGCCCGTCGGTGCAAGTGCCCTCCTCGTCATTCATCCAGGCACCGAAGCACTGCGGGTCATCCCGGTCGCGGAGGTTGTCGTTGTCGTTGTCGGCTCCGTCGTTGCACTCCGTGTTCCCGAAGCCCACCTCCTCGCCCGTGTAGAAGCAGTCGGGATCGTCGTTGTCCATCCAGCCATCATTGTCGTCGTCAAGGTTGTTGGCGCATCCATCCAGCTCGGAGGGGTCCCAGGCCCGACGGCACTCGGGGTCCTGTTGGTCCACGCGGAAGTCGCCGTCGTTGTCGATCCCGTCGTTGCAGGCGCGGGCTGGGAAGTAGCCGTCGTACTCGTCGCGGCCAATGGCGCAGGCCAGGTCATCCCCGTCGGTCCAGCCGTCGTAGTCGTTGTCGAACCCGTCGTTGCAGTAGTCCAGGGTCTCCGCCGGATCCATGGAGTGGCCACAGCCCAGGTCCGCCTGGTCCACGCTGCCGTCGCCGTCGTTGTCCAGCCCGTCGTTGCACGGCAGGTTCGCGTCGGTGCCCTGCTCCGGGCGACCGAACAGGCAGTCCGCATCCCGCTGGTCGATCCACCCGTCGTTGTCGTTGTCGAGGCCGTCCTCGCAGGCAACCCCCTCATCAAAGTCCCACGGTGAGAGGCAGTTGGGGTCCTCGCCGTCGGTATTCCCGTCATTGTCGTCGTCAACGCCGTTGCTGCACATGGCCAGGCCGTTGATACCGGATTCCCCCGGCCCGCCGTAGTTGCAGTCCGCGTCGGCGCCATCCACCCACGTGTCGTTGTCGTTGTCCTGCACGTCGGAACACGTGCCCTCTTCGTCACCGCTGTTGGGCCCCAGGGCCACGCAATCGGGATCGTCCCCGTCGGCCACGCCGTCGTTGTTGTCATCCAGCCCGTTGGTGCAGCGGCTCACCCGGTCGTAGCCGCCCTGCTCCGGGCCGTTGGCGCACGCCGGGTCCATGTAGTCCACCCAGCTGTCCCCGTCGTTGTCCAGGCCGTCCTGGCAGGTCGTGGACTCGTCGTTCACCCACGCGCCCCAGCACTGCGGGTCGGCGCGGTCCGTTGCCCCGTCGTTGTCGTCGTCCTGTCCGTTGTTGCAGCGGTAGGCCGGGTCGTAGCCGAAGTACTCCTCCCGGCCGCTCCAGCAGTCCGGATCGTCGAAGTTCGTCCAGCCGTCGCCGTCGTTGTCGGAGGCGTCGTAGCAGGAGGGGGCACCCTCGTCGCCGTCGGCGCCGCCGTCACACTGCCAGTCCTGGGCATCCGCCACGCCGTCTGCGTCGTCGTCGTAGCCGTTGTTGCAGACAAAGCCGCTGTACGGTTGCTGCTCCGGCAGGTTGTAGATGGAGCAATCCGGGTCGCGCTGGTCCACCCAGCCGTCGCCGTCGTTGTCGACGCCGTCGCGGCAGGTGCCGGACTCGTCGTTGCTGTAGGGGTAGGGGCAGTCCGGATCGGCGGCATCCAGGTCCCCATTGCCGTCGTCATCCACGCCGTTGGAGCACAGGCCGATGTTGTTGAACCCGCCGTTCTCCGGCCGGCCCATCCAGCAATCCGGGTCGTTGGCGTCGGTCCAGGTGTCATTGTCATTGTCCAGGCCATCGGCGCAGCTGTCGGATTCGTCGTCGTCGTAGGCGCTGGTGCACTGGGGATCGAAGTTGTCGATGCGGTTGTCGCCGTCGTCATCCGCGCCGTTGCTGCAGGCGCTCACGTTGTTGAACCGCACCGCCTCCGCGTAGCCCGCCTGGCAATCGGGGTCCGCCATGTCCTCCCAGGTGTCCAGGTCGTTGTCCAGGTTGTCCGCGCAGGTATTGCTCTCATCATTGTCCCAACCCACGCCACAGTCCGGATCCGCCTGGTCAACGCGGTTGTCGTTGTCGTCGTCCGCGAAGTTGTTGCAGAGGAACTGGGAGAACCCGAACTGCTCCGGGCGACCGAACACCGCGCAGTCGGGGTCATTGTAGTCAACCCAGCCGTCCGCGTCGTTGTCCACCGAGTCGTAGCAGCTCACGCCCTCGTCGTTGTCGTACCCGGCGAAGCAGTCCGGGTCGTAGGCGTCCGCGGCGTTGTCGCCGTCGTCATCCACACCGTTGCTGCACTGGAAGTTGGGGTCGGGGGCAAAGAACTCGTCGCGACCGGCGTAGCAGTCCGCGTCCATCCCGTCGGTCCAGCCGTCCTGGTCGTTGTCCCAGTTGTCGTAGCAGCTCGGCGTGGCCTCGTCATAGTCCCAGCCCACCGCGCACCCGGGGTCCCGGGAGTCCACCTCCAGGTCCGCATCGTCGTCATACCCGTTGTTGCAGGTGAACTGCGGGTCGGCGCCGAAGATCTCCGGGCGGCTGAAGAGGCCGCAGTCCGGGTCACTGTTGTCCACCCAGCCGTCCCCGTCGTTGTCCTGGCCGTCCACGCAGGTGCCCTGCTCGTCATTGGCAAAGGCGCTGGGACAGGCGGAGTCCAGTGCGTCGATTTGGCCGTCGTTGTCGTCGTCAGCACCGTTGGTGCACTGGGAGACGTTGTTGAACCCGCCACGCTCCGGCAGGCCGTACAAGCAGTCCACGTCCGCCCCATCCACCCAGGTGTCGCCGTCGTTGTCCTGGCCGTCGGCGCAGCTGTTCGCCTCGTCGTCGTAGGCGGCGTTGGGGCACTGGGGGTCAAAGCCGTCCATGCGGTTGTCCCCGTCGTCGTCCGCCCCGTTGCTGCACCGGGCCACGTTGTTGAAGGGGACGTTCTCCGGACCGCCGGACCAGCAATCCGGGTCCTCGGCGTCCTCCCACGTGTCCAGGTCGTTGTCCGCGCCGTCCGTGCAGCTCCCGGTCTCGTCGTTGCCGGAGGGGCCGTTGGCGCAACCCTGATCCTGGCCGTCGGTCTGGCCGTCGTTGTCGTCATCCGCGCCGTTGCTGCAGCGGCCCAGGTTGTTCACCCCGCCGCGCTCGCGCCCGGTGCTGGCGCAGTCCGGGTCGGCGTAGTCCACCCAGGTGTCGTTGTCGTTGTCCTGGTTGTCGAAGCACGTGTCGGCCTCGTCGGGATCCCAGCCGGCGGAGCACTGCGGGTCGTTGACGTCGGCCTGGGAGTCTGCGTCGTCGTCCGCGCCGTTGTTGCACTCATAGGCAGCGTCGTAGCCCTGCTCGGCGCGGCCCAGGTAGCAGTCCGCGTCGGCGCCATCCACCCAGCCGTCCAGGTCGTCGTCGATGTTGTTGAAGCAGGTGGCGGACTCGTCGTTGTCCCAACCCGCGAAGCAGTTGGGATCGTATGCGTCGTAGCGGCCGTTTCCGTCGTCGTCGCGGCCGTTGTTGCACTGGAGGGCCGGGTCGTAACCCAGCACCTCGTCGAGCTGGTACAGGTTGCACTCGGGGTCCGCCCAGTCCACCCAGCCGTCGTTGTCGTCGTCCATGTTGTTGCTGCACGTGGTGGCCCACTCGTCGCCATCAAAGCCGTCGGTACACGCGGGGTCCGCCGCATCCACCCGGCCATCGGCGTCGTCGTCAAAGCCGTTGTTGCAGGCGGTGAAGAAGAGGCCGCTCTCCGGCTGGCCAAAGGCGCAGTCCGGATCACTGTTGTCCACCCAGCCGTCGCCGTCGTTGTCCTGGCCGTCCACGCACACCGCGGACTCATCCTGGTCAAACGCGCTGGTGCAGTTGGGGTCCTGCCCGTCCAGCCCGTTGGCGTTGTCGTCATCCGCACCGTTGCTGCACGCGGAGATGCGGTTGAAGCCTTCCTCGGGCTGGTTGAAGGCGCAGTCCGGGTCGTCGGCGTCGACCCAGGTGTCGTTGTCGTTGTCCTGGCCGTCGGCGCAGATGTTGGACTCGTCATTGTCCCAGCCGGCCGTGCAGTTGGGGTCGGCACGGTCGGTCAGGTTGTTGCCGTCGTCATCCAGGTTGTTGTTGCACGCCAGGATGCTGAAGCCGCTCTCGGGCCGGTTGAAGTAGACGCAATCCGGATCCTGGTTGTCCACCCAGCCGTCGGTGTCGTTGTCCTGGCCGTCCTGGCACGTGCCTGCCTCGTCGTTGCGGTAGGCGTCCGGGCAGAACTGGTCGGCGGCGTCGGTGGCGCCGTCGTTGTCATCATCCCGGCCGTTGCTGCACTGGCTGACGTGGTTGAACCCGGATTCCGGCTGGCCCTGGTTGCAGTCCGGGTCGGCCCAGTCGATCCAGCTGTCCCCGTCGTTGTCCAACCCGTCGGAGCAGACGGTCGACTCGTCGTCGTCGGAGCCGGAGAAGCAGCTCGGGTCGGCGCGGTCCAGGACACCGTTGTTGTCGTCGTCCACATTGTTGTTGCACTGGAAGGAGCTGTAGCCGCCCAGCTCGGGCCGGCCCATCACGGAACAATCCGGGTCCTGGCTGTCCACCCAGCCGTCGCCGTCGTTGTCCTGCTGGTCAATACAGGTTCCCGCCTCGTCCGGTGCAAACGCGGAAGCACACTCCGGATCCAGCGCGTCCGTGAAAGTGTCGTTGTCGTCGTCCTGGCCGTTGTTGCACGGGAGGTCGCCTTGGCCCTGCTCCGGGTTGCCCGCGGCGCAGTCGGGGTCGGCGAAGTCCACCCACCCGTCGGAGTCATTGTCCTGCTGGTCCAGGCAGACGTTGGACTCGTCGTTGTCCGAGCCGGAGTAGCAGTTCGGGTCGTCGCGGTCCTGCACGCCGCTGTTGTCGTCGTCAACGTTGTTGTTGCAGGCGTACTGCGAGTACCCGCCGGTCTCCGGGCTGTTGAACACCGAGCAGTCCGGGTCGTCGAAGTCGCGCCAGCCGTCGCCGTCGTTGTCCTGCCCGTCAAAGCACGTCCCGGCCTCGTCGTCCCAGCGCGCGTTGAAGCAGTGCACGTCGCCGCGGTCGGTGGTGCCGTCGTTGTCGTCATCCGCGCCGTTGTTGCACTGCGTGGGGCCCAGGCCGGACTCGGGATCGCCGCGGTCGCACTCCGGGTCCTCGGCGTCGACCCAGCCGTCATTGTCGTTGTCCAGGCCGTCGCGGCAGAGCGGAGAGGGGCCGGGCAGACACACGGAGCGGCCCGGCATCATGTTCCCGCACACGTAGCCGGGACGACAATCCGCGTCGGTCACGCAGCCATCCAGGCACAGGCCAGCGGAGAGCTGGTCAATGGGCACGCAGACGCCGTCGTCCGCGCAATCGTTGGTGGCCAGGTCGCACCACTCGGAACAGGAGCCGCCCACCCACCGCGGGAAGCCCGCCTCAGTGATGCACGCCGGGTCGTTGTTGTTGGCGGCGCACTCGGTTGCGGCCGTGCACGGCGTGCCCACCGCGCCTGCGCCCGGCATGCACTCCGCGGTGCCCTGGCAGAACGTGGTGTCGGAACAGTCGGCAAGGCTGTCGCCGTCGTTGTCGGCGAGATCCACGCAATCCGCCTCGCCGTACGCGCAGGCCGAGAGGTCCAGCGTGCAGGAAGCGCCGCAGGTGAGCGTGCCGCCCTGGAAGCCGTGGTCCAGGCAGGTCTGGCCCTTGAGGTCCTGGCCGTCGCAATCCTCGTCGGCGTCCGCGGTGTTGTCGCCGCAGAAGCCCACGCACCCGGTGGTGATGTAGCTGCCGCAATCCGAGGCGCATGCCAGCGTGCCGCCGTCAAACCCGAAGTCCACGCAGCTCAGGCCGGCCAGGTCGTTGCCGTCGCAAACCTCGGTGGCGGTGTTGACGCTGTTGTCGCCGCACTGCGCGGCCACGCAGCCGCTGGTGTTGAACCGACAATCCGTCCCGCACGCCAAGGTCCCGCTCGCGAAGCCCTGGTCGGGGCAGGTCTGGCCCTTGAGGTCCTGGCCGTCGCAATCCTCGTCGGCGTCCGCGGTGTTGTCGCCGCAGAAGCCCACGCACCCGGTGGTGATGTAGCTGCCGCAATCGGAGGCGCATGCCAGCGTGCCGCCGTCAAATCCGAAGTCTGCACAGGTCGCGCCGACGAGATCGTTGCCGTCGCAAACCTCGGTGGCGGTGTTGACGCTGTTGTCACCGCACTGCGCGGCAACGCAGCCGCTGGTGTTGAAGCGGCAATCCGTCCCGCACGCCAGGGTCCCGCTCGCGAAGCCGAGGTCCGTGCAGGTCACGTTGCCCAGGTTGTTGCCGTCGCACTCCTCGGGCGCGGTGATGGACCCGTCGCCGCAGGACGGCCCTCCGGCGGAGGAAGAAGAAGAGGAAGAGCTGGAGGACGAGGAAGAGGAGGACGAGCTCGAAGACGAGGACGAGGAGCTTGCGGAAGACGAGCTTGCCACGGAGCCGGAAGAAGAGGTCGAGGAGGCGCTGGAGCTCGACGCGCCGCCCGTGGAGGAGGATGCGCTGGACGAGCTGGCCACGCCGGAGGAGGAAGCTGCGCTCGAGCTCGACGTTCCGCCGTTGGAGGAAGACGCGCTGGAGGAGCCCACCACGCCGGAAGAGGACGAAGCCGCGCTGGACGTGGTGCCAACCGAGGATGACGCGCCGGAGGAGGACGCCTCACCGGAGGACGAGCTGCCCGAGGACGTCCCCCCCGTCGAGGCCTGGCCCGACGAGGTGCCACCGCCGGAGCTGGTCAGGCCTGAGGACGTGCCAGTCGTCGAGACCTGACCCGAGGAGCTGCCCGACGACGCGGTGCCCGAGGACGTGCCGCCGGTCGAGGCCTGGCCGGAGGAGCTGCCGCTGGTGGAAGCCTGCCCCGAGGACGTGCCCGTCGACGCCTGGCCGGATGAAGACGACTCCCCCGAGCTGCCGCCCGACGAGGTTGCTCCCGACGACGTGCCCGAGGACGCCTGGCCGGAGGACGTGCCGGATGACGCTTCTCCCGACAGGTTCCCCGAGGAGGAACTGCTGGAGCTGACCCTGCCCGGCGTGCCGGCGTCCGGCTCCTCGGAGGTTCCGCTGGTGCCGTTGAAGCAGCCACTGCCGACGACAAAACACGCCAGGAGGCTCACGATTCGCAGCTTGGATCCCATCATGGATTCGTCCCCACTCTCTGCGCCCGAGACAAGCCAGGTGGACGCGCGGTCTCGCAATCGACCAAGAGTGGGCTCCAGCTGTCAATGAGATAGACAACGTGCGCGCCGTCACACGACACCGCGCGCGCCCGAGGAGAAGTGTGGTTGTGTGGGGGCCGCGGCCCGCAATTTCAGCGCGGCCACTCCGTCCCGCGCAGACTGATGATCTCCGAGCGCGGGCCCTTTTCCGCCACGATGACGACGTCAACTCCGGGCTTCCCGTCCAGTTCCGCCACGGCCAGGTCCTTGCCCGCCTCGCCCACCGTCAATCCCTTCCACTGGCTGCCCACGCGCTTGAACACGCGAGCATACGCACTGCCCTGCGTCACGATTTCCGGCGTGCCATCTCCATCCACGTCTGCGGCCAGCACCTTGAAGAGCGTGAACTGCCCCGGCGTGTCCTCGATCACTTCACGGGTGAACGCTCCCTTGTCCCAGCGCGCCCACGACAACTGCCCGCGCGCCACGCGCCCGTAATCCATGTGCCACCCGTCGGCGTAGAAGATCTCCGGGAGGCGGTCTCCGTCGGAGTCGGCCACGGTCAGCGCGCGCACGCCGCGCAGACTGGGGATGGGGACGCGCGTGCCGTCAGGACGCAGCAGGAAGATGTCTCCGTCCGCGGTACGGTCGTCGCCATAGGGACGCCCCACCACCACGTCTGGCTTGCCATCCCCGTCCACGTCGCCGCGTGCGTAGGCGGAGGCCATTCGGATGCGGGCAATCTCCTGGATCTTCCACCCTTCCACGGTCCGTGCCGCGTAGACGCTCCGCGTGTCATACTTGTCGACGTAGTGGGTGATGAGCAGGGTCGGTGGCGATCCGCCCACGTGGAGCAACGTGGTGATCTCCGCGCGCGTGGTGGGCGGCGTCAGCACGGTCTCCTCGACGAGATGTCCGCGTTCCAGGCGGTAGACGCTGACGCGTGCGGCCGCGTCACGGTGCGCCAGGTCCATGCCCCAACCCACCAGGATGCAGCCGCGCCGGTTTCCGTCCAGGTCCACCACGGACAGCAGCTGCGCCCCGCCCGGCGTGGGCACGCTGGCCTTCTCCCGTCCCGCGGTGTCGAGGACGCGCAGCTGCGCAGCGGTGGCCACCACCAGCTCGCTCTTCCCGTCGCCATCCAGGTCTCCGCCCGCCACTTTCACGGCGTCACCCAGGAACGCGCTCACGTCACGACGCTGGCCCGGTAGCGGGTCGGGTAGCGGCGGGACGGGGCTCCTGCGCGGCGTGTCGACGGAAGGCGCCGCGGCGTGGGGAGGGCGCGGAGGCGGAGCAGGCGTGTAGTTCAGCGGTGCGGCCGAGGCCGCGGGCGGGCTGCGCTGTTCCAACACCGGAGCCGCCGGAGCGGGGGCGCTGGCCGGACGCGTTTCACAAGCAAGCGGCAACCACAGCGCGAGCAGCGCGACCCTGGGGGAAAGCGTTGACATGGATGCAGGTCCTCGTCGCGGCGGCACGCTATCCGCGCAGCGGCGCGCGTGTCACGGCCATCCGCGCGTCAACGTCGTCCGCCGCTCAGATCGACGCCGTGAACACCTTGCGCGCGGGACCGGTGAGCAGTGCCTCTCCGTCGGCGGCGCGGGCAATCCGCAGCGTGCCGCCCGGCACCTTCACCCGCACGCCCTCCCCGTCCAGCTTGACCCAGCCCCAGCGCTCCGCCGCGAACGCGCTGGCCACCGCACCGGTGCCGCACGCCATGGTGATGCCCACGCCGCGCTCGTAGACCAGCACGCGCAGCCCATCACCCTCGCGCACCACCCACTCGACGTTGCACCCGTGCGGAAACCCCGCGCTCCCCACCATCTCCGCGCCCACGCGCTCCGCCTGCGCCACGTCGGGCGCCACGTCCATGACAAGGTGCGGATTGCCCACGCTGACACTCAGCGCGCGAACCTCGCGCCCCTCCAGCATGGTCCTCTCCAACGCGGGCAGACCCGCATCCGCACCAAAGCGCACGCGACCCATGCCCAGCGAGATCTGCCGTTCTCCGTCGCGGGGAGGCTGCACGTGGCAGCGGCGCGGACCCGCGTCGGTCTCCACCACGAACGTGCCCGGCCCGGTCTTTCCGTCGTGGTCCTCCAGGAATGCGGCCACGCAGCGGAGTCCGTTGCCACACATCTCCGGCACGGACCCGTCGGCGTTGGTGATGTGCATGCGCGCCCGCGCGTCCGACGTGGCGGCGGGAAGCACGGTGAGGATCCCGTCGGCGCCCACGCCGAAATGGCGGTCGCAGAGGGAGCGGGCCTCGTCGGCGGATGGGGTGCGGCCCCGGGTGCGCTCGTCGAGGATGATGAAGTCGTTGCCGGTGCCCTGGTACTTCCACAGCGTGCGTTGCATGGGGAAGACGCTACGGATGGGCGCACCTCGGGGCAACCCCCTTGACGCCACGGGGGTGGTCATCAAGGATGCGCGCCGTGTCCACCCGCGCCCTCCTGTTGACGCTGACGACGACGCTGCTGGCCCTCTCCTGCACCTCGTCCCTGCCCCTTCCCGCCGTGCCCACCCTCTCGGAGCGCGCGCGCGAGCAGGTGGATGAGTCCTACCGTCGTCGGGACTACGCGCTCCGCCAGAGCATGTACTTCGGGCCGTTCTTTGATGACCCCAACCTGGTCCTCGTGGCGCCCAAGCCCTTCGACGAGCTCGCGCTGCTGACCCTTCCCGGTGGCCGCAACATCGCGCCGGGCCCGGTGCGCGGCATCCTCCCCGCCGGGACGCGCATCCGCATCGAGCGCATTGAGTTGCCCACCACCGGCACCGTGCTTGGCCGGCCGCTGCTCGCCCCGCGCTACAACCCGTGGATCGTCTTCCGCGTGAACCGTTTTGACGTCGACAATCCCCACTTCCAGGACATCCGCCACGTCGTGGTCCTGCCCTTCCACGTGACGGACCCGGAGCAGCTCGAGCGTGCGGTGGATGTGCTCTTTGCGCCGGAGGATTACCGGGATTGGCTGCGCCAGCGTTCGCCGCAGGTCCGCAGCGCCATCGAGCAGAAGCAGGCAATGAAGGGCATGACGCTGGCCGAGCTCACCGCCGCCCTGGGAATGCCTGACCGCACCACGCGTGAGCCGGAGTCCCCGCGTTCCACGGCGTATTTCGGTCGCCGCGCGGTCACGCTGGAGAACGACGTGGTGGTGGGCGTGGAATAACCGCGCATGCAACGCCTGACGCGCCTGCTGCAACACGAGGCCGCGCTGCGTGCGCTCCTCGTCGTGCTGGCGGTGCTTCCCACGGCGTACCTGTACCGGGACTGGTTTGACGCGTGGAGCCTGCCGGAGCGCGGGACGCCGGAGCGCGGCGGTGTCGTCGGGGATCTGACGCCGCAGTTCGCGGTGTGGCATCGCGTGGCGCAGGAGTCGTTGTGGGATGAGGACACGTTCCCGCTGTGGAACCGCTACGTCTTCGCCGGGGAGCCGTTCTTCGCCAAGCCGCAGGTGGCGGTGATCGCGACGGGAACGCTGTTTGGCGCGCTGTTCCGGTTTCCCCTCTCGCTCAAGCTGGACATCCTCTTCCACGTCGTGATGCTCGCATTGGGCATGGTGGTCCTGGCGCGGAGGATGGGGGCTTCCGCCGTCGTGGCGGGTGCCGTGGCGGCGGTGGCGGTGCTGGGGAAGGTGCACACGTTCCATCTCAACGTCGGGCACCTCAACTTCCTCTACGGGCTCACCTGGACGCCGTGGCTGTGGTGGGCCACCTGGAGAGCGCTCGACTCCGACGAGAACGAGCCCACCCGCTACGCCGCGTGGGGTGGCATTTTCGTGGCGCTGCAGGTTCTGGACGGCGCGGATGTGACGCTGACCTGGGGCTATCCCGCCGTGGCGTTCCTGTTCCTGGGTGCGCTGGTGCAGCGGCCCTGCGTCGTCATGCTGCGGCGTGCATTCGTGGTCGCGGCGGTTGTTCTCGTCGTGGCGCTGACGTTGTCGGCGGTGCGGCTGATTCCCATGCTGGAGTACCTGTCCATCGGCAACCGTCGGGAAGGCGTGCCGTGGGCGCAGGCCTCCGCGGTCTCCGAGGCGGTGGGTCGCTGGGTGCTGGTTCCGTTCGCGTGTGTGCTCGCGCTGACCGCGTTGTCGTCGTGGCGCAAGCAGCGCGGTGCGGCCCTGGCGCTGACCTTGATGGTCACGTTCGCCTGGCTCTCGTCGGAGAACACGGCGTTCTACCGTGTGCTCTATGACCTCCTGCCGCTCTTCCGTGACCAGCGCATTCCCCAGCGCGCCATGTGGCTCGTGGGGATGGCGGTGCCCCTGCTGATGGCGCTCGGCAATGCGGGCCTGCGCTCCCTGCTTCCCCGCTTCCGGCTGCCAGTCGACGTCGTCATCGGCGCGGCGGCGCTGGTGGCCGTGGTGCTGCAGGTCCAGGCGGCTCCCGCGCGCCCCAGCATGCTCGACGTGCGCAAGGAACTGGACGCCAACGTGTTCATGCAACGCGCGGCCTGGCACGCCGGTGACGACCGTCTCAACCTCTTCGAGAACGAGGGGCGCCACTGGGGTGCCGAGCACGTGACGGTCCCGCGCAACCTCGAGGTCACCGTCGGGTACGAGCCGGCGTGGATCCCGGAGTACCTGAGCCCGCAGTTCTACCTCCCGCAACAGCTCGCCTTCCTTGACGCCGCGGCTCGACGTCCGGCCCGCACGTGGGGCCTGGTGTCGACGTCGGTGGTGGGCAGCATGACCCCGCGCAACGTCCCCGGCTTCCAGCCGCTCGAGGTGACGCCCCGCTGTCCCAACACGCTGTGCATGCCCGCCAAGAGCGCCGGTCCCTACCTCTACCGCAACACGGAGGCCCTCCCGCGCGTGTTCTCGACGGCGCGCGCCGCGTTGTTCATCGGCACCGGCCGGGATGCGGACGTGGCGTACCAGGCGTTGATGCTGGATGACGCGTGGGATCCCCGTCGGGTGGCCCTGCTGCGCGCCGGCCTCCGTGGAAACCGCATCCACGAGGAGATCCTCCGCGCCGCCGACGTGGTGATCGTCCCGCCCTTGGCGGAGAAGCCGACCGCGACCGCACGCGTGGTGACCGCGGGGACGCCCGAGGCGCTGGACGCGCTGCGGGAGTTGTCGTCGGAAGGAAGCCCGTTGAAGCCGGCGATGTGGCGACGGGACGGGATGGAATACCAGGCCTGTCCCGGTGGCGGACGTTTCCTGGTGTTCTCCACCAAGCACGCCATGGTGCCGGGCTGGGTGGCCACGGATTCCGCGGGAACGGACTGGCCCGTGACGCTTGCCAACGGGGCGGCCACCGCCGTGTTGACCTCGGTAGACAACCGCCGCGCCGACGGGTGCGTCACCCTGCGCTACCGCCCGCGCTCAGTCCTGCACGGCGCGCTCATCAGCCTCACCGCGCTTCCCATGGTCATGGCCCGCCTGTTGGCGCGTCGGCGTGAAGCACCGCGGACCTGACGACGCGGAGACGGGGTTGACGCGTCGGGGCCCCCGTTTCCATGATGCCGACCCGCTTGTTGTCGTCGGGATACCTGCCACGGATCTTGATTCCTGGAGCAACAATGGTCCTTGCCAAACTCAGCCAACAGGCCTGTCGTGGGTGGTGGTTTCTCGTCGTCATCCCGGCGCTGTTGAGCGGCAACGTTGCATCCGCGCAAAACAAGCCCAGCGTGGCCATCACCAACCTTGTTGCGCAGTACGGCGTGGATCCCGGAATGGCCGTGCTCCTCACGGAACAGCTCGCGGAGGGAGCCCGTCAGACCGGCGCGTTCTCCCGGGTGATCAGCGCCTCGGAGCTTGAATCCATCGTCGGAGCGGCGGCAGCGCAGCAGATGTCCACCTGTGATTCCGAGGGCTGTCTCGTGGAGCTGGCGGGCGGCCTCGGCGTCGAGTTCCTGCTGCGCGGCAGCCTCGGGAAGATCGGCCAGTCCTACGTGTTCAGCGCACGTCTCATCAGCATGCAGAAGGGTGTGGCCGTGGCCTCCGTCTCCGAGCGCATCCGCGGTGACACCGAGGAAGTCGTGCTCGACGCCGTGGGGACGATCCTCAAACGGCTGCTTGAGCAGGCAGGCCTGGCCCCCGCTCCCGAGCCCGCGCCCGTCGTCGCGCAGCCGCCGCCACCCGCGCCCACGCCCACGCCCGCTCCGGC
>JBFMGU010000169.1:0-23130 GCA_040752415.1 Myxococcota bacterium
CTCTGGACGTCCACTTTGACCAAGACCAATCACGCATCCGCAAAGATCACGCGCCTGAGAACTTGGCCATCCTCAACCAGATTGCGCTGAACCTTCTCAAACAGGAAAAGACGAAAAAGATCGGCATTAAAGCCAAGCGGAAGCTCGCTGGCTGGGATGAGCCCTACCTCCTGAAGGTGCTTGGTGTTTAGGTGCGATTGCCCTGGTCGCGACCCCCATTAGACAATGTGTTCACCGAGAACTGTTCCCCCACCGCGCCAATGGTGCCGGTGACCAGCAGCTCCGCGTTGAGTCCCTGGGGCAGCTTGCCGCCGCAGTCCGGTTTCTCCGGCGGGCACGCCAGGGAATCCCGCACGGAGATTCCCGTCGAGACGAGCCAGTCGCGGTCGGCAAAGCCTGCTTCCGTGGTTCTCCATCCGACGTGGTTGAACGTCACACGGGGGCTGCGCCGCAGCCACACTGGTGACACACCAATTTCCGACGTGGCAGCGACCCGGTGAACGGGTACCCCGGCATTCCCTCTGCTGAGCAAGCGGTGTGCCTCGCGTTCGCCACTGGCCGGAGCAGAGCGTGCTGTACGCGTGGTGCGGGAGCATCTCGAGGAGTTCCTGCGCCAGGCGCGTGAGGAGCACGGCGGGCTGCCCGCTTTCGTGGAGAAGAACTTCCGCGCGTACCTGGCGTGCGGCATCCCCGAGCACGGCTTCATCCGCGTGCACTGCGACGCCTGTGGCCACGACGACATCGTGGCGTTCTCGTGCAAGCGGCGCGGGTTGTGCCCGAGCTGTTCGGCCCGCGCGATGGGGACGGCGCGGCGCACCTCGTGAGGGCGTGCTGCCGGATGCGCCGCTGCGGCAGTGGGTGGTGAGCTACCCGTTCGAGCTGATGGGGAGACTCGCCTTCCAGCCAGAGCTGCTCTGTGCCGTCGAGCGGATCGTGATGGACGCGATCTCGCGGTTCCTTGCGCCACGGGGGACCCAGAGCGGCGGCGTGATGGTGCGTCACAGATTCGGCGGGGCGGTGAACCTTCACGTGCATGCGCATTTGCTGGTCGTGGACGGTGGGTATCGCGAAGTGGACGGCAAGGTGCGCTTCGAAGGTGCGCGCGCGCTCTCGCGGGCGGACCTGGACGGGCTGGCGACGCAGATCCATCGGCGGCTGGTGCGACTGTGCCAGCGGCGCGGCGTCTTCAAGGCGAAGGAGGGCAACCAGGAGGAGCAGCTCGACGCGCTCGCGGCATGTGGGCGCGCTGCGTTGGCGTCGGGAGCGCGCGAGCGGAGAGGCCCGGCGCTCAGCCTCGCTGAGGAGGACGAGGTGGAGCACCCGAGCGGCGGAGGGGTGGGCCGCTGCGGGGGATTGAACGTGTACGCCTCACCGGTCATCGACGGGAATGACCGTGAAACGCTCGAGCGCGTCTGCCGCTATCTGCTGCGCGGGCCAATCGCGCTCTTGCGGTTGCGGATGCGACCAGATGGCATGGTGGAGTACCGGATGAAGAAGGCCGATCGGCGGGGAAACACGGTGATGGTGATGCATCCCGTCGATCTGCTGATGCGCCTGTGCAGCCTCATTCCCGCACCCGGTCGCCCGACGAGGAAGTACTTCGGCGTGCTCGCGCCGCGCGCGAAGCTGCGTGCGGATATGGTGCCTCGGGTGACGGCGCGTGCGAAGGCGTCGCTACTGTCACCAGCGTCGCGAAGACGCGGACTCGCCACCATCAGGCAAATCGGGAGCACCCAGGCAGCGATGAGTTCAGCGGACGCCACCTTCCCATGATGCCTACGCGTTTGGTTTGTCAGCGTCGGAATCGCGCACAACACAGCCAGCTTTGCGGTGGAGACCATTCGGAATTGGCCGAGTTGGATTCCGCTCATCCCGGTCGCCACGGAGTTGTTCATCGTCTGTGGAAGGTGGAACTCCAGCGCCTGGCCAACACACAGGCCTGACCATTCACGTGCTTCACTTCCGGCCGCGCACCATCGCGCGGGCAAGCACGTTCGCCGAGGAGGCGCACCACCACCGGGTTGCGTCGTCTTGCCACGTGCTGCTATCACGTCGTGCGTCCGGGCTGATGAGGGCCAGGAAGTCGTTCGCTCATGAGATGATTTTCTATTCCATGGGGGTAGAATCAGGGCCCGGGTCACTTCGCGGGTAGCGGCGGGAGGATCGCCTCCGCGCGATCACGGTTCGTCACGAGCGACCAGATCTCGTCGGCGACGGTGTCGGGCGAGATGACCGGGAACGCGAGGGGCTGTCCGCTGGCCGTCATGATGCGGTGCCCCGCAGACCGCTCGATGAGCGCGCCGATGGTTACCGTGCCGGCATAGACACCCTTGTCCTTGGCCTCGGCGTTGAGCGTGAAGACGAAGTTGCGCGCCGCCGCCATCACGGGACCGACGCCGCTCATGCCCGGCATGGTGTGCACGGCCGTGAGCCCGCCGCCCAGGACGAATGCGCCATCGCCGCGGGCGACCATGCCCGGAACGACGGCGTGAGCCACCTCGATCGGCGCGAACAGGAGCAGCTCCGCAAGGTGGCGCAGCTTGGCGGCGTCTAGATCCAGTGCGGGTATGAAGCCAACGTCCGGCGTCACCGGCGCGTAGCACGCGACATCGATCGGACCGAAGTTGTCTACGATGGAACGTACGAGCGCGGGGATGCCCGCAATGTCGGTCAGGTCGAACGGGAACGCCTGGGCTTCGACGCCGGCCTTGGCGAGCTCGACGACGAGTTCCTGGAGGGGAGCCGCGCGGCGGGCGACGAGGGCGACGCGGTAGCCCTCGCGGCCGAACCGCGTGGCAACGGAGGTGCCGAGGCCGGTGCCGGCCCCGAAGATCGCGATGGTCTTCTTCGTGTGGTTGGTCATGCCAGCGTTCGTAACGCGTGAACTCTCTTTTCGGAAGTACGCACCTTTTGGTAAGTGTAAATTCATGGCCACGCTGACTGACCTGCTCGGGGAGTCCTACTCGCCCGACTGCCCCGGACGAGGCATTCTCAACCACGTCGTGTCGAAGTGGGGGACGCTCATCATGCTCGCGCTACACGACCGCACCTACCGGTACGCGGAGCTACGTCGGTGCGTTGGCGGCGTGAGCGAGAAGATGCTCGCGCAGACTCTGCGAACGCTGGAGGAGGACGGGTTCGTCCTGCGGCGCGACTTCGGCGAGGTCCCTCCGCGCGTCGAGTACGAGCTGACGCCGATGGGGCGGGAGCTGGCCAAGCACATCGCGGCGCTCGGCAGGTGGATCGCGACCAACACGCCGAAGGTGCTCGCCGCGAGAGAGAAGTACCGGCGCGTCACGAGATAGCACGGCGTGGTCCGAAGTCACCGCTCCAACGACACGTCCACCGCCGTCGTGGTTTCGCGTTCGCACACCCGCACTTGTAGCGTTCGGACAAAGCGACCTCCACGCGCTCACCCGCAAGCGGTGCGGGGAGACAATGACGCCGCTCGCGGAAATCACGGACGCCGACGAAGTGGCGCGCTACCTGACCATGTCGGCGAGGGAGCCTCCTGGCTGAGCCGGACCGCCAGAGACGGTTGCGTGACCATTACCGGGACCCAGTAGCCGGACACCGGGCCCCTCGGTGGCGTTCGTGCCCTGCCCCAAGAACGCCCACAAGCCACGACGGCACCGCCCCGTCCCAGGCCTGGGGATGACAGGCCACGGTACGGCAGCGGCACGTCGACTCCGCCCGGGAGAACCCGGCAAACGCTTCCCGCAAACGCTTGTGCTCAAACTCCAGCGCCGCGTGCGCCAGGCCTTCAACGATGCGTATGGCTTCATCATCCGGCCGTAGCGCCGGAATCCGCAGCCAATGAGCCCGTTGTCATGAGGCCACACCGTGCCCAAGCTGATAGCCAATTGAATCAAACGTGCGCGGGAGGAACGGCTGTGCGGTGGAGTCACAGGGCGCGACGCGGCTGTCTCGGTGGGCGTGGGCCGGGAGCTACTCGGTGACTCAGAGTCCGGGAAAGGAGCTCGCCTGTCGCAAAGCGGTATACCGTCGTCACGAGTGCGTCACCGTCCGGAAGAACGCCCACAAGCCACCCGCGGCCTCGTGACAATCCCGGAGAGCCCTTCCCTGTGCTCAAACCAAGGCGCGCCCACCCCCCATGGACCTTTCCGCACTCGCCTTGTCCAGATGGCTCACCAGATGCTCAACCACTCTGGCGTCCTGCCGCTCTCGGGTCTTCTCGCGCGAAGTCATGTCGAACCCGCGGCGCACGGAGTGCCTCAGATTGACACAGCGTGGTCCTCCGCTTTCGAGCGAGGGGCCTTTGATTGCGGCCCCTCTAGATGCCCCCCGTCGTCGAGCGGTGCACGCCCCTGGCGGAAACGACGTACACCGTCGATGGGTTCGTCGGGTCAAACACCAGCGAGCCCGCCCAGGCGTTCTCCGAGAATGGGTCGCCGATCTCCGTCCACGAGGCGCCAGCTTGTTCACTCACGAACAAGCCATTCGCCCCGCCCACAAACACCCGCAGCGATGGGGTGTTGGCCGGGGCGATGCTGAAAATGATGCCGGCGGAGGGACCCAGTTGGCGCTGCAGCGCAGAAGCCGGATCGCCACGGTAAACGGCGGTGTTCGACGCTGCGTACAAGAGATCAGGGGCGCTCGCTGAAATGGCAAGCAGCTGGATATCCGCCGCCGACGGCACGAGCACCACAGGATGCCAGTTGTCCAGCGGCGCGGCGTCTTCAAGGCGAAGGAGGGCAACCAGGAGGAGCAGCTCGACGCGCTCGCGGCATGTGGGCGCGCTGCGTTGGCGTCGGGAGCGCGCGAGCGGAGAGGCCCGGCGCTCAGCCTCGCTGACGAGGACGAGGTGGAGCACCCGAGCGGCGGAGGGGTGGGCCGCTGCGGGGGATTGAACGTGTACGCCTCACCGGTCATCGACGGGAATGACCGTGAAACGCTCGAGCGCGTCTGCCGCTCTCTGCTGCGCGGGCCAATCGCGCTCTTGCGGTTGCGGATGCGACCAGATGGCATGGTGGAGTACCGGATGAAGAAGGCCGATCGGCGGGGAGACACGGTGATGGTGATGCATCCCGTCGATCTGCTGATGCGCCTGTGCAGCCTCATTCCCGCACCCGGTCGCCCGACGAGGAAGTACTTCGGCGTGCTCGCGCCGCGCGCGAAGCTGCGTGCGGAGGTGGTGCCTCGGGTGACGGCGCGTGCGAAGGCGTCGCTCCATGAAGGTGAACACGACCTCGCCGCCAAGTACACGCTGCCCAGGGCCGAGCTGCGCAAGCGCGTGTGGGACATCGACGCGCTCGTCTGCCCGCGCTGTGAAGCCAGAATGCGCGCGATTGCCGTCATCGAGGACGCGGAGGCAATCCGGCGTTACCTGGGTCACACCGGCGAGACCACGGTGTACGAGCAGGCGCGGGGACCGCCTGATCTCGCGGCCTGACCCGCGCCTGTGAGCCAGGTAGCCAGCGCGCTGCCCGGGCATGCCCTTGCGCGATGGCAACGCGCCGCAGCAGGCTCAAGAGGTGTGCGCCGCTCCTCCTTCGTCGGTCGCTGTCTGGGCCCACCGGACGCACCCGCCGGCGCCTTCTGGAGGGGCAGGGCGGGGCTGTGCCGGATTCTCACTGTCACACCCGGTTTCTCTTCCTACCCGTCAACCTCAAGGCGTTATGCGCCACAGCAAGGTCCACGCCAGGACACGGGAGTGCACCGGAGTCCACCCGGTTTTGGACAAGTTTTGGAAAATACTCCGCAGGCCGGAATCCGCTTGCGAGCCAGGGCATTGGCGCAGCCTCTGGGTCTGCGAAAACCGGGCCGCGCAGGCTTGTGAGCCAACCGGACCAGGTTCCCCACGCTCAGCAAGGCGTGGAATTCCCGTCGCCACTAGCGCCCGCTCCCGTTCTGAATCTGAAGCCTTGTATCAGTGGCGCGGTGGCGCGATGCAGGCACCGCCATCCACTGCCATGTACATCTCAGTCGGCGCCACGTCGATGAAACCGCGGTCCGTGCTTCGGTAGCCTCTCGCCTTCATGTCCTGTCGCGCCCGTTCTGCCGCTGTGCGGAGATCGTTCAGCTTCACGCAGGCGCATCCACCGCCCGCTGCCCGGACGTCAGAGGGGCACTTGGGAATGAAGTACGTACCCACCACAACGTCCGAGTAGGTGTCCGGAAGGTTCGTGATGCACGACACGCCATCCTGGGTTTCAACGGGAAAGAGTTCCGCGTCGAACACCACGACTTGGGAAGGGTCCGCAAATTGGAGACAGTCGGGACATGGGTCGATGCCACAATCAGTCCGCAGATCAATTTCATAACGGTTCAGGTACACCGGGGACTTTGCGAGCGACGTCCCAAGCTTGATGATCACTTCATCGCCGGGCACGAGCGGCGAGTAATCCACGCGGATCGGAAACAATATCAACGAGGGGGCGGCGTCGCTGACGAAGCTCTCGAGGGGAGTAATCTCCATAACGCCCGCGCGATTGGCGCAGCCATTTTGAGCCCAGTCTGAGCATTCCACCCCGCCAGCACAATCGGGGTCGTCCTGGGTATGCGACGCGGTACGTTCACAACCCCGGCAATCACCTAGCGCGCACCGAAGTCGAGGGCTGGGCGTGCACTCCCTTATCGTCATAATCCGCCCTCGAAAGTAGTCGGAGTTCTCCGACGCCATGTTGGCGACTTCGCGTTCATGCCAAGGACTGACTTGCTCGCCGGTTGTCGACTGTACACAGCCAATCGCCAGAGCCAGATAAGCGAAAAAGGCCCTTCGGAAGTCGTCGGCGTTCATCTTCACGCTCCTCTCACCAACATCCTGGAATGGCTTGCATCATGGGTAGGAGATAATGCCCGGAAACCTCAACGTAATCCCCGTCGACGCCACCAAAGAAATCGCGACACCCCGGCGGGATGCCAGTATCTGGCATGTTGAAGTTGACGGGGACGCCATCCGCCGCTGTGAGATCAAAGGGAGTGGTGCTTGTCGATAAGAATATGCCGGTATTTGATTGCTCGGGGTGCGCCGCGAGTCGCTTCTGAAATGCCAGCACGACCTGCGGCGTGGCTGACGTCAGATCGCTCGGCGGGTTGTTCTCAAAGTCCGACATTCCCGTGATGGCCGGCCCGTTCGCCTGGGAAGTGTGGCACTCGGTCATTTGCACCGGAATATCGTCAGCGGAGGTATTTCTCACACCCGTTTCCTCTTCCCACCCGTCCGCTCGTCGCGCCCCTCCGGGTGGTGCGAAGCTTGATCTCTGGAGGAAGGTCCGTGACGTCCTGTGGCGGAAGGTCCACGACGTCCTCCACCGGCTCACCGCAGCAAGGACACCTGTCCAGAGGAACCTGGACCTCCTCATCCACGGTTGTGGGCGCGGCGCGATTGGCAGGCGAGTGACCTGGCTTGCGACCGGGCTTGCGCCGGACGGCCACGCGTTTCCTGCGCCGGAAGGGAGCCGCTTGGCGTTTGCCTTCTCGCCGGGCCTCTTCGAGTTGTGCCTTCAGTTCCTCAACCTGTTCCTCGGCCTGCAACGCACGCGCACGGCCGTGCCGCTCCCGTACTCCAGCTCGACGTGGTGGTCGCCGGTGGTATCCGCGGTGGACCAGCCCGTCGCGGTCGGTTTCATGGCTACGCGGTCACGGCCAGCCGCGTGCGCGCCTTCCCCAGCTTGAGCACGTGCGCGAAGTGGGTCGCCGTCACCGGCTGCACGGAGAGCCGCTGACCGCGCTGGATGACCAGCATGGTCTTGAGCGCCTTGTCCTGCTTGAGCGTGTCCAGCGGGACGAACGCCGGCAGTTTCTCCACGTACTCCACGTCGACCATCAGCCAGCGCGGCGCGCCCTTGGGGGAGGCCTGGTCGTAGTACTCGCTCATGCGGTCGAACTGGAAAGGGTCGGGATACGCGTTGCGACAGACCCGCGCCACGCCCGCCACTCCCGACGGGTCCGCGTTGGAATGATAGAAGAGCACCAGGTCTCCCACCTGCATGCCGTCGCGCATGAAGTTGCGCGCCTGGTAGTTGCGGACGCCTTCCCAGCTGGTGCGCCCGTCGCGGGCGAGGTCATCGATGGAGAAGACGTCAGGCTCGCTCTTCATCAGCCAGAAGTTCATGCGCGCAGCGTAGCAGAAGACCTGCTTGGAGCATGTTGGGGCTGCGTCAGAACAATTTGGACACGTGGTCCCCGACCGCGTCCATCGGACCACGACCGGGAGTGCGGCGGGCCCTCGCCGCCCTGGCCGGCGCCGAGCGCGTCTACCGCGGGTCGAACAGCCCTGGGACTCCATGACGTCGGGCGAGGCGTGGTCTCGGGGCGCGTGGAGCCTTGACGGTTGTCCAAGCCGCGCGACCCTGACCAGGGCGGCGAGGGCCCGCCGCACTCCAGGTCGTGGTCACTTTGCGCCTGCTTCACCACCAGCGCGGTTCGGCAGCCCCGACATGGTTCACGTCGTCAATCGTCGTGGCTTGCCGCGCGCCACGGTCGACGTGGTATCCACGCCGACCATGCATCCGCTCCTCCGCAAGAACGTCTTCGTGGTGAAGGAACACGTGGGGCTGCTGAAGGCGGCCAACAACTTTGACGTGCTGGACCCGGAAACCGGCGCGGTGGTCCTGGAATGTCGCGAGGAGAACCTGGGGCCCATCACGAAGCTGCTGCGCTTCACCGACTACAAGCGCATGACGCCGTTCGAGCTCATCATCCGCCCGCCGGGTGGCGCGCCCATGCTGGTGGTGCGGCGTGGCATCTCCCTGTTCCTCTCCAACGTCGCCGTCACCGACGGGGGCGGCACGTCGCTGGGCTCTTTCCAGCAGCGCCTCTTCTCCATTGGCGGCGCGTTCCAGGTGTCCGACGCGGAAGGACGGCCCACCTGTGAGCTGAAGGGCAGCTGGACCAGCTGGGAGTTCAAGTTCCTCCGCGGCGACGCCACGCTGGCCACGGTGAGCCGCGAGTGGGGTGGCCTGGGCCGGGAGCTGCTCACCACCGCCGACAACTACGTCCTCAACATCGAGCCCACCGTGGCGTACGACGACCCGGTGCGCGCGCTCATCCTTGCCGCGGTGCTCTGCATAGACATGGTTCTCAAGGAATAGCGTCTCCTCTCCCGCTCCATCCCACGTCGCCAGAGGTGATGTGCCGGCGCATCACAGTGTGACGGTACCGCCCCGCAGAAAGTCACACGTGACCACGCGCACGTCGCGAAAGCCCTCGGGTTTTCTGCTGGCATGGCGCTGGCTCTGGCGGGCGGGTCCGGAGGTGCGTCATGCGTCGAGTGTGTTGGACCCTGGTGATGGCGTTGGTTCTTTCCGCGGCGTACTGCCCTCCGGTTCCGCCCATTCCCGCCACGCTCCCGCCGCCTCCGCCTTTGCCTGCGCCGCCCACGGAAGTTGTGGATGAGATCGCGGGCGAGATCGTGGAAGACGTCACCGACCCGATCATCGGGCCCATTGCGCAGGCGGTGGCGGACGCGTTGGTGGTGGCGCTCAGTGAGATCTTCACGGCGGTGGAGCAGATGTTGTGGGCGTTGCTGGATGCGCTCAGCCACCTGCGCGACTTTCGCGGAAAGCGTGGGCTCATCTGGTTCAACGCGGACCCCAGCAATCCGCTGGGCTTGTGGCGACCGGGAATGCCGGTGGCCGTGGGCGCGCCCGTCGTGCTGTCGGCGAACGACCTGGTGGGCCGAGACGGAAGCCCGAGCACGCACCCGGTGGTGGAGCCCGCGGACCTCTTTTCCGACGTCATCACCGAGTACAACCACTTCGCCGGTCGCGCGAGCCGGCCCGGCACCGCGCAGATCACGTTCGAGGGCCCGGTGTCGGACTGCGTGGAAGTGGAGGTGCGCGAGGCAACAACGGCGGAGGTGACCGATCCGATGTTGCACCTCGGCGCGCTCATCGCGCTGGGCCTGGGAAGCGGCATGGCGCCGTTCTGGCCCGACGTGGGCACCGAGCTGGTCATGGCGCCGCGGGAGCGCCTGCTGCTCCGTCCCGCGCTGCGGGATGAGTCGGGTGTGGCGTTGTACTTCCACGCCGCGGACTTCGACTTTGGCGCCCAGGAGGAATGGGTCGTCAATGACTGGCGCATGGTGGGCGTGGTGTTGACGTCGGGCGGAAGGCCGGGCGCGGAGCGGTTGCTGACGCTGCGGCATCGGGGTGAAGAGCTCGGTCGTCTCACGGTGCGTGTCGGCAATCCCGAGGACGTGGTGCGTCTCGACGTCGAAGCCACGGGCATCCCGGAAAGGCGCTACTACTGGGTCCACGCCACGGCGCTGCTTCCCGACGACACGGTGCTGTGGCAGGCGCCCCTGGCGTGGGAGCTCGACGAGGGTTTGGAGCGCTGGGACTTGCTGGCGGAGGCGGATCCGTCTCTGGCGCGCACGGACCTTGCGCTGGTGCGCTACGTGGGAGAGATGCCGGAGCGCGACGAGACGCGGACGGTGCGGGTGCGCATGGGCTCGCTGAGCGCGGAGGTCGGATTGACCATCCCGGGACATCCCACGACGACGTCAATGAGGCAGGCGGAGGAGGACACCACGCAGACGAGCAGCGGTGGCTGCAGTGGTGCGGGCGAGATTGACGGGGAGGTGGTGCCCTGGCCCGCGGTGTTCATCGCGTCGCTCGCGCTCTTGTCTGCGTGGCGTCGACGTGGTGGCCAGCGGACGTGAGGTCCACGCGGTATGCTCCGCGCCCATGCCTCCCCGGCCCTCGCTCGCCCTGCTGGTCCTGGTCTCGTGTTGGAGCGCGTGTGACGTGGTCAGCCCGGGCAACGTGGGCGGCCCGGACGCCTCCCGATCCGCCCACGACGCTGGCTCACCCACCGACGCGGCCGTCACTCCAGATGACCTGGGCTACGCCATCGTGGGTCTCGACATCCACCCTCCGCTCCGGCACCGCGTGACAGCGGTAACGTGTCCGTCCCCCGCGGCGGAAGCCTGCTCTCCCGACGACAACCTCGGCACCAATGTCTGTCTCGTCGGCAGCGACTGTGCGGATGGTTTCTGCGCGGACAACCCGTACGGCTGCGGTTGCTACCAGGCCACCTGCCGCTCCGACGCCGATTGCGCGGCGAACGAGGTCTGTGCCTGCGACGGAGTTGGCGGCGTGCATCCCAACATCTGCATTCCCGCCGAGTGCCGCACCGACGACGACTGCGATGGCCTGTGCCTCCTCAGCCTGGGGGCGCTTTCCCAGAGCAAGGTCCCCAGCAGCGACTGCTGCGGCTTCACCCTGCGCCTGGTGTGTGAGCGCGGCACCAGTACGTGTCGGGGCGGGGAGGATTGCCTGGGGAATGGCAACGCGTGTGCCTACGTCGAGGAGTGGGACCGGTTCGAATGTTCCGCCCGCGCAACCTGCACATGTGAATGAACCCTCAACACCGCGGCACGGGGGGGAGGACCACGGGTTGCTCCTCGGGAGGGCGCAGGCGTGGCTGCAGGGCGTGCAGCGCCTCGTCGACGGGAAGCACGCGTTGCTCCCGGTGCTCGCGCACGGAGACCCCGCCGCATTGCGCTTCCCGCTCACCGGCAATCCAGATCTGGGAGGCGCCACGCTGGTGGGCGTCGCGGATGCGTCGTGACAGCGACTCCTCCCGCGCATCCAGGTGACACCGCACCCCGCTGCCGACGAGGGAAGCGTGGATCCGTCGCGCGTGCGCGTGCCCCGCGCCACCCACGGGCAACAGCGCCACCTGCTCGGGAGAGAGCCAGAGCGGCAGCCGTCCGCGGTGGTGCTCGAGCAGGATGGCCACGAAGCGCTCCAGGCTGCCCAGCAGCGCACGGTGCAGCATCACCGGTGCGGCGCGCTGCCCTTTCGCGTCAACATAGGAGATCCCGAAGCGCTTAGGCATCACCAGGTCCAGTTGCAGCGTGCCGCACTGCCAGGACCGACCGCGCGCATCCTTGAGATGCCACTCCAGCTTGGGACCGTAGAAGGCGCCCTGACCCGCCTGCTCCTCGGGGGAGAGACCCGCCTGCGCCGCAGCGTCATGGAGCAGCGCCTCCGCGCGGTCCCAATCCTCCTCCGAACCACCGCGCACCTCCGGCCGCGACGAGAAGAACACCTGCGGTTCCGGCAGGCCGAAGCTGCGGTACACCACGCCAAGCAGCGCGCAGAAGGACCTCACCTCCTGTTCCACGTGCTGCGGCTCGCAGAAGATGTGGCCGTCATCCTGGACAAAGGCGCGCAGGCGCATCAGTCCCATCAAGGCGCCGCGCGCCTCATGACGGTGACAGTGGCCGAACTCCGCCAGGCGCATGGGCAGGTCCCGGTAGGATCTCAACGCGTGCGCGTAGATCTGGATGGCGCCGGGACAGCTCACCGGCTTGATGGCCAGGTTCTCGTCGTCGTCGTGGAGGATGAACATGTCCTTCTGGAAGCTGCCCCAGTGTCCGGAGGCCTCCCAGATGGGCTGGCTCAGCAGTTGCGGTGAACGGACCTCCTGGTAGCCCGCGCGCAGGACATTGGCGCGGATGTGGTCCTCCACGCTGCGGAAGAGCGCCCAGCCGCGCGGGTGCCAGAACACGGCGCCGGGGGCCTCCTCCTGCAGGTGGAACAGGTCCAGACGGTTTCCAATGGAGCGATGATCGTTGTGGTCCAACATGGTTGCTCTCCGTGAGGGAAGCGCCCGACAGCGTCACGGAGATGGCCCACAGAAACGTGAAAGCCCGCCGTGTGCTGCTGGGCGGGCTTCCGGTCCGACGTGGTTTCTGCTTCAGGCTAATGCGCGCACGTCCATCCGTCCCCGCCGATTGCGGTGGTGGTGGTCGTGGTGGTGGTGCGCAGATTGCCGTGCATGGAGGTGAGGATAGCGATGCCAACGCGAAGCGTCAACTGTCGTGCCCGGCGCGAGGCCTAAGCGTGCTGATCACCGAACTCGAACGCGGAGACCACCACGCCCATGACCTGGTCGGTGAAGACCTGGCGCCCCGCCTCCCCATCCGCGGCGCCGGCCACCACCATCAACGGCAGCAGGTGCTCCTCGCGCGGGTGGCTGAAGCGGCCGGCGGGCGCCTGCGCCCACTGCACCAGGCCCGCGTTGCGCGCGGGAGGCTCACCACAGCAGGTGTTGGCCAGCCATCCGTCAAAGCGCTGCGACTCGCCGAGCACGCCCTGCCGCATGAACGCGCGCATGTTGTGGAAGCTCATCCCGCTGCCAATGATCAAAACGCCCTCGTTGCGCAGCGGCGCCAGCGCACGGCCGATGGCGAGATGCGTGGCCGGGTCCAGGTTGGCATTGAGCGAGAGCTGGAGCGTGGGGATGCCAGCTTCGGGGTACGCAACCTTGAGCGGGACGAAGACGCCGTGGTCGAAGCCGCGGTTCTTGTCCTCCGTGCTGGGGATGCCCGCCTTCTCGAGGAGGGAACGGACGCGCGCGGCGACGGCGGGCGCGCCGGGAGCGGGCCAGGTCAGCTCGTAGGTGTGCGGCGGAAAGCCGTAGTAGTCGTAGAAGAGCGCGGGGCGTTCCCCGGACTGCACGGTCACCACGCGCTCCTCCCAGTGCGCGGAGATGACCAGCAGCGCCTTGGGCTTCGCGTAACGCTGTCCGACGCTGCGCAGCCAGTTGGCCATGTTGTCCCACGTGTCGCGCGGGCCCATGGTCCATTCCATGAAGAAGCACGGACCGCCGCCGTGGGGGATGTACAGCGTGGGCAGCTTCCCGCCGGTCTTCTCACCTGACACCATGTTGCTCTCCCGCGCCCCCATCACCAGTCCGGCCGCGCCCGCCGCCGCAGCACCCAGGAAGACGCGGCGCGACCATGAGGCCTCGTCGTCACCGGGCTTGGCTGCGTCGATCTTTTCGTCGTGGTCCTGGTCTTTCACGGCGGGCCTCCGGGGCGGATGAAGCATTCTCTAACGGCCTCCTTCCTGGCCCGCAAGAACCGGTGCGTCAGGTGGCCGCGGTGCGTGGCTCCTCGCCGTCAAACAGCACACCCACGCGGTTCAGCACCTTGGCAAACGGCGGAAGCTCCACCGGCGTGATTTCCGTGCGCGTCACCACCAGCTCCGGGTCCCTGTGGGCGGAGTGCCCGGGTGGGAGCGCGGTGAGCTCGTCGGCGGTGAACTTCCGGGAGGTGCGACGTCGCAGGATGAACGTGCCGCGCTTGAAGAACGCGGGATAGTCGTTCCAGTTGATGCCCTTCTGGTGGAGCAGCTCGTGCAGCGCCGCGCTCTTGCGGTTGGTGATCTCCTCGTGCGGGTAGTACGCGCGCGCCGCCATGCTCAGGGAGTTCTTGGTGGCATCCAGCTCCCGCCACAGGAAGACGTTGGCGGCCTCCTCCTTCGTCGGGACGGCCCAGACGCGACAGTCAAACAGCGCCAGTGTGCCGGCCTTCTCTGGGATGCGCGTGGGCAGCTCGGCGTTGAAGAACGCGGTGGCCATGGAGGCGAGGATGGAGGTCAGCTTCTGGATGCGCCCGTCGAGGAAGACCTGTCCCTTGGGTTCATCCGGGTACCAGAGCAGGCTGATCTCGTCGGACTGTGTGTAGCCGGCCCGTGCCGCGCTCTCCGTGACCAGGTAGCGCGTGGTGTCCACCATGAGGCGGGAGAGCCGCTCGTCATAGGGGCGGGGCAGTCCCTCGGTGAAGCGGGAGAAGCGTTTCCCGTCGATGCGCGCGCACACCGGCAAGCGGGCCATGAGGCGTCTTCCGGCCTCGGCCAGCTCGTACTCCTTCATGCGGTCGCCCAACTCGTCCTTCATCGTCCTTCAGACTCCAGCGCCCGTGAGCTCGCGAACTGTAGCCTGAGGCGCGCACCCATCACGAATCGTCCAGGGAGAGCTCGTAGGGGGCGTGGTGCATTCTGTTCCAATGTCAGTCCTGCGACAGGACAAACCCGGCTCAGTGGGGAGCAGGACGTACCCTTTCTGATGCCTGCCAATCTCATTGGCAGGGAGCCCAGGGCGTCGTCCCAAAAGAGCTGCACCCCATCTCATTGGCGGGGTGCAGCGGCGTGGTGAACGGTCCGGTGTCGGCGAGGCCCCGGGCTGACGAACCGCGCTCACTGTGACTGCTTCCACCGCCAAGTGCGGTTCGGCATCCCCTACATGGTTCACGTCGTCATCGTAGCGCTTCACCGCGCGCACCGGTCAATCTGGAACCCGCTGGAATACCACCGGGAGCCGACGTCAGGCGCGTTCATCGCTCACCACCGGGACGGGGCAGGGACAGCGCGTGCAGGAAGAACGCGGCGAGCCCCGGCACGTCATTGGCCACGTAGGTCAGCGCTTCCCGCGGGTTGAAACGCCAGAACAACGAGGGCGCGCGCAGGTGCTGCCGGATGGAATGCGGAACCGGGAACGACTCCACGCAACAGGCCCACGCCCGGTACGTGTGGTGCACGTGGTCCTCCAGCTCGCCGGTGAACGCGTCGAACACCATGCTGCCCATGCGCCGGTAGCCCCAACGCTGCTGCCGCCCCACGAACGCCCGACACAGCTGGCCGTACGCGTTGTACTCCTCGCGCTCCAGCACGCGCGCGGGAATGAGCGTGCCCATGAACGAATGCAGGCTAAGCACCGCGTGGAACCGCTGCGCGGCGAAGAGCGCATCCAGGTGGCGCACCTCCGGCTCACTGAGCGGGGCGGGACCCCGGTAGGTCGCGTCGCCGTGACGGTGGGAGCCGGTGAAGGGCTTGCGCGAGGGCTTGGCACCGTGCGGCAGGGGGAAGTTGCGGTTGAGGTCCACGCCGTGCGCGTTGGTGCGCAGTTGCGCCAGCGTTCCCACCCCGCCTTGCGCGACGGTGCGCGCGTATCCGTCGGGATTGGCGCAGGGGATGACCCAGACCTCCGCTTTCTCCCGCAGCTCACCCAGCAGCCCCTCGCCGCGGTGCAATCCATCCAGCAGACCCAACGCCACGCGACCGGCAATCAGCTCCACGCCGTGGATGTTGGCGGCGCACAGGACCCGGGACGACGTGTTTCCCGTCGCAGGAACGCGCACCGCGGTGAGCGGCCGCCCCTGCACGCTCTCGCCATAATGCACGAGCTCGCCTCCCAGCGTCTCCGCCCAGCCACGGGCTTGATGCTCACGGCGTTCCTCGGAGGGGTAGTCGCCCAGGCCGGAGGTGCCGGTGAGCACCGCGGGGGCGGAGGCGTTGGTTTGCATGGGGATGATTCTACCCACTTCGTTGCGGATCAGCTCTTGACCCGACGGAACACCACCGGCTTGGCCCACGTCTTGGGTTGGCCCGCGTACTTCTTGATGGCATTGCGCAGCGCTTTGGTCTCGTCGGTGAACAACACGAAGGTGCTCTCTCCGTTGCCAATCGCCGTCGAGCTGGGAAAGCCCCTGCTGCCGCGATGGCCCTTGATGAAGTCGCTGTCCACCGGCCAGAGCGTGAGCGCGTCGTCCTTGATCTCCGCGGCGAGGAGGAAGTGCGGGCGCACCACGTAGGGGAGGACCCCCTTGGTGGATGCATCCTCCATGAGCTGCGCGTCGACAAACGTCTTCCCCGTCACGCCCTTGAGCGTGAAGGGAACCACCACGAGCGGCGCCGTCCCGTCGTCAGTGGTGAACACCACCTTGTAGGACGTCGCGGAGTGCGGCTCGATGGTGAGGCGGGAGCCCTTCTCTCCCTCCTGCTGGAACGTCCCCTGCACCGCGGGCAGCGGCGTGACGACGTCTTCCGGTGTGAACAACGGCTGCGTGCTGCCCGCGTGACACCCGAGCAGCGCACCCGTCCCAAGGAGCAACACCAGGCCACGCGTGACAAAAGACGAGCTCATGTCGCCGACTGTAACCACGCCCGGACCCCGTGCAACGCGGGTCCGCATGACCATCATACGAATTCTCCAAGCGCGCGAAGATGCACGGGAATTCGACACAAACATCGTTGTTCACATCATGGGATCGTCTCGTTATGGTGCGCGCCCATGGATGCGCAGACATCACGTGCCCGCAAGAAGGAAAAGACGCGTCAACAGCTCCTGGAGGCCGCATCCCGTCGCCTCAAGACCGACGGTCTCCACGCCTCCATTGCTCGCATCATGGCGGACGCGGAGCTCACGCACGGCGCGTTCTACGCGTACTTCCGGGACAAGAACGGACTCATCGTGGAGTCGCTGCGGTGGGCCATGGACCGCACGGCGCGGATGGTGGCGGCGTCCATCCCCGCGGACCTCCCGCCCGCGGAGCGACTCACACGTTTCCTCGGTTTCTACCTGAGCCCCAGGCACCGGCAGGACGTGGCGGAGGGATGCCCGGTGGCGTCGTTGGCGCGGGACCTGGGGAGGGCTTCGCCGGAGCTTCGTCGGGAGTTCGCGGAGGAGCTGGATGGGATGATTGAGCAGCGTCGCGCCCTGTTCGGGCCCCCGGGGACGCCCATGGCCCGCGACCAATGGATCGGCGTGATGTGCACCTACGTGGGCGCGCTCATCCTCAGTCGCGCGGTGGCTGGCAGTGATCACCCGCTTTCCGACGAGATTCTCAACGCTGCTCGCAGTTTCCTGGTGGGGAGGAACGACCCATGAGCAACTCCGCGCTGTTGCTGTTCATCACCCTGGTCCTGGTCGCCGTCATGTGGCTCCTGGCATTGCGGAGGATCGTCGTTGTGGATGGGGCGAACAAGGGCCTGGCCATCTCCGGCGCGCTCACCATGGTGGCCCTCTTCGTCGTGGATTCCGCGTTGGGAATGAGCGGTGTGCTCGGCCGCTTCGAGCGGGTCCCGCCGAATGTCGCGTTCTTCATGTTCGCGCACTTCGCGTTGGCGGCGGGGATTGCATTCTCCCGCCTGGGCACGACGCTGATGCAGGCCCTGTCCTACCGCGCCCTCGTGGGGTTCCAGGCCTTCCGCATCCCCACCGAGGTCATGATCGCGCTGGGCGTGGCGGAGGGAATTGCGCCGCCGCAGCTCTCCTTCCATGGCTACAACATGGACCTGGTGCCCGCGGTGCTGGCGGCGCTGCTGTTCCTCTCCGGTCGGGAGAACCGGAAACTGGTCCTGGCGTGGAACGGGCTGGGCTGGATCACGTTGGGGAACATCTTCTTCATCGCCATGACGTCGTTCCCGGTGCCGTTCCGCGTGTTCATGAATGAGCCGACCAACATCTGGGTCACGCGCTTTCCCTACGTGCTGCTGCCGGGAGTCCTGGTGACCTCCGCCGTCACCGGTCATCTCCTGGTGACCCGTAAGCTCCGTGCCGAAACGCGCGCTCCGGTGACACCGCACGCCCTCCCGTCGTCCGCGGCCCGCCAACCGTCGTGACGGCGTAGAAGGCCCCGCACGAACGCCAAGCGCCACGCGGTGAGGCTGGCCCCGGGTGCAGCGCTCATACAGACCGACCCGCGCCATGACCTGATCCGGATCGCCGCCCAACAAAATTGGAAGGACCCGCTTTGGTCCATCGACCTCTCACGGAACGCAGTGAGGTCGCCCCGGCTTGTTCGCAAGCGTGGACCCCGGTCCAACCGGCGCGAAGGGAGTGTCATTCATGGGAATCCCTGGCCGCAGGAACGCCAAGATGGTGGAAGCGCACCGGCACGGACTCACGCGGGAGTTGGACGCGCGAATGCGACGGGCCGCAATGGATCGTCGTGAGATGCTGAAGGCGCTCATGAGCCTGAGCACGGTGCCGCTCCTGGGCAGCGTGGGGTGCGGAACGGCCGCGGACGCTTGCGTCACCATTCCGGAGGAGACGGCGGGGCCGTACCCCGGCGACGGTTCCAACGGAAAGAACGCGCTGACGGCCTCCGGCGTCGTCCGTTCCGACATCCGCGGCAGCTTTGGATCCGCCACCGGAAACGCGGAAGGGGTCCCGCTCCGGATTCAGCTCCAGCTCGTCAACAGCAGCGCCATGTGTGCCCCGCTTGCGGGACTTGCCATCTACCTCTGGCACTGCGACCGCGACGGCGAGTACTCCCTCTACACCGTTGCGGATGAGAACTACCTGCGAGGCGTGCAGGAGACGGACGCCGACGGCAACGTCACGTTCACGTCGATCTTTCCAGGCTGCTACTCCGGCAGGTGGCCGCACATCCACTTCGAGGTCTACCGGAACCTGGCCGACACCAGCTCGTACCGGAACAAGATCGCCACGTCACAACTCGCCCTGCCGGAGTCCGCATGTCTGGAGGCGTATTCGGCGGACGGGTACGACTCCAGCGCGCGCAACCTGGGCATGACCACGCGCGCCACCGACAACGTCTTCGCCGGCGACGCTGGAAGCCAGCAGCTGGCCACGGTGAGCGGAAGCAAGACGGACGGATTCGTGGCGTCGTTGGTTGTCCCGGTGGAGGCGTGAGCTTCTCCCCACGGCGAGCCAGTGCGTCGTCGTGAACACGTTCACACAATTCATCCCTGCGGATGATCGGAGGTATTCCATGAGCATAGAGTCGCGGTGGAACCCAGAGGAGCGCAGCCTTCTCCTCGCGGGTGTGGTTGGCCTTGGGATGGTGGTGCATTTCGCCTGCAGCGGAGACGGAACCACTTCCAACGCCAGCACCGCCGGCAACACATCTTCGAGCAGCAGCAGCACGTCTTCGAGCAGCAGCAGCTCATCGACGGGTGGCACCACGTCGAGCAGCGGCGCGTCAGGTTCGGGTGGCACCGCCGATTGCACGAATTCCGCCACCACCTTCGACAACACCGCCGCCGTGGTGGGTGCGGCCAACGCGCTCCTGGCCGCCTTGACCGAGGAGCAACGGACCGCCATCCAGTACGAGACGACCCTGGCCAATGCCCAGCAATGGTCCAACTTTCCAATCACGTTTGTTCAGCGCAACGGCGTGCGCATTGGCGATATGAGCGCGGAAGCGCAAACCGCCGCGCAGGCGCTGGTGGACGTTGCGGCAGGGGCCACGGGTTCCACACTGTTGACGGAAGCGCGAGAAGCGGATGAGTGGCTGGTCACCGACGGCAACGCCTCCTCCACGGACTACGGCCGCGGTCTCTACTACTTCTCCATCCACGGGACGCCGTCGACAACTTCCGCGTGGATGCTGCAGATCGCCGGCCACCACCTTGCGTACAACTTCACGTACAACGGGCGCTGCACCAGCGCGACCCCGCTCTTTGACGGCGTGGAGCCCACCACATGGACCGACGGCAATGGTCAGTCGCACGCTCCACTGGAGGCGCAGCGCGCTGCCGGCGTGGCGCTCCTGGCGTCGGTGGGGACCGCGGCACAGCTCACCGGTACATTCAGCGACCTGGTGAACGGCCCCGCGGGAGGCGGTCCGGGCGGCGGCGGCGGCGGGGACACGAAGTATCCGTCCTCGCTCGTCTATCCCTCCGGGACCACCGGGAGAGGCGTGGCCGTATCGACGCTCTCCGCCGACCAGAAGGAGCTGGTGAAGACGGCCATGGCGGCGTGGGTGAACAACGTGGCGGACCCCGTCGCGGCCGCGCTGCTCGCGGATTACCAGAGCGACGAAGCACTCAATGAAACCTACGTGGGCTATTCCGGCTCCGCGGACCTGACGACGCAGAGCTCATACTTCCGCATTGATGGGCCGCGCGTGTGGATTGAGTTCAGCGTGCAGGGCGGCATCGTCTACCGGGACCGCGTGCACTACCACACCATCTGGCGCGACAAGGCGAGCGACTACGGCGCGGAGTACGTGTCGCAGTGAGACGCCTCCTGTGCGCCGCGTGTCTCCCGGTGGTCGCCACGCTGGTGGTTGGCGGCGAGGCGCGCGCGCATCCCACGCCGGGCTCGGTGGTGTTCGTCGACTTCACGGTGGACGGTGCCCGCGTGGAGCAGGACGTGCCCGTGGAGGAGCTCGAGAGGGCGCTTCGTCGTCCGTTGGCGGAGGAGCATGAATCCGCGCAGCACATGGTCCAGCGGCACCGCGAGCTGCTTCGTGGCTATGCGGCGGAGCACCTGCGTGCATCCTCGTTGGCGGGCGGAAGGACCTGGGACTGCGAGGTCGTTGACGTGGTGGGTCACGACGCGGAGGACGGGCCACGCGCTCTCTTCCGCATCGCACTGCGCGCGCCCGACGGTGACGCCATGGCGTCGCTCAGGCTTGCCGACGACATCGTGGCGCACGAGGTGGTGTCCCATCACATCCAGGTGTACGTGCGGTCGGACTGGTCGACGGGGCAGGTCACGGGTCCGGTGCAGCTGGTGGGCACGGTGCATGCGGGTCGCAAGGACGTGACCGTGACGAGGTCCGGGAGCCTCTGGCGCGCCTTCGGGGGGACGGTCTCCCTCGGTGCGGAGCACATCAGGACAGGGACCGACCACGTGCTCTTCCTGTTCGCGCTGGTACTGGTGGCGCCGGTGGCGGCGTCGGCGAGGCGTTGGCGGGGACGTCGGCGGACCCGTGACGCGCTCATGGCCCTTTGCCGGGTGGTGTCGGCGTTCACGGTCGGGCATTCCGCGACGCTGGCGCTCGGCGCGCTGGGTGTGACCGTGCTGCCATCGGTTCTCGTCGAGGCGTGCGTTGCGGGCACGATCCTCATTTCCGCGGCCCATGCGCTTCGTCCCATCTTCCCCCGTCGGGAAGCGTTCCTGGCCGGTGCGTTCGGGCTCATCCACGGGCTCGCCTTTGCCAGCGCGATTTCGGAGCGGGACCTGGGATGGGCGCAGACCGTGTGGACCCTGCTGGGATTCAACGTGGGGATCGAGCTCGCCCAACTCGGCCTCCTGGCGCTGGCGACGCCGTGGCTGCTGCTGCTTGCGCGCACGCGGGCGTATGACGGTTTTCGCATCGTGGGTGCGGCAGCCACCATGGTCCTCAGCGTAGGCTGGTTGATCGAGCGAACGACGTCGTTGTCCAATCCCACCGCTCCGGCCGTGGCGTGGTTGGAGGACAATCCGGTGATGCTGCTCGTTGCGGTGGCGGCGTACACGCTGCTGGCCCTCGCCGCGGAGCGCTGGAACGGCGGGCTTTCCCCGCCGCGCCACGTCACCTCTGTCGTCGCGACATTCCGGGATGTCCCAGCGCCCGACGGGGAGCAAGACGCGGCGCGGTGATTCCCGCGGCGGCAATCAAGAGCAACACGCGACCGCGATGGCCGGCGTAGGGCGCGAGCAGCTCCAGCATCCGCGTGTCGTCGCCACGAGGCTCCCCGGTGAAGGCGTAACTCACCACGTTCTTCCAATTGGCATCACCCACCGGAACCGCGTCCGCGTCGCCCAACGCCGTCAGTGCCACCTCCGCGGCGGTCCACGGGCCCACGCCGTCGAGCAGCTGCAGCTTCTGGCTTGCTTCGGGGTTGGGCAGGTCCACCACACTGTCGACGAACTTCGCGCGCAGGGCGAGGTTGTGGAGTGACGCCGCGCGCTTGCGTTCGATTCCCAGGGGCACCATGTCGTAGGTGGGAATCCTGCCCAGGACTTCCGGCAGCGGCGGAACAAAGAGCCCCTCCGGACCCGGTGCGGGAACGCCGTAGCGACGGACAATCTGCTGATGACTCCGGGCGGCTTCCTGCCCTTGCACCCGCTGCTCGATCACCGCGCGGAGTAGCGCTTCATAGACGTTGCGGGTCCTGGGAACTCGCAGGCCCGCGTGACGCCGGTGGATGTCCTTCAGCTTTCCGGTGGGCTCAAAGCCTTCCAGGGAATCACGGCTCCCCAGCAGCTCGGGTGCGTGCGCCAACACCCACTCCGCACCCGCGCCCCAGGCCTCCACCGCAATGTGTTCTCCGTCGTGGCGGTAGGAGGCGGTGGCGGGGCCATGGGGAGTCATGCAAGCGCGCCAGAGCACCCCGTTGCGCACGCGCACGCAGGGGTCATAGGCGCCGCGTATCAACGTGGACGCGGTGAGCTCCACGTTGGTGGGGAGCGCGGGAACAAAGCGCGTGGAGGCGTCCGGCATGGGAGATGGAGAATGCACCGGTGGAGGGACCGAGCGCCACGGGGTCTGCCGCCGGGGCCGCCGTGACGTCCGGAGGACTTACCGAGCCTGTTGCAGCGTGTCCGCTCCGGTTGACCGTGACGCCCGGCGAAGGACGACGACGTGATCCCGTGGCCATTGCCGGCACCGAACGGTTCGCGCTGACGGGACTCCCGCCAATGAGATTGGGTGCGGCTCTTTGAGACGACGCTTGGCCGCAGGCGCAAGCAGATCCGCAGGTGGCCGGCAATGGTCAGCCCCGGATCCGCGCCGTCATGACGACGGAAAACGGCACGCGATGCGACCGGACCGACCGATTCAGCGCGCTGGAGAACCGGCCTGCAATGTAGGGGCTGCCCGTTGCCGGTAACGCGTGAACGGTGAAGGTGGCC